>CAZIMY010000044.1:0-18862 GCA_964540315.1 uncultured Wenzhouxiangella sp.
CTGAGCGGACGCAAAGCCGGCCCTGCCGAAAACTCCGGCAGCGTTCTGGTTCTGTGCCGCCACTTCGGATTACCCCCGCACCCGAACCGACTGCTGACACGGCTGCCGCTGAACGCAGGCCAAAGCACGCCGGTCGCGCACAGCAAGCCCTGGGATGCCTGGCTGCAAGCCAAACATAAAATCGCGGTGCTGGTGGGGGGAAACTCTCGATCGCATTGCCTCGAACCAGAGCAAGCGCGAACCCTGGGCGTCAAGGCTTCCGAGTTTGCCAAACACCACAACGCCAGGCTGCTGGTGGTGTGCAGTCGACGTAGCGCAGCGATTACCGACGCCCTACAATCCGGCCTGGGGCCGGATGATGCGCTTTACCGCTGGCGGCCGGACGATCCCGCGAATCCCTATGCGCTGGCGCTCGAGCGGGCAGACCTCCTGATTGTGACCGGCGAAAGCGAATCCATGCTCGCCGATGCTGCAAGCCGGGAAAAAAGCTTTCTCATCTGGCCGATGGAAGAGAAATCGGACAAGATCTGGAGCAGGTTCTGCCGCGAAGTGGGACAGCGCGCGATCCGTCCGAGATTCAATCGTCGCGGCAGCATTCGTCCTCAACAGGGCCAGACCTATCTTTGTGCAAGAGCGCTGGAGCGCGGCTGGATTCTGCCACCGAGGGACATGAAGCAATTGCACGCCGAGCTCTACACCCAAGGCATCGCCGCGCCGTTCGGACAACCCGTTCCAACCACTTTCCGCTCTTCGCACAGTTCCGAGATCGAACCCATTGTGGAGCAGGCAGCCCAGCGGCTCAGCATTCAACTAACCCGGCAAGCGCCGGATAACAAAACTGCACACGCCCATGAGCAATGAAACGACCGTTCTTGATGTCGAGAGCCTCAATGCGGTGGCGACCGACTCTTTTCGTCAAGCCCATCCCTACCCATGGCTGAATCCCGAAGGTTTGCTGACCAAGCAAGGGTTTGAGCTGCTCCGTCAAAACCTGCCCGATACCGGGCAAATGAAAGCGAGTTTTGGCCGCAAGCGCGCCCATGGACAAAGGCCCCACGACCGTTATTCCCTGGAGTATCGCGCCGATCTTGATCTGCATCCAGCATGGCATCAGTTCATAGCTGAGCTCAATGGACCCATTTACCAAAACTGGCTCGCCAGACTGTTCGCCACCACCCGTTTCACGCTGAGTTACCACTGGCATTACGCCCCCCGCGGCGCGTCCGTTTCCCCGCACTGCGACGCGAAACGAAAACTCGGCTCGCACATCTTCTACTTCAATACCGAAGACGAGTGGGATCGCGACTGGGGCGGCCAGACGGTCATCCTTGACGACGGCGGCCGTTTTTCACGCAGCAGCGCACCGGAATTTGAAGACTTCGATCGCTCCTGGGTCGCCGATGCCATGGGGAACCGGTCGCTGCTCTTCCAGCGACAGGGGAATTCATGGCATGGCGTTCAGCCTCTCGAATGCCCGGAGGGTCTCCTGCGAAAGGTGTTCATCATCGTTGTTAACGCCGATAATCTGCAAGCGCGCCTGCGAAGATTGTTCCACCGTCCGGACGGCGCGTGAGAATCTCCCCGGCCCTTCAATTAAACGTTGTTGCCCTTGTCTGGTCAACCATCGGGCTGCTTGCGACCGGCTTGGCCAGCCCGTCAGCCACGGCGGACATCATTTACCGCTGCGACGCGCCCGATGGCAGCATTATTTTCAGCGATCAACCCTGCGGCCAGTCACAGCGTCAGTACGAGCCCAGCCAACGCCTGAGCATCGTCGGTGCCCCACCCGACCTGATCGCTCGAATGACCGAGAACCAGGCTTTCATCGATCAGCGCAGAGCTCGCATCCGGGCGCAAGAGCCACTTTACCCGGGACATACGAGGCCGCAAAGCCCCGAGAGAGAGCCCAGTCCGAACCCGTACCTCATGTTTTTCCCTGTCTGGACTGCGCCTTCCCCATTGCCGCCGGGACAGGGAGATCATGGCAGTGCTGAACCATCGAGGGCACAAGACAAGTTTTCGGCTTTGAGCGGACCCTTTCCCGGGACCGTTCGACGTACCAAAGATCAATAACCCTCGAGCACGTCCACCCCTGGCGGCGGAACAAATTGAAACAATACCGGGTCCAGCTCAGGGTTGCGCACCAGATCCTTGAGTTCGATCAAGGTGATCTGGCCGACCACCCGGTCGATGAACTCCAAGGCGGCAGGCCGACCACCCACAAAACGCAGACTGGCGTGCTCAAAACCCGCCTGATCATCGAGCGGCACGAAATGCAGCTCGTCAGGCATACCCGAGGGTTTTATCGAATAGAAGCGTTCCAATAAGTCGGGTCTGGTCAGAACCAGCAGCGCTGACTCGCCCGCATCGGGTTGCTCTCGGACAGTCACCTGCTCCAGACCTTCGTCGTAATGCCACATCCGCTCGCCGTCGGCAACCAGTTGCTGGGGAAAGGGTTCCGCGTAATCCCAGCGAAACCGGTCTGGGGCCTGAAAGAACAGCTGTCCGGCAGACTCTTCCAGGGCGAAGCCGTCGCTGTCGAAAACCACCTGGCGGAAGTCACCGGCCAGCGTGTCCAACCCTTCTGCAAACGCCTCAAGATGGGCCTGAGCGTCTGCCTTTGTCAGTCCCGGCACAAGCAACAGCATGACCAACAGCACACGGAGCATATCGAGGATCCTTTGGTTGAGTCTGGACTAATCGCGCGGTGGTGCCGGCGCCAGCACTTCCCGCTGACCGTTGTGTTCAGGTGCACTCACGACGCCCTGGGCCTCCATTTCTTCAATGAGGCGGGCGGCGCGGTTGTAGCCGACCCGCAACTGGCGCTGGACGCTCGAGATCGAAGCGCGACGACTTTCAAGCACATAGGCAACGGCCTTGTCGTAAAGTTCATCATCGGAGTCGCTCGAACCGCCCTCAGGAAGACCGTTGGCGCCGATGGTCTGGCCGTCACTAGTGGTCTGGGTTTCAGCAAGCACCTCTTCAAGATAATCAGGCTCACCTTGCTGTTTGAGCCAGTTGACCACGGCATGTACCTCATGGTCATCCACAAAGGCCCCGTGAATACGCTCCGGCAAACCCGATCCGGGCGGCAGGTAGAGCATGTCGCCGTGACCCAGCAACTGCTCGGCGCCCTGCTGGTCGAGAATCGTACGCGAATCGATCCGTGACGAAACCTGAAATGCCATTCGGGTTGGAATATTGGCCTTGATCAGTCCGGTAATGACGTCCACTGATGGTCGCTGAGTAGCCAGAATCAGATGGATGCCGGAGGCCCGGGCCTTCTGGGCCAGGCGGGCAATCAGCTGCTCCACCTTTTTGCCGACGATCATCATCATGTCGGCAAACTCATCCACGACAACAACGATAAATGGCAGCCGCTCGAGCGTTGGCGGCTGCTCACCTGGCGCAAGCGCCTCGGCCGGCACCATCGGATCGGGAATGGGGCTGTTCTTTTGAATGGCTTCTTGAACCTTGCGGTTGTAGCCCGCCAGGTTGCGCACGCCTAGCGCTGCCATCAGACGGTAACGTCGCTCCATTTCAGCCACGCACCAGCGCAGGGCATTGGCAGCCTCTTTCATGTCGGTGACGACCGGCGTTAGCAGGTGTCCGATGCCTTCGTAGACCGACAGCTCGAGCATTTTCGGATCAACCATGATCAGTCGGACCTGATCCGGAGAAGCCTTGTACAACAGGCTCAGAATCATGGCGTTGATGGCGACCGACTTTCCGGAGCCCGTAGTGCCGGCAACGAGGAGGTGGGGCATGCGGGAAATATCCGCTGTCAGAGGTTTGCCTGAAATGCTCTTGCCCATACCCAGTGTCAGCGGCGAGGACGCCTTGGTATAGCTTTCTGCCGAAAGGATCTCGCGCAAGTGGACTATTTCCCGATTCTGGTTCGGTATCTCCAGGCCGATGACGCTCTTGCCGGGGATCACATCAACCACTCGAACCGAGATCACGCTCAACGCCCGGGCCAGATCCTTGGCCAGGTTGGAAACCTGGGCGCCCTTGACGCCGGGCGCAGGCTGCAATTCGAACCGGGTGATGACCGGGCCCGGATGCACCGCCACGACTTCAGCCTCAACGCCGAAATCAGCGAGCTTTAGCTCGACCTGGCGACTCATCGCCTTAAGCGTTTCTTCAGAGTAACCGGCCCGCTGGACTCCCGACTCATCGAGTAACTCTAGCGGCGGCAACCCACCTTCCGGCAGATTCTTAAACAGCGGTTGCTGGCGCTGGCGAATATCTTCCCTTTTCGAGACCTGGGGCTCGACCTGGGGCTCGATCTTGACTTCTGCCCTGCCCTGACGCTTGATCGTGTCTTTCTTGCGGACCTCTTCTCGGACCGCCCGGGCCTTTCGCCCGTGCCACCACTCACGCAAGCGCCCGATCTGATGACCTGACCACTCAACCGCCGTCAGCGCCCAGTAACCGGTTTTGTCGACAACGGCGATCCACGACAAACCGGTCAGCAGTGTTGTACCGGCGAGAAAAAGAGCCAGATGAATCAGCGCCGATCCAGTCAATCCGAGCACCGAGGTGAGCGGGTCGGCCAGCAGGTCGCCGAGCACACCGCCGGCCTGCGGCAAACTACCGCGCGTTTGCAGGGCCAACAGGACACAACCCGTAATCACGATCAGCAGCACGCCGCCCGCGCGCACGGCCCACTCGACCAGACCCGCCGGCTCCGTGCGCTCCCGAAGCAGGCGCAGTCCCATTACCAAAATCAGAATGGGTGCCGCATAGGCCATGTATCCGAACAGAAACAGGAACATGTCCGAAAGCCAGGCACCCAGTCGTCCGCCGAGATTTGAAACATCAGAATGCGCAGCGGCCCGTGACCAGCCCGGATCAGAAGGGTCATGGCTGATCAGGGTCAGCAACAGATACAGCGCGATGACCAGAATCAGCAGAAAAGAAGCCTCTGAGATTCGCCGGGTCATCGCGCCATGTCGAGAATCATCGGGCACTGAAGTTTTACTGGCCTTTTTCGGCATGCCGGAGACTACCTGATGCGCCCTTGTTCCTGCCCCGCCACGCCTTCAGCAGAGGGCCTGATGGACGACTTCACCGCCGCGCACATTGACGCCACGCGCCAAAGCAGCAGACTCCATCCAGTCAGGTCTGGCCATGCGCTGGACAAAGGGCAAAATAGCGGCTGACAGCGCCTGGCTTGATGTCCGGGGCACGGCGCCTGGCATGTTGGTCACGGCAAAATGAATCACTCCATCGACTGAGTAGGTGGGATCTGCGTAGCTTGTCGGACGAGTCGTTTCGAAGCACCCTCCCTGATCAACCGAGATGTCGACAACAACACTGCCATCGGCCATGGAGGCAATCATTTCCCGACTCACCACGTGGGGTGCACGGGCACCGGTTACGAGAACCGCACCGATCACCATGTCGGCTTTCGCGACAAACTCGCCGACCGTTTCCGCATAGGGATAAAGCGCGGAAACGTTGGGGCCAATGGACATCATTTCGGCCAGTCGATCCTGACGCTTGTCAAACACCGTCACTCGAGCGCCTGATGCTGCAGCCAGACGCGCTGCATTTCCGCCAGCCGCACCTGCCCCAAGGACCAGCACGTGCCCGCGATCAGCAGCCGGGAGACCACCCAGCAAAATGCCGCGCCCCCCCTGGGGCTGATGCAGTAGATGGGTGCCCACCTGCACACCGATGCGGCCGGCTATATTGCTCATCGGTGCCAACAGCGGCAAAGAACCGTCATCAGCCTCGACTGTTTCGAAGGCTACCCCGGTCAGGCCAATTTCAAGCAGGCGACGAGTCAGTTCAGGCTCTGCCGCCAGGTGAAGGTAACAAAACAGCAAATGATCGGCGCGCAGATGGTCAAGATCGCCGGCGATAGGTTCTTTGACTTTGACAACCAGTTCGGCACGTTCATACAACGCGGCTGCATCCGGAACGATCCGGACACCAACGCGCTCGAAATCGTCGTCAGCAAAGCCACTTTTCACGCCCGCATCAGACTGCAAAAACACCTCGTGCCCCGCCCGGACAAGATCACCGCAGGCTGCCGGCACCAGACCGACTCTGCCTTCCAGCGTCTTGATTTCTGTGGGTACCCCGATCCGCATGCCACCCTCCGTGGTTTTCCAGGTATTCAATACGGCGCGCGTGCCATGTCGCGATGCTTTTCTGACACAAGTCGCCGCCCGACCGCTGTTATCTTAGTGAGATCGCAACAAACCGGTTGCAAACGCGTCTCATAGACCCGACTTTTGCGCTTGAATTTCCGATCTCTATTGACCTGGAGAAGTATACATGTCCGACCCCCGCCACATTCGCCTGCTCATCCTCGGTTCCGGTCCCGCCGGCTACACTGCAGCGGTTTACGCGGCCCGAGCAAACCTCGAGCCGGCCATCATCACCGGCATCCAGCAAGGTGGGCAATTGATGACCACCACCGACGTGGAGAACTGGCCGGGTGACTACCCCGACTTGCAGGGTCCTGAGCTGATGCAGCGGATGAGCGCACACGCAGAAGCGTTCAACACGGAAATGATTTTTGATCACATCCACAGCGCCGACCTGTCCGTTCGCCCCTTTCGTCTCGAAGGAGACAGCGGCGTTTACACCTGTGATGCACTGATCATTGCCACCGGGGCATCCGCGCGCTATTTGGGGCTGGAATCTGAGCAGGCGTTGCTCGGGCGCGGGGTATCAGCCTGCGCAACCTGTGACGGTTTCTTCTATCGTGACAAACCGGTCGCTGTGATCGGCGGTGGGAACACCGCTGTAGAAGAGGCGCTCTACCTGGCCAACATTGCCAGCAAGGTCACGCTGGTCCACAGACGCGACGAACTTCGGGCTGAAAAAATACTGCAAGAGCGCCTTTTGAAAAGGGTTGAAGAAGGCCGTGTCGAAATCTGCTGGGATCACGTGCTCGACGAGGTCATTGGCGACGAAGACGGCGTTGTAGGCATGCGTCTTCGCCATGTCTCGGAGGGCACCAGCCGTGAGCTGCCTGTTGATGCGGTTTTCATCGCCATTGGTCATGATCCGAACACCAAAATTTTCTCAGAGCAGCTCGATATGAAAGACGGTTACATCCAGATAAAAAGCGGTCTGGAAGGTATGTCCACTTCAACCAGCGTGCCGGGCGTATTTGCAGCCGGCGACGTGGCCGACCACGTTTATCGTCAGGCGATCACCTCGGCAGGCTTCGGCTGCATGGCCGCCCTGGATGCTGAAAAGTTCCTTGACGACCCAACCTCCTGAAGCACCCCAGCTCAAGCTCTGGCGGGAGCTGCCGGAGCGCGATGCCTGGCAGGCTCTCACCGCCAACACCGGCCCATTTGTCCACTGGGACTTTCTGCACGGTCTTGCAACAGCCGGCTGCGTCGGCGAAAACTCTGGCTGGGAGCCCTGTTTTCTTAGCCAACGAGAGTCTGGAAGGCTTCTCGCGGCCGCTCCCGGATGGATCAAACACCATTCACACGGAGAGTTCGTGTTTGACTGGGCATGGGCTCGGGCGGCCCACCAGGCCGGTCTGAATTGGTATCCCAAGCTCCTGGTGGCTGCGCCCTTGTCACCGGTCACCGGTCCCCGGCTTCTGGGGGCAGAAAGCAATCCAAGTGCCGCAGAAGCCCTGGTTGATCAGATTGTTGAGGCCGTTCAACGCTGGAGACTGTCTTCTGCCGGCGTCAACTTCTGCTTGCCGCACGACGCCGACATCCTCCGCTCGTCCGGTTGGCTGGAGCGCTTCGATTGGCAATTCCACTGGCGCAACGAAAGCTACCGCGATTTCGATGATTTCCTCGATCGTTTCAAGCGCAAAGCGCGCAAGAATATTCGCGCCGAGCGGCGCAAGGTAGCGGAGGCGGGTTGGAGCCTGTCCTGGAAAGGCGGGGATGAACTCAGTGAGCAAGAGCTTGATCTGATCAGCAACTGCTACACCACGACTTTCCAGCTTTACGGCAATCTACCCAGCCTGAACAGGGTGTTTTTCGCCGAGACCGCCAGGCGATTCGGCGACAGATTTCAGGTCTGCATTGCCGCACGCGACGCAGAGCCCCTGGCGGCAGCGATTTTCTGGCACGACGGAGATCGCCTCTACGGACGTTACTGGGGCAGCCTAATCGATTGCAAGGACGTCCATTTCGAGGCCTGCTATTACCAGGGCATTGAGTTCTGCATTCGGCGCGGCCTGACGGCGTTTGAACCCGGAGCCCAGGGCGAACACAAGATCAAGCGCGGCTTTGTGCCAACAACAACCCGCTCATTCCACTACATCCGACATCCGGGGATGCGCCAGGCCATTGCACGCTATCTCAACCACGAAGCGGCCGCCTTGATACAGTATGGAGAGCACCTCGACTCTCTGGTGCCGTTTGCCTGATCAGGCCAATGCCTCGATACCCGATTAGCCGACTTTCTTCCGATCCGCAATCACCATTCCCGGATCCTTCGGCCGTCTCTCATCCGGACGGTCTGCTCGCCTGGGGAGGAGACCTGCGACCTGAACGAATTTTGGCCGCATACCAAAAAGGTATTTTCCCGTGGTACGAAACTGAGCCCATTCTCTGGTGGTCACCCACACCAAGGGCGGTCATGCTGCCCGGACATTTTCACGTGAGCCGTTCGTTTCGAAAATCCCTACGTCGCTTCAATTTCAAATTCAGCATGGACGCGGATTTTCCAGCGGTTATCGACGCTTGCGCCGGGCCGCGCGACGGACAGTCAGGGACCTGGATTAACCGCCAGATGCGCGAGGCCTTTATCAGGCTCAATGATTCCGGTCATGCGCACAGCGTGGAGGTTACGAAGGACAACGAATTGGTGGGTGGTCTGTACGGGCTCGCAATCGGCAAGATTTTCTTTGCCGAGTCAAAGTTCCATCGTCATCGCGACGCCTCCAAGGCAGCCCTGCTGGCGCTGATGGAAGCCCTTGAGGCATGGGACTTTCTATTGGCCGACTGCCAGATCTGGAACCCGCACCTGGAACGTCTGGGAGTGCGACTGCTTGACGGAGATCAGTTTCGGGGAGTGCTTGCACAAGGCACCGCGAGAAAAGACTTGATCGGCAGCTGGAACGGGCGCTTTGAAAAGCTTTCCATCAGCGCCACGCAGCTGGCGGAAACACCTTCAGCGCCCTGAGAAGTGATCGTCCGACCCGAGGTTTTCTGCAAGCGGGTCGTTGAGATAGTCGGCGAGTCTTGCGAGGCCCCGGTCAAATTCCGGGCCAACCAGTCCGGGAAGGATCAAACTCATGTAGCGGCCAACAAGATCGTACGCCCGCGCCTCGACCTGCAGTCCCCAGGTCACGCGCTGCCCGTCAGTCGAGAGGGGCTCGACGCGAAAATAAGTGGCCGATTGTGTTTCTCCGAGTTCCATCTGCAAATCAATGGCCAGGCCCGGCACAACATCGGTGATCCACAATCGACCGCCGCCAGCCTGATCGCTCCAGACCAAAGTGGCCCCGACCCCACTTTCGGGCCCCTCGAAACGGTAGTTGTCTTCCGGGACCTGCTCCAGCCACGGGGCCCAGTGCGGGAAATGACGCAGGTCCTGAAGAACCTCAAAGAGCTCATTCAGCGGTTGATCGATCACCAGGGAGCGCTCAACCACCGTGGTCCGGGGCAGAAAAAAGCCCAGCAACACGACCAGAACGGCTGTCGCCAATAAAACACCAAAGGTCCGCCTAAGCAACATGCATTTGACCCCTAGTGCAAGCCCGGCCAGTCACGCTTTTTGATCGATGGGTCGTCATCGTGATCGTCTTCGTCGAACTCCCAGTCATACCTCTTGACCGGCGCAAGGTCCCAACGCCGATAGAACCAGGCCATCAGTGCGCCCAGAAACAGACCGCTGGCGTGCAGCTCCCAACTTGTGCGTTCTTCCAGCGGCAGCACGCCCCAAACCATGGACCCATAAAAAAACCAGATCATCAGAGACACGCCCACCGAACGCAGGTCACGTCGGAGCATGCCGGCCAGGAACACGTAGGTCAGAATGCCGTACACCAGACCACTGGCCCCAACATGAACGCTGGGGCGAGCAAACACCCAGGCCAGCGCGGCCGAGCCTATGTAGAGAACGGGCAAAACGCGCAGGCTGGAGTTCGGATACAAAAAGAGTATTGCGACCGCGCCCACAAACAGCGGCACCGTATTGGAAAGCAGGTGAGGAAAGCTGCCGTGCAGCAGAGGCGTTGTCAACAATCCCAGCAAGCCATCGAGATCGCGCGGCCGCAAACCCAGGTGAGTCATTTCCGGACCGATAAGCAGTTGAAGGCCGAACGTAATCCAGACAGCAGCCACGAAAGCCAGCGCCAGCTTGACTGCAAGGATGAAGCTAGTCTTGGCCTTGGGTGAACTCGTGTACCGGGGATCGGGAACGCGCAATTGCATCCGATACTCAGCCCGGTAATGCCGATGCAATTTGATGGCGAACGCTCGCTTGCAACCCTTCGACGCTGTTCGTTAGCCCACCGTCCGCGGAGATGGGCGGGTGGATCTGCAAGCGTACCGTCCCAGGTCGCAGCTTGAAAGTCCCTGCGGGCAGAACGTCACGGGTGCCGGTAACAGTCATCGGCAAAACAGGCATCTGTCGATCAACTGCGACCCGGAAAGCACCTTTCTTGAACGGCAACAAGGACCCGTTGCGGCTCCGAGTGCCTTCGGCAAAAAAAAGAATACCGGTTCCGGGCTCCAGCCTGCCCACCGCCTGGTTGATGGCATCGCGGGCTTTCTCCGGACTGGAACGATCGATAAAAATGTGTCCGATCGCACGGCAGCCGGCAGCCACGAACGGAATATATTTAAGCTGTGATTTCATCACCCAGCGCAGGTCCAGTCCGGAATAGCCATAAATCAGGGGTATATCAAACTGGCTCTGATGATTGGCAACGACCACGTATGACTGCCCCGGCTGAATGTTCTCAGCACCTTCGATAACAACGCGTGCCGGAGTAAGGAGCGTCAGGACTCTTGCCCACGGCACGGCGATGTAGAGGTTAGCCGCGCGTGGTGAAAACAAAGCGACCGGAATCGCCATTATTGCGGCGACCACGGTGGCCAGTGCGGCGAGGGGCAAGAAACCAAACCATCGCCAGATTGGATACAGACTGAAGACTGGAGAGGCGGTCGAATCAGATGACATCAAGCGATTATCCAACAAAAAAAGGGGCACCCGGGAATGGGTGCCCCTGTAGCGTCAGCCTATCGGATGCCGACTGGAGTGATCAGGCGGCCTTGACCGTCTTTTCGCTGCCAATCACGCGGTTGTTGCCAATTTCGATCTTGCGTGGCTTCATTTGCTCGGGCAATTCACGCTTCAGCTCGATGTGCAGCAGGCCATTTTCAAGCCCGGCACCGTGAACCTCGACGTGGTCGGCCAGCTGGAATCTCCGCTCAAATGATCGGGTGGCAATACCGCGATAAAGGAGTTCTCCTTCGCTGGCATCGTCACTTTCCGCCTTGCTGCCCGACACGGTGAGCGTGTTCCGCTCGGTCACGATATCAAGCTCGCTTTCAGCGAAACCAGCCACTGCCATGGTGATCCGATAACGATCTTCGCCCAAAGACTCGATGTTGTAGGGCGGATAGCCGCCGGATTCAACGCGCGAGGCATTGGAGATCATGTCCGCAAGACGGTCGAAACCAATTGCGGTGCGGTACAGGGGTGTGAGATCAAAGTTCGTCATGTGCTTATCCTCCGTAGGAAGCAATAAGTTGAGTTGAATGCGATCCGCCTGCCAATCAGGCCGGATCCGGCGAGGACCCTTTCGGCGCCCTCAGGGAAGTAAGTATTAACTCTTACCCTCGTTTTCAAGAGCAATTGACTCACAAAAAGCGCAAGGCTTCATTGGTCCCGATGGCTGGATTCGTAGCGATAGTCGACTGCAACAATGTTTAGGCATCGATCACCGTCTGGCACGGACACCATGACCTCGTCACCGATTGAACGACCCAGCAGCGCGCGCGCAACAGGTGAGTCGACTGAAATGTTTTCTGGATTTTCACCAATCTCGTCGGCACCGACAATCTGGTAGTTATTGATCAGCCCGTCTTCATCCTCGGCTTTGACCCGGGCACCGAAATACACCCGACTGCAGTCAGCGGGAGGATCGCTGACAGGCTTGAGCTCGTCGAGTCGTTTTTGCAGATAGCGAATGCGCCGATCCATCTCACGCAGCTGTTTTTTACGATAGATGTACTCGGCGTTTTCCGAACGATCGCCCTCGGCTGCGGCCGCGCTTAGGGCCGCGACAACTTCTCGCCGCGCCGGCCAGAGCCCAGTCAACTCTGCCTTAAGTCGCTGCAAACCCGAAGCCGTAATGTACGGGCTCGATTTTTCCTGAGGCGGTCGCCAGCGCACCAGGCAAATCGACGCTCAGAAGCCTACAGCCCGCCGCGGGTCAGCTTGAGCGGATCGAGCAACTTTTCGAGCTCCTCGCGAGACAGATCGCTGATCTCAAGCGCTACATCAATGATGGGACGCCCTTCTCGATACGCCTGTTTTGCCGCCGCTGCGCCCTTTTCGTATCCAATCACTGAATTAAGCGCGGTCACCAGGATCGGATTGCGACTCAGAGCGCCCTGCAGTTCCTCGTGTCGAACGGTGAAAGTGGCAATGGCTTTGTCAGCCATCAGGCCGATGACATTACCCAGAATCCCGATGCTTTCGAGCAGGGACGCAGCCACCACCGGCAGCATCACGTTGAGCTGGAAGTTTCCCGACTGACCGGCGACGGTGATGGTCGTGTCATTGCCGATCACGCGCGCTGCCACCATGCAGGCTGCCTCCGGAATGACCGGATTGACCTTGCCGGGCATGATCGAGCTGCCGGGCTGAAGCGCCTGCAGTTCGATCTCACCAAGCCCGGCCAGCGGGCCCGAATTCATCCAGCGCAGGTCATTGGCCATTTTCATCAAAGACACCGCCAGTGCCTTGAGCTGACCGGATAGTTCAACCGCTGCATCCTGGCTGCCAATCCCTTCGAACTTGTTGTCAGCGGAAACGAATTCAAAGCCCGCGGAGGCTGTCAGTGCCTTCGCCACGTGCTGACCGAACTCGGGGTGCGCGTTGATGCCGGTGCCTACGGCAGTGCCGCCCTGCGGCAATCGCCGGACACGGACCAACGCATCGCGGATTCGAGAGCGCGCGCTGTCCATTTGCGCGGCCCAGGCTTCCAGTTCTTGCCCGAGGGTTACCGGCATGGCATCCATCAAGTGCGTCCGCCCGGTTTTGGCCACTTCGGAAAGCTCACCGGCGCGCTCAAGCAGGACACCGTGTATGTGATCAATGGCCGGTAGCAGTTTAGTGGCCGTAAGCAGACAAGCGCTGACCTGAATCGCGGTCGGAATCACGTCGTTCGAGCTTTGGCCCATGTTGACGTGATCGTTGGGGTGAATACCCAAGGCGCCATCCGGATCAGCCAGGCGAGCGATGACTTCGTTGGCGTTCATATTGGAACTTGTGCCAGATCCTGTCTGGTAGACATCCACCGGAAATTGATCGTCGAGCTCGTTAGCTGCCACCCGCGCTGCCGCGGAATGAATGGCAGCGGCTCGGGCCGGATCAAGCAGGCCGAGCTCCTGGTTGGCTTGGGCGCAGGCTGACTTGATCAATCCCAGGGCACGAATGAATGCTGCGGGCATGCGTTGGTGACTGACCGGAAAGTTCTCGACGGCTCGCTGGGTCTGGGCTCCCCAAAGCGCGTGCTCAGGGACCTGTAGCTCGCCCATGCTGTCGCGTTCGATACGGTGTGTGCTCATTTGTTCTCCCTGATGCTTGATTGCGATGAGGATTTTTCTGCCACGATGTAGGCAATCCAGCCGGCATCGGCGTCTCCGATCTCGGACGGCGAGTATTCACCATCGCCCTCACCGGTTTCCTGATCCGTTCCTTCCCAATAAACGGTGGCCTTCTCAAATCCCGCCTCAATCAGGATCTCCCGGATTTCCGGCAGCGTCCAGAGCCGCCAGTGGTACTCAAAAGCGTTCTTCAGCTCCGACCCATCGGGGAACTCGAAATGAATGCGACAGGTCATGTGGTGATGAATCGGATCAAAGCTGGCCTGATCCCAGACGTAGGTGAATTCGTCGTACTCGGTACGCTCCTCGATTTCACGGTGAGCGTCATAACCGCCAAATGCGTCGAGAAACAAGACCCCATCTTCGGACAAGCCCATCCTGGCCCGTTCGAAGTAAGCGCGCAAGAGGTCCCGGCGGGTGAACAGGTAGTAACTGAAGTTCATCGCCAGAATGGCATCTACCGGACCGGTTTCGACCTCCAGCACATTGCTTTCAATCAGTTCTACGCGATCCCGTGCGCCAGCTTTCAGAGCAGCAACATGATGACGCCGCCCCCAATCCAGAACGTCCGGATCCAGATCGACGCCAATAGCACGGTGGCTTTCATCCATCCCGACCCAGTGGCAGGCCGTGTTGCCCGTCCCGCAAAAATCTTCGCGAATTTTCTTTAGCGGACGACCAACCAATGCCTGAAAGGTATCTGAGACAAATTCCAGCTCGGTTTCCGGGTCTTGGACGCTCTCTTCGTAAAGAATATGACGGTCGACTTGGTTAGCCTGCTGTGCTTTTTTCCGGGCAGAGTTTTTGGGCATTGGGAATATCTGTGGTTATCGCTGTTGCTGCACTGCCGGCCAGGCAGCGCGCAGGTAACTGATCATGGAAAGAATGGTCAGGAAAGCGGCCACCACCAGAAGCCAGACGCCGATTTCCAGGGTTGGCAGGCCGATCAACTCTTCCGCGTAGAGCAAAAATCCAATGGCGACCATCTGTAAGATCGTCTTGACCTTGCCGGTCCAGGCGACTTTGACGCGTGCACCTTCTCCCAGCGCCGCCATCCATTCCCGCAGCGCCGAAACGGTGATCTCGCGCCCGATGATAACGGCCGCCGAAAGCGCCACCAGCAGCTCCGGATTTCGCTGAACGATGAGAATCAGGGCCACGGCAACCATCAGCTTATCGGCAACCGGGTCCAGGAAAGCACCAAAGGCGCTCATCATGCCAAAGCGACGCGCAATCCAGCCATCCAGCCAGTCGGTCAGGGCTGCGGCGATGAAAATCAACAGCGCCGCCAGATTGGCCCAGGCCACCGGCAGATAAAACACGATGACCAGTACAGGAATCATCAGAATCCTCAGCAAGGTCAAAATCGTTGGGATGGTCAGCTGCACTTCGTGGAAATCCTGTTCCGGCCATCGGATTATCCCGCACTTTCGTCCGCTCGTCAGGCCTCTGGTCTAGATTGGCTGAGCGTGCAAGTGCGCAACGATTCTCTCGGCCAGCGCGCGGTGTATCCCGGGCACCTTCATTAACTCTTCCGCGCCGGCCTTGCTCAGGCCCTGCAGGCCGCCAAAATGACTGAGCAGCTTTTGCCGGCGGGCCGGGCCAACGCCCGGAATCTGCTCAAGCGGCGAACCTTGCGCCCGTTTCTGACGTCGCCGGCGATGGCCCTCGACTGCGAATCTGTGCGCCTCATCACGAATCTGCTGTATCAGGTGAGACGCCGCATGGTAGGGACCCGGCACGACTTCGCGGTCGCCGACAATCAGGCGCTCATGACCCGCCTTGCGCGCAGCGCCCTTGGCCACACCAACCAGGCGGATGGCATCCAGCCCAAGCTCTGCAAGCGCGTGCCGGGCTCTGCTCAACTGACCCTTGCCGCCGTCGACGAGGATAAGGTCGGGCAGGATCTCTGACTGCTCCAGCGACCGTCGATACCGACGCGTCAAAGCCTGATCCATGGCGGCATAATCGTCGCCGGGTTCAACGTCGCGAATGTTGTAGTGCCTGTAGTGTTTTTTCATCGCACCGCCCGGCCCGAATACAACGCAGGCGCCCACGGTTTCGCTGCCGGAAATATGGCTGATGTCAAAACATTCGATGCGCTGGGGCGGCCCATCGAGATCAATAAGCTCAGCAAGGGCCTCAAGACCTCGCCCCACTTGATCACGTTCGGCCTGTCGACGGCGCAGGGCGTCCTCCGCGTTGGTGGCAGCCAGCTTGACCCACTGGGCGCGCTGCCCTCTCAGTCGCCATTTCAACGATACCTTTCCCGACCGCTTCCGGCCCAGCGCTTCGCTCCACAGCGAGGCTTCGGCCGGCGCGTGTGAAACCAGGATTTCTGCAGGCGGGAGACGCTCGGCGTAATACTGCCCGATGAAGGCCGCGATGACCTCACCCTCATCCAGTTCCTCGTGCAGATTGCCCGGAAAAAAACAGCGTCCGCCGGTGTTTCGCCCCTGTCGGAATTCGACCACCTGAACCGCCGCCTGGCCCGATTTCAGGAATAGGGCCAGGACATCCAGGCTCTCGGTGCCGCCAGCCACATATTGACTGGAGCGAACGCGCTGCAGCGACTGAATATGATCGCGCAGCTTGGCGGCCTTCTCGAATTCAAGCGCGCCACTGGCCTGGCGCATTCGCTCGGCCAGATATTCGATCACGGCCGCGTCCTCGCCCTTGAGCAGGCGCCGGGCAGCATCGACATCGCGGGCATAGTCTTCAGGCGAAACATAACCTACGCAGGGTGCTGAACAACGTCCAATCTGATACTGCAGGCAAGGCCGGCTGCGATTTGAGAAAACGCTGTCGCGGCACTGGCGGAGACCGAAGAGGCGGTAAATCTCATTGAGTGACTCGCGGACAGCGCCGGCGCTGGAATAGGGTCCGAAATATTCCCCAGGTCCTTTGCGGCTGCCACGGTAAAAAGCGATTCTCGGAAATCGCTGCGAGGTATCCAGGCGGATCCAGGGATAACTCTTGTCGTCACGCAGATTGATATTGAATCTCGGCTTGAAGGCCTTGATCCACTCATTTTCCAGCAGCAGAGCCTCGGCTTCGGTTCGAGTCAGGCTGACTTCCATGGCCGCCGCCTTGCGAACCATCAAGTTGATTCGAGAGCCCTTGTCCCGCCGATCGAAATAGCTGCTGACGCGGCGCCGCAGGTTGCGGGCCTTGCCGACATAAAGCACCTTGCCCTGCCCGTCTTTCATGAGATACACACCGGGCCCGGTGCTCAGGCTGCGGGCAAAAGCGGTGCCGTCGAAATCGGTCATCGTCCGCGACTTTGTAGCTCCGCGATCAGCCGATCTGCTGCCGTATCCAGCATGTCGATCACGCGCTGAAAACCATCGTCACCGCCGTAATACGGGTCCGGCACCTCATCGATCCCGTATTCCGGAGCGAGGCTCATCATCAGCTCAATGCGCGCCGAGGCGTGTTGCGGGGCTCTGTCCAAGAGTTCGGCCAGATTAGAACGATCCATGGCGTAGATTCGGTCGAAACGAAAAAAATCCTCCTTGCACACCTGACGCGCGGCTTGATCACTCATGTCCACGCCCCACTGCAAGGCGAAGGCCTGGGACCGTGGATCGGGGGGATGGCCAATATGCCAGTCACCCGTGCCCGCCGAGTCGGTTTCCAGTGCGATTCCCGCTTGCTGAAGTTTGTGGTCAAACACAGCCTTCGCGGTTGGGCTGCGGCAGATATTGCCGAGACAAACGAAGAGAATCTTTTTCATGGCGTTTCCGTGGAACTGAAATGACTGATGCGGACTCGCTCCAGGTCATCCTCGGTATCAATGCCCGGCGGTATAGGCTCTGGTGCCGATGCGCAGGCAATAATCCAGCCGGCGTTCAATGCTCTTAGCTGTTCCAGCGATTCGAGAGACTCCAGCCGGCTGGGCTGCAGCTGGGGCCAAGCCTCCAAAGCGCTGCAGCGATAGGCATACAATCCTACATGCCGAAGGGCGCCACCGCGCTGGAAAGGCCTGCCGCGCGGCCAGGGAATGGGCGCGCGCGAGAAATACAGCGCCCGGTCACGCCCATCCAGGACCAGCTTGACCACGTTGGGATCGCGCCATTGAGATTCATCCTCAATGGTTTCCCACAAGGTCGCAATATGCGCCTGCGAATCGCGGGTCAGAACGTCCACCACTCTACGGATGGCAGAAACCGGCATCAGTGGTTCATCACCCTGGAGATTGACGACAACCTCGCTGGCGCCAAGCCCTAACGCCCCCACGGCCTCGACCAGACGATCCGTGCCGGATTGATGATCCGATCGCGTCATGATGACCTCACCGCCCGCCGCACGAACGCTGGAAGCAACTTGGTCGCTGTCGGTCGCCACGTGCACGCTCCGAGCTCCAGCCGCCCGGGCTTTTTCGAGCACCCGAACGACGAGGCTGCGGCCGCCAAGATCAACCAGGGGCTTGTCCGGTAGCCGGGTCGATCCCAGGCGAGCAGGTATCAGGACGTGAAACGCTTCGGTCATCCTTGAAATTGTTGCACATGTTCGATCACGATCTTCAGCAGCTTCTCCGGCAAGACGGCAGTGACCTCGAGGACAAACACTTCGCGACCAACAGCCCGCAAGGGGTCAATTTTTACAGCGTCTTTTGTGGTCATGACGATAGGCTCCGGGAGATTGTCCAGATCTTCGAAGGTGAAGCCATGATGATCCGGGAAAGCGCGCAGAGAAACCTGCTGACCGATTGACTCCAGCGTCTGCTTGAACTGCACGGGATTGGCAATCCCGCAAACAGCGCTCACATCCTTGCCGTCAAGCGCATCAACAGCCAAGCGCTCGCCGTTGGCAAGACGACGCAAGGCGCTGGGCTGAAGATGAAAGACCAGTTTTTGCCCAGTTTCGGCATTTCGAGGAGCGGCCCCAGGCAAACGGTAAACAACGGCATCCACTTCATCCATTCGCGCCAGCGGCTGCCGAAGCGGCCCGGCTGGCAGCAGCAGTCCGTTGCCAAAGCCTCGCCCGGCATCGACCAGGGCAATCTCGAAGCTGCGCGACAGGCCGCGATGCTGAAGACCGTCATCAGCGATGACGACATCGGGATGCTCATTCAG
>CAZIMY010000045.1:0-18649 GCA_964540315.1 uncultured Wenzhouxiangella sp.
AGGTGAACACCTAGTCTAGCCCTTACAAATATCGCCCTTGATTCGAGAGAAACCACCATGAGCCTGCGCATCACTCTGGATTTCACCGAAAAAGACCTGGAACATTTCCGCACGCGAGCCCGTGCTGCAATGGAAAGCTCGCGCGAACTCGACGACGAGATCATTATCAAGGGCGCTAGGGATCTGCTTGATGAAGTCAATGAGAACGTCACCGCCGACTACATCCGAGATCGTCTGAACCAGATCAGCATTCTCACCGACATGCTTGAAGACGAAGGCTGGGGCATGCAGGACGTTGGCCGCGGCCGCGTGCTGGCAGCGCTTGCTTATTTCAACGCGCCCGATGATCTGATCCCGGATGATGTTCCCGGCGTGGGCTATCTGGACGATGCCATCATGGTCGAGCTGCTGTGCCGTGAACTCAAGCCCGAAATGGATGCATACATTGATTTTTCAGCCTACCGAGCCTCTGAGGCCAAGCGCCGTGGCGTGGACCCGGACGAACTCAATCGCAGTGACTTTCTGAAAGCTCGGGAACACGCGCTGCTGGCTCGCATGCGGCGGCGGCGGCGGGGTGTTAGCGGCAGCCGGGGACGCCGCTCGCCGTTTTCACTGTTCTGATCTCAGCATCTCGATGTGTGGAATGCCGTCCTCGTCGTACGGCCCGCGGACAAATCGGAACGCCAGCTGCTCATAGAAATTTTCCAGATGCTGCTGGGCTGATATGCGCAGGCTTGCGCCAGGATACAAACGCTGCGCGTACTCGACCGCACGGATCATCAGTTTTCGCCCGAGTCCGGTACCCCGACACGTCGAAGCGGTGATAA
The DNA here is from genome assembly GCA_964540315.1 of uncultured Wenzhouxiangella sp. Classification (GTDB taxonomy): domain Bacteria; phylum Pseudomonadota; class Gammaproteobacteria; order Xanthomonadales; family Wenzhouxiangellaceae; genus Wenzhouxiangella. Next base: position 828 of record CAZIMY010000045.1, read on the forward strand.
CGCGACCAATCGACGGCTCGTCAAAACGCGTTCCGGGTGCGGTAATTCTTGCGTAGGCGGCAATCTGCCCGGCCGGGTCTGTAGCCCACAGGTGATGGGCGCTCTGGTCAAGCCCGTCCAATTCCGGATAGGGGCAGTCCTGCTCGACGACAAAAACCGCGACCCGGGCCGCTAGAATGGCGTACAGCTCGTCGCTGGACAGACCCGCAAAATCTGATTCGCGCCAACGGATTTTCAGCGGATTTTCCTGTTCCTGTCTTTTCACAACAACCATGAGTCCGTTTTGACCAATCCTGTCCATGATATCCGCCTGGCTGCAGGATTCGAGATTCCTGCTCAGTCGGTCGCGACCCGCACGCTCAGCCGCTCGCAGGCCGAGCAGCTGGCTGCAGCGCTGGCTGCCGATCTGGCCCGCACGGTTGCCGACGCTGATCAGTCAATGTTCGTGCTGTCGGGCAGTGTTTTTGAACCAGGCCAGCTGCTTCGCCCCGGCCTTCCGGTTTGGCAAGCGCTTTTCGACGCGGCGGCACCGCTTATCCGCGAGCAAGGCCTGGCGCCGCAGCTGCTGGCCATCGGTTCGCACCAGGGCCGACTCCCGGACCGACGTCTTAGTCCGCCTGATGATCTGCTGCAAAGCCAGTTTGTCGCGATCCCCATATTACTGATTACCGATCCTGTCGCCGGCCCGGATCTTGAAGCTGAGTTGGAGCGCGAACTGTTCGAGCGCGGCAGCATCGACCCACCCGCGCGCGCGCTGCTCCATGATTCGCTGGGCCTTGATTCGGTCCACGGCCAATTGCTGACAGCCACCGATCTGCTGGCACTGCAGCATGTCCAAATGGACGCCGCCGGATTCGGCAGTTTCTGGCCGGTGGTTGAGCACGCCCTGCTCTCGCCGAACCAAGCCTTGGAATTCGAATTGGCCGCAGGCTTGAAGGCGCAATGGCGCCCCGACGAGCAGGTGCTGTCGGTCGAATTTCGCGACTTCGGATCGCTCGAAAACGCTGACGAAGAAGCCTATCGTCTGTGGCAACGTGCCCTGCGCACCCTCACCGCTTTGTGTGGCTCTCATGGCCTGCAGTGGCAGCCCCGCCCGACGGATGGCGACCGCATCGAACGGGACGGCCGACTGATCATCTCCACCGTTGGTCCAACTCATGCGCCCGACGGGGCTGCCCGGCATATCGACGAAGACATCGGCCTGATCGCCTGGTCAGTTGTCGAAAATGGCTTTCTGAAACATATTTATCCGCTGGATGCAGGAACTGCGCGTGATGTCGAGCGTTCTCTGCGCGAGAAATTTTCGGATCTGTCGACCCTGACTCTTGCTGAACTAAAGACATGAAGGCAAAAAAGAAAAACACGCGCGGGCGTTTCGACGACAACCCGCTGGCCTACGTTGCCGAGTCACCGATTCATGGCCGCGGCTTGTTTGCGCGGGTTCCAATCGATGTCGACGAATATATCGGCACTTACACGGGCAAACGCACCCAAACCAACGGGATGCACGTTCTCTGGCTTTGGAACGAAAAGCGCGGGCGCTGGGAAGGCATCGACGGCAACAACGAGATGCGCTTTCTCAACCACGACGACGAACCGAACGCGGACTGGTGGGGCGAGGACTTGTATGCCATTCGTTCCATTGCCACGGACGAAGAAATCACTTTTGACTATGGTTGGAATGACGAAGAGGAGTGATTGGAATGACGCGTAACAGACCGCGATTCACGCTACCCTGTGCAACCTGCAATTGTTGTCTTTGGTCTCAACCATGAAAATCGCCAGCTGGAACGTCAACTCTCTAAAGGTTCGCCTGCCGCAGGTCCTTGACTGGCTTGATCACCAGCGACCCGAAGTACTCGGTCTGCAGGAGACCAAGTTGACCGACGACAAGTTCCCGATCGAGGCTTTCCGGGAACTGGGCTACCAGGTCACTTTTTCAGGCCAGCCTACCTATAACGGGGTAGCGCTGATCTCTAGCGGGGCGCAAGCCGATCCAATCAGCGCAATTCCCGACTTTGATGACGTACAGAAACGCGTCATTGCCAGCACGGTCAACGAGGTGCGGGTCATCAACCTCTACGTGGTGAACGGACAGGAAGTGGGCAGCGAGAAGTTCGAGTACAAGCTCGCCTGGCTGAACGCGGTGACCCGCTGGATTGAAGCCGAAAAGAGCCGCCACGACAAACTGGTGGTGATGGGCGACTTCAACATCGCGCCTGATGACCGCGATGTATACGACCCGGAGGCCTGGCACGAGAAGATCCTGTGCTCTACACCCGAACGCGAGGCTCTGAAACGCATGCTTGACCTTGGGCTGCACGACAGCTTCCGGCTTTTCGACCAGCCGGAAGCCGTGTACTCCTGGTGGGATTACCGCGCCGCCATGTTCCGGCGCGGGCTGGGACTGAGAATTGATCTGGTGCTGTGCTCAGATGCATTGAAGGATCAATGCACCACCAGCTACATCGACAAGGAACCGCGCCGGCTTGAACGGCCGTCCGACCATGCACCTGCGGTGGCCGAGTTCAACCTCGGCTGAGACCTCAAATCAGTTCAGCATGGCCTGGACGCCACCCTCTAGATTGTAGACCTCGGCGAATCCCTGCTTTCGGTAGTGCTCGGCAACCGCCTGACTGGAAACGCCCACGTTGCAGACAAAAACCAGCGGCAGATTTGGATCTGCTTGCTTGAGCTCAGCCATCAGGCCGGCGTCGAGGGGCCGGGCGAAATCCAGCGGATGGGCATTACGGTCGCCCTCTGAGCGGGTGTCAACGACCATGACGCGTTCGCCGGCATTGATCTTGTTCTGAAGCTCAGCGGGCGTCATCTGCCTGACCGGCGGGGGGGCGCCGGGAAGGTCCAGCTTCAGGCCTTCGCCTTGTACGGTTTCAACCCAGTCGATCTTCGCGCCCTTGGCGCGCTGGGCCGAGGCCAGGTCCATCACGATGGTAATTCCGGCAGCTTCTGTCGCAATCTCGTGACCCTCGCGAGGCCCGATATTGAAATTGGCGTCCCAGTCTGAAGCGATCGAGAAATGCAGGCATTGACCTGGATAGCCGGCCAGAAATTCGCGGATCTTGACCGCTGCCTTCTCGGTAATCTCGATCTCGGGCGGGGTGCGATCGGGCTTTTCCAGACCGAGCATTTCGTGCAGCTCGCCGGCGTTGAACATTTCGGTGACGATGTCACAGCCACCCAGCAGTTCACCCTTGACGTACAACTGCGGGATGGTCGGCCAGTCACCGTAGACCTTGATCCCCTCCCGAATTGCCTCGTCTTCCAAAACATTGAAAGCAGAAAAATTGGGGCCCAGCAGGGTGTCGAGCATCCCAGCGGTCTTGGCAGAGAAGCCGCACTGCGGCATTTTCGGCGTGCCTTTCATATAAAGCACGACGTCATTGGAAGCAATCTGTTGTTCGATTCGTTCTTTCAGCGCGGGATCAAGAGTCATTATGAATTTCAAATCCGGATTGAAGTGGTCCTGATTCATTATTGTCGGGTCAAGCCTGGGCTGAATCAACCCTCGATTGCCAACTACTGTGGAGCAGTGCGCGATTCTGCGATACCCTTCAAACCGTCAGGGTCGTCCCGTAAATACCGATGTCGAGCATGAAAGAACCATTCAAAGTGGCCAGCAGAGTCAGCGACGTTCGCTACGAGATTCGCGGCGAACTGGCCCGACGAGCCCGCGAACTCGAGCAGCAGGGGCACGACATCCTGCATTTGAACATTGGCAACCCCGGTGCCTTCGGTCTGCGCACGCCCGAGACCATGCGGCGTGCGGTGGTGCGAAACCTGAAATACAGCGAGGCCTACGGACCGCAAACCGGCATCTTCCCGGCCCGCGAAGCCGTCGCCATGCAGTTCCAGTCCCGCGGTCTCACCGACACGCGCTACGACCAGGTCATGATCGGCAACGGCGTCTCGGAACTGGTTGACCTCGTCCTTCGTTCCCTGCTGGAACCCGGCGACGAAGTGCTCATTCCTGCGCCTGATTATCCGCTGTGGACGGCCGCGGTCGTTCTCAACGGCGGGCGGGCCCAGCACTACCCCTGCCCGGCCGCCAACGGGTTTTTGCCAGACGTTGAAAAAATCCGCGGAATGATCGGCCCAAAGACCCGCGCGCTGGTCGTCATCAACCCCAACAATCCGACCGGCGCGGTATACCCGGAGTCGGTCCTGCGTGAACTGGCCGACCTTGCCGCCGAGCATGACCTGATCATCTTCAGCGACGAGATTTATGACTCGATCTGCTTCGACGAAGCCCGCTTTGTGCCCATGGCGCCGCTGGCCAGTCAAACGCTGTGTGTAAGTTTCGGCGGGCTGTCCAAGGTCTACCGTGCCTGCGGCTGGCGGGTCGGGTGGGCTGTCTTTACCGGTGCGCTGGACCGCGCGGGGGACTATCGGCTGGCGGTTGAGAAACTCGCCGCGCTTCGGCTGTCGGCCAACGTACCAGGACAATGGGCCGTGCAAACGGCGCTGGGCGGCTACCAGTCGATCGCAGACCTGGTGGCACCCGGCGGCAGGTTGCACGATTCACGCCAGGCGGTGATTGATGCCTGCAGCAAGAGCCGTTTTTTCGATCTCGCCAAGCCGATGGGTGCCCTGTATGCATTTCCCGAGGTCAGACGAGAAGCCTTGCCTGACTTTGATGACCACCGATTTGCTGCCGAACTGCTGGAAAACAAACATATCCTCATCGTGCCCGGCTCCAGTTTCAATATTCCCGAGCGACAGTACTTTCGAATTACGCTGCTGCCCGAGGCCGAAGACCTGGCCATGGCCTTCGAAAAAATGGAGGACCTGCTCGAAGAGCTGGCTGAAGCCCCCGAACGGCTGCGCACCGCCTGAACCCGATGGAAACCATGAAACCCAACCTAAACCCGCTGTTGGCCACGGGCTTACCCCGTTTTGGCGATATCCGGCCCGGAGACGCTGTGGAAGCAATCGATCAGCGCTTGCAGCAGTACCGGGACGTCATCACGCGGATTACCGCCAATCCCGGAAAAGCGGACTACGCCAGCGTTGTCGAGGCCGAAACACTGGCCGACAACGACCTGTCGACCACCTGGTCCACCATCGCCCATCTCCACAGCGTGACCCAGACGCCGGAGTGGCGAAAAGTCTATCCGGATTGCCTTGAGAAGATCACCCGCTTCCACAGCGAGCGCAGCCAGAACCAAGCGCTTTTTGCGGCCTACAAACAGCTGCGAGCGCGCGCTGATTTCGATCAACAACCGGCCGCCCTGCGCGCCTGCATTGAACACGAACTGCTCGAATTTCGGCTCGGCGGCGTCGATTTGCCAGAAGCTGAGCGCCAGCGTTTCGCGGACATCAACATGCGGCTGTCTTCGCTGGGCAATCAGTTCGGCAATCACATCCTTGACGCCACGGAAGCCTATGTCGAAAAGTTCAGCGATGCAGACGAACTGGCCGGACTGCCGCGCGATCAGATGGATTTGCTGGCCGGCATGGCCGAAAACGCCGGTGAATCCAACTGGCTGGCCAACCTCAGTTATCCCGCCTACAAAGCCGTGGTGACATACGCCGATGATCGCCGCCTCAGGGAGCGATTTCACCGCGCCTACGTCACGCGCGCTTCGGACGTCGGCCCGCTGGCCGGGAAATTCGACAACACCCCCGTCATCAAGGAAATCCTGGCACTGCGCCAGGAGCAGGCCGAGCTGTTGGGATTTGCATCCTATGCCCATCTTCGGCTCACCAAGCGCATGGCCGACAGACCTGAGGCGGTGAAAGACTTCCTGCTGGATCTGTCCCGGCGGGCTAGAGCACAGGCGTCGCATCAACTGCAGGAACTGGCAGACTTTGCGGCCGAACTGGGCGCGGATCTGCCTCTGGCACCGTGGGATCTGGCCTATTACGGCGAAAAACTGCGCGAACAGCAGCTCGGCCTCAGCCAGGAAATACTCAAGCCGTGGTTTGAACTCGAGAACGTGTTCACCGGTTTGTTCACCGTCGCCAGCGAATTATTCGGCCTGCGTTTTGTCGCTGATGAGGGCGTCGATACCTGGCATGAGGACGTGCGTTACTACCACGTCGAAGCCAATGGCGAAATCATTGCCGGCCTGTTTCTTGACCTGTATACGCGGCCCCGCAAGGCCGGTGGCGCCTGGATGGGCATCTGTCGCTCGCGGATGAAAATTGGCCGCGCGGAGCAACAGCCCGTTGCCTATCTGACCTGCAATTTCGCCCCGCCGGCGATCGGAAAACCCAGCCTGCTCGCCCATGATGACGTGGTCACCATTTTTCATGAGTTCGGGCATTGCCTGCACCATCTGCTGAGCCGCATCGATTTGCCTGGCGTCGGCGGCATCAGCGGCGTGGAATGGGACGCCGTGGAGCTGCCCAGCCAGTTGTTCGAGGGCTGGGCGTGGGCGCCTGAAGCGTTGGATCGCTACGCCCGTCACGTCGACACGGACGAGCCTCTGCCCCACAAATGGCTGGATGCGCTTCGGGCCGACCGGCAATTTCAAGGCGCGCTGGGATTGCTGCGCCAGATCGAATTCGCGCTTTGCGACCTCGCACTGCATTCGGCAACCAGCGCGCAGGATCCGGTCGCCGTGCACCGCGCCGTTCACGAGCGCGTTGCCGTTTCGCCCATGATCGACGACAACCGCTTCCTCATGGGCTTCTCCCACCTTTTCAATGGCGGCTATTCGGCCGGTTACTACAGCTACCTGTGGGCCGAGCAGCTTGCCCGAGACGCGTTCGAGTGGTTCGGCGAGCAAGGCCTGTTTGATCGCCAGGCCGGCGAACACCTGGCCAACGAGATTCTGTCGGTCGGCTCAACCCGCCCCATGGCGGAGTCCTGGAAGGCTTTTCGTGGCCGTGAGGCCAGGCTCGAGCCTCTGCTCGAAGCCTATGGCGTTGATCGGGCCGCCTGACCGGGAATTCGGAGCAACATCAGGGCCGGGTCTGGCCGTTGCCGATCACCCGGTACTGGAATGTCGTCAGCTGTTCGACACCCACCGGTCCGCGTGCGTGCAGACGGCCCGTAGCAATACCAATTTCGGCCCCGAATCCAAACTCTCCGCCGTCAGCGAACTGGGTTGACGCATTGCGAACGGCAATCGCACTGTCCAGCCCGGAGAGAAAGTGCTCAGCCGCGTCGTCATCTTCGGTAATGATGCCGTCGGTATGCCCCGAGCCATAGCGGGCAATATGCGCCAGTGCCTCATCGGCGCTGTCAACCACGTGCACGGCCAGGACCGCATCAAGATATTCCGTCGCCCAATCCGTCTCATCAGCCGGGCGCAGACGCTCATCAAGCGTACACAGGTCAGGATCGACCCGTAGCTGGCAGCCCGACTCAGTCAGGCGGTCGACCAGCTTCGGCAATAGATCCAGCCGCTGGCGATCCAGCAACAGGGTTTCCAAGGCCCCGCAGATACCGGGTCGGCGCATCTTGGCGTTGAGTACGACATCGACCGCCATGTCGGCATCCGCGGCCGCGTGCACATAGAGGTGATTGTTGCCGTCGAGATGCGCCAGAACCGGCACCCGGGCATCGGCCTGGACTCTGGCCACCAGACCCTTACCGCCGCGCGGGACGACCATGTCGAGCCACTCGTGAGCCCCAAGCATGGCGCCGACGGCAGCCCGATCCTGGGTGGGCATCAGCTGAACCGCGGACGAAGGAAGACCCGAGCGAACCAGTCCTTCGGACAGGGCGTCGTGCAATGCGCGGTTACTGTGCACTGCCTCAGAGCCGCCCCGCAGGATCACGGCATTACCGGACTTGAGGCATAAACCGGCCGCATCGGCGGTCACGTTGGGCCGACTCTCAAAGATGACGCCAATCACGCCGATCGGCACGCTGACGCGCTGGATACGAAGTCCGTTGGGGCGGGTCCAGTCGGCTAGCACGCGACCCACCGGACTGTCCAGACCGGCAATTGACTCAAGCCCGGCAGCAACAGCCTCGAGCCGAGTCGCATCCAATCGAAGTCGGTCCAGTAAGGCAGCCGAAAGCCCCTGGTCCGCGCCGGCCTCAAGATCGAGCGCGTTGGCCGCGAGAATTTCATCGGCCCGCTGTCTGACCCTTTCGCCGGCAATCATCAGGGCCTGGCTGCGTCTGGCATCGCCGGCGTCCATCAGCGACCGCGCCGCGCGTCGCGCGCCGGCGCCAAGTTTTGCAAGGAGTGCTGAATGATCCTGATTCATGGGGCTGGTCCAGATAAAGGGGCTCTCGTTTTTTAAAACAACACCAGGTCGTCCCGGTGCACCATGGGACCGCGTCCGCCGGCATCCAAAGCCTCGGCGATACGCTCGCTGGACAAGCCGGTAATGCCCATCGCCTCACCGGCATCATAGGCGCACAGACCCTGGCCGCACAGCCCTTCAGGACCCACCAGGCTGACAAGGTCGCCGCGCTGAAAGTCTCCGCGTACCGTCCGCACACCCACAGCCAGCAGGCTGGCGCCGTTTTTGAGCGCACGCAGCGCACCGTCGTCCAGCATCAGTTGACCGAGCGGATTCTGTAACCCACGAAGCCAGCGCTTCCGGGCTACCAGGGGCCGGGCGCCGGCGCTGAACACGGTTGCAGCCGCGCCGTCCAGGAGCGCGCCGATCGGGTCATCTCCCCGGCCCGAAGCCAGCACGACCTTGACCCCGGCATCCGTGGCGATCCGTGCAGCGGCCAGTTTGCTCTTCATGCCACCCGTGCCGAGTCCGGTGGCCGCCAACTCGCCTGCCATCGCCTCGACGTCCGGCGTAAGCGCATCGATGACCGGAATATGCCGTGCCTTCGGATCGTGCGCCGGATCACCGGTGTAGAGGCCATCCACGTCACTCAACAACACCAGGGTGCCTGCGCCGACCAACTGAGCCACCCGCGCCGCCAGCCTGTCGTTGTCGCCGAAACGAATCTCCTCGGTCGCCACGGTATCGTTTTCGTTGACGACCGGCACGACACCATGCTCGATCAGTGTTTCCAGGGTCGCGCGCGCATTCAAATAACGCCGCCGTTGCTCCAGATCGCCCAGCGTGAGAAGGACTTGTGCTGCAACCCGCCCCTGGCTTTTCCAGGCCTCAGCCCACGCTCCGGCCAGACTGATCTGGCCGATGGCCGCGGCAGCTTGAGCTTCGGCCAGCGACCGAGGGCGCTGCGCCAGGCGCAAGGCGCTGCGCCCACAGGCAATCGCTCCGGAAGAGACCAGTACGATCTTGCCGGGCAGTTCCGAGAAGCGCTGGGCCAGGTTCTTCAACCAGGTCAGGCGAAGCTCGCTCTGCTCGTCAACCAGCAGCGACGAGCCTATTTTGACAACGAAAAGCCCCTCTTCCCGAAGCAGATCGGCAGCCTTTGTATCAGAGCTTGTTGTCGGATCGTGTGGCGGCGGCATATTGTCATTATCGGGCAAGCTGGCCAGGGCTGCCTAATGCAGAAGCGCGTTCAGATCCAGGCTTGACCGCACCCCGAGATTCGGTCCGTCTTTGGCCAGGAAGGCGTTTGCCGAGTCGCGCCCGGTTTCAAAAAGCATTTTCAGAAAATCCCATTCTGCGACAAGTTTCGAGGCATGGCCCAACTCGATCATTTTTTCTGTGCTGATCCGGTGCAAGCGCATGGCTTTCCAGGCCCGGGCCTCGGTGTTGCCCGGATCAATCACCTGATGCAGCAATGCCATCATTTTCAATTCTTTCAGCAGCGGTGCGTTGAACGCGATTTCATTGACCCGGTTGGCAATATCACCGGCGCTACGCGGCGTTCCCTGACGCATGACCGGATTAATCTGGACCAGGATGGTGTCGTTGCTGGCGCATTCACAGACCAGTGGCGTCAGGGTCGGGTTGCCAGAATACCCGCCATCCCAGTAGGGCACACCGTCGATCTCTATGGCCTGATAAAGCGTCGGCAAGCAGGCAGACGCCAGCAGCACCTCCACCGATATTTCGTGACTCCGGAACACGCGTGCCTGCCCCGACTCGACGTTCGTCGCAGTGACGAAAAGCTTGAGGGGTGCATCGGCCAGACAATCAAAATCGATCAGGTCGCTGAGAATTTTCCGTAACGGATTTTGCGCCAGACCGCCAAAGGTATACGGCGAGATCAGGCGGCTGGTCATATCCAGCCACAAAAACGCCGGTGAGTATTCCAGAGTCCAGTCTCCCAACAGCCGGTCGATCGGCGTTCGCTGCAGCGGAGAAAAACGCGCCGCATCGGCAGTCCTCCGCCAGAATTCATGCAACAGCTTGCGCGCCTCAGTCCGGCAGCCCCGCGCCAGACCACAGGCCATCAATGCTGCATTCATGGCGCCCGCAGAGGTTCCGGAAACCCCTTCGATGCAAAGGTTCTCTTCTTCGAGCAGCCGGTCCAGAACACCCCAGGTGAAGGCGCCGTGGGCGCCACCGCCCTGAAGGGCCAGATCAATCTGCATGGTTTCAGTGGACAATTTCTGTGTTCATCCGTCGACGACGAGCTCGATCACAGCTGACCGCCGGCCTGATCCTGCAGCAGGGACAACAGTATCTGCACCAGCTGTTCGGGCCGCTCCCGCATGCGCTCGGAAGGCAGGTGTTCCGACAGGTGTTCCAAATGATCCAGGTCAGCGCTGTGCCACGTCTCACCCGCGGGAAAAGCATCGCTGATGTCGGTTTGCTGATAACCGTCAAGGTCGCCTAGGCGCCAGTTGGTGGCCTCGATATTGATGACCGGAATGCCCTCCTCATCAAAAGCTGCCTGGTCGGAACAGCACCCGGTACCCTCTGGATAATCGTCATTCAATCCTGGGTTGATACGGAGTTCGAAACCCAGTTCGGTGGCAATGCGCCTGGCCAGGTCGCGGGCGCCGGCAGCGTGCGGATGGCTGTCGAGGGTGGACGGACCGGCATGAACGTAGAGGTGATCGCCGGTGATGATGCTGTCGATATTGATCATCAGCACCACCTGCTCGCGTTCTGAATCAGACAACTGGGCAACCGTGTGTCTGGCGCCAAGAAGACCGACCTCCTCGGCGCCGAAAGCAATGAATCGGATCGTATGCTCCGGTTCGGAATCAGCCAGACGCTGCGCGAGTTCCAACAGCACGCCGACCCCGGACGCATTGTCATCCACGCCCTGAAGATCCGGACCACCGACCCGCAAGGCGGCCTGCTCGGCGCTGCGCGCGACCGACGTGTCGTAATGCGATCCGACAATGATCAGACCATCACCGCTGCCCGGCACTTCCGCAACGACGTTCTGGGAAATTGCGCGACGCTCAAGGCGCTCCTCGCCGTCGTGCGGAAAGAACTGATAAGAAACGGCAAACTCATCGAGAACGGGGTCGTAACCGAAGGTACTCAATCGCCCCAGCAGGTATTCAGCCGCGGCCCGCTCCTGCGCTGTGCCGGCCATGCGACCGGAGAAGTCCCGGGCAAGCGTGCGCATTTCACCTTCTGCCAGCGCACCAAACGGGGCGGCCAACAGGTAAGCGGGGGCCGCCACACCGACGAGCCCGGCTGCGACGAAGACACAAAAATGAATGAAGAGACGGCGAAATCTTGACATGGGCGCAATCGAGATCCTTGACGAATAACCTGCGATTTTGACACGTTCACTAAATACGGGGTTAAGCGGCGGCCTCCTGACGCCGCAACCTGGCCAGGATGACAAAGGTCACCGCGCCTCCCAGCGTGAGCGCAAACGGAAACACCAGCACCCATCGACCCAGACCCGGCACGCGCGACTCAAGAGCCTGATAGACCAGCACTCCGGCCAGCGGCGCCAGCAGGCCCCGGATTCCGGTCAGGGTGACATGGATGCCCATGTACAGGGTCGACTGGTCATCGCTGGCGAAATCGTTATGGCCAAGGTTCCAACCCAGCTTGCCGCCCGCGAAAGCCGCCCCCAGGGCCAGCGAGCCCACCCAGAACAGCCACTGCAGGCCGGCGGCCGCAGCCAGGGTGAACAGCCCCAGCGCGAGCACAAAAGTCCACGCCTGCCGAGCCCGGTAGTCCAGTATATGGACCGCATCAAGCCGTCTTGCCCAGATCGGAGTGAAGACGGCCAGGGTCAGCAAAGGCATGGTCGTCGTGATCATGACCTGGCTGAAACGACCGAAACCAAACTGTTCGGTCAACAAGATCACCAATAGGGCAATGACCATCAGGTTGCCGCTACCGAACGCGAACATCGTCAGCATATAGCGCCGATACCAGCGATCGCGAGCCAAAATCTGCAGACCGGCCCGGAGCTGTCCTCCACGACGGACGGCGCGCTGGCTCAATTCCTGGCGGCGTAGCTGGTTTCCTCGCCTGATCCGAACCCTTCGATAGCGTGCCGCAGCCACCAGCCCCAGCAAACCGGCTACAGGAAATACAGCGCGCCAGGCTTCTGGCCACCACGACATCAGCCCACCGATTGCCGCGGCCGTCAGGGCAATGATCAGAGAGTAGATCACCGTAATTCTTCCGGTGATCTGCCCACGCACGTGGCGCGGGAAATTGGCGCGCCAGATGGCGGCGCGCAGGGTAATGACACCCGCCCAGCTCAAGCGACTGGCCAGCATGGCCACAGTCAGCAGGAGCAGCCCGCCGGCACTGATGGGAACAATAGCCATCACCAGCAGGAAAAAGGCGGTCAAGGCCTTAAGACCCGCCACCCAGCTGGTGCGGTCACGGCCTTCGGCAAGACTGGAAATCCACAGCGAGGCAATATTGGCGAACGCAGGCGCTCCGGCGACCAGCGCCACGCAAAGGTTCACCCACATTGGCGCCGCGACGCCGTCGAACTGGGTCTTGACAATGACACCAATCAGCCCGCCTTCCAATGCCCCCAAGGCAACCGCCATCGTGGCATTGGCGCTGACTTCGCGCGGCATCAGCGTGCGGGCAATGAACGGCAGACGAGCCGGGTCGTTGGAGGTGGACATGGGCTTCCGATTGTACGTTCGCGGCGGCGTTATCATGCCGGTATGTCTGATTCTGCCGATTCAAGTCTCACCAACCGCGAACAGTGCTGGCTGGAACCTCTGCTCAGAGACCAGATTCCGCTGGCCCACACGATGGATTTACGGGTAGGCCGACTGGATGCGACCGGCATACGGCTGGATTTTCCACTCGCGCCGAGCATCAACGACAAGGGCAGCGCGTTTGGCGGCGCCCTGGCCAGCGCCATGATCCTGGCCGGATGGTCGCTGCCGCGCCTACTGCTGCGCCGAAGTCAGATCAGCGCAAATCTGGTCATCGGCCGCTGTGAACTCCAGTTTCTCAAGCCGGTGCACGGTCCTTACAGCGCATCCTGTGATTGGCCGGATTCCGCCGCCCAGGCAGCGTTTCTGCAGGGCATCCGCTCGAAAGGCAAAGGCCGGCTTGACATGCTTGTAACCGTGCTCGCCGATAACGAAGTGGCAGCATCGCTGCAGGCCCGGTATGCTGCGCTGACAATGACCTCCACTGCTCGGTGACTTCAATGCTGGACCTGATCCGAATCTCTGTCTTATTGATCATCATGCTGTTCCTGTCGGCCTGCGCCGGGGGGGCTGCCGAACGGGATCGCGCCGAAACGATGGACAGCTGGGAGAGCCTGGTGCGGTGGAGCGAATACGACGGACTTATCGATTTCATGCACCCTGAATACCTGGCCGAGAATCCGGTCAGGGCGCTGGAGGTCGACCGGCTCCGCCAGTTCCGCGTGACCGAATATCGCATTCGCCGGGTCATGGCCGAGGCCGATGGCCTGGGCCTGGAACGCACCGTCGCGATCAGGCTCTACCACATCCATACGGCGCACGAGCGGGTGATCGACCATCGCGAAGTCTGGCGCTATGACGAGGACCTTGAAAGCTGGCTGCTTCACAGCGGCCTGCCCGACCCGCGTCAGCGCTAGAATTCAGGCATTAATAAACCCCTGACTGCCGAGGAGCGGTCCACCATGCGAACCATCGCTCTCATCAATGCCAAGGGCGGCTGCGGAAAAACCACGATTGCCACAGCGCTGGCCTCAGCGCTGGCCTGGGAAGGTCACTCCGTTGCGCTGGCGGACATGGATCCGCAGCGCTCATCAGCCGACTGGCTTGCCCAAAGACCCGATTCATATCCCGCCATCACCGCTGTTGTCGATGCCGCCACGCGGCCTCCCAAAGACACCGATACACTGATTCTCGATACCCCGGCAGGGCTTTCCGGGTCCGAGCTTGAGCAGATCATTCGGCGCGCCCAGACCGTTCTGGTACCGGTCATGCCCTCCCCGGTCGACATGCGAGCCGCCTGGCGTTTCTTGAGTCATTTACAAGAGATGAAAGCCGTCCGTTCAGGTCAAACCGCGCTGGGGCTTGTCGCTAATCGGGTACGACCTCAGACCATCATCTATCGTGAATTGACCGGTTTTCTCGATGGCTTCAGAGTGCCCGTGGTCGGTCAGCTGCGCGACACCATGAACTATGTGCGTGCGTTTGAGAGAGGGTTGTCGGTTGCCGATCTGCCACCCTACCTGGCCTATCAGGACTGGGAGGAGTGGGAAAATCTGCTCGGCTGGATCCGCAGCCGCCATTCGCAGGGCCGGGCCGGGAGTTCCGGGGGCTTGCTGGCAGCAGCGATGCAGCGCCTGACGGGCGCTTGACGGATCACTTCGTCTCCCGAATCACCAGAACGCCTGTCACTGGCTCGCCAAATGACCGGCCGCGCGAATGCCGTCCAGCGCCTCCTCAGGCAAAGCTTCCAGCAGGTCACTGACCGCCCCATGCCCCGGCACCTCAAGCGCGGGCGCCAGATCGGATAACGGCAGCAAGACGAAGGCGCGCTCATGCAGGCGTGGATGGGGCAGAGTCAAGCTTGCCGAATCTTCGACCCGGTCGTCGACCATCAGCAGGTCAAGATCAATCTCGCGCGGACCCCAGCGAGGGTGATCGCGCATGCGGCCGAGATGACGCTCGATATCCAGCAGGAACTGCAGCAAATCAACCGGGGGCTGTTGGGTCTGCAGACAAGCCACAGCATTGAGAAAGTCCGGCTGGTCAAGCACGCCCCACGGGGGCGTCCAGTAAGCAGGCGAGACACTCAGAAGACGGGATGACGGAACAAGCTCCAGGGCTTGCAGTGCCGTTTCCAAGGTGCTTTTTGGACGACCCAGATTCGCACCCAGACCGATCCAGGCAAGACTCACTGGGTGCTGGCCGGTTTGCGCCGACGAGGCCGCCGTTTGCGTTTTGCGCCGCCGGGAGCGGACTGGATCATGCTTGCCTTGTCGTCGTCTGAAACGGCTTGGACGTCCGTCCACCACTGGGCCATCTCTGCCAATTCGGACTCTTCTTCAACCCGAAGCAGGAGGAAGTCGTAGGCAGCACGAAAGCGACGTTCATTGATCAGGCGCAGCGCGCGCTTGCCTCGTCGCTTGCGAAAGCGGGGCTGCATGCACCAGATTTCCTTGGCGATGGTCGAAAAGCGTCGATGCAGGGCGACTTTTCGAGCC
Source organism: uncultured Wenzhouxiangella sp. (assembly GCA_964540315.1). Taxonomy (GTDB): domain Bacteria; phylum Pseudomonadota; class Gammaproteobacteria; order Xanthomonadales; family Wenzhouxiangellaceae; genus Wenzhouxiangella. The sequence goes on from CAZIMY010000045.1 coordinate 16,237, forward strand.
TGGGCAGCAATGGCTTCTTCACCCGCCGCCGCCAGCGCTTCGGCCGGCGAAACCCCGTCTTTGATGAGTTCTTCGGCGGCGGCGCTGACCCGCCGCCAGAGGAAGGCGGCAAACAAAAAAGCGGGCGTGACCGGCAAACCCTCAGCGACCCGCTTATCGGTGCTTTTTAGTGCATTCTCGACCAGCGCAGGTGGGTTTTCCGGCTCATCGAAAAGGCCAGGAAAAAGATGGGGCCAAAGTGCCTGCCGGACTAAAGCCTGGTAGGTCGGCCAGGCGTGGCCTGCCATGAAGAGCTTGAGAATCTCGTCGAACAAACGGGCCGGCGGGATGCCGTCCAGCAGAGGCGCCATGGTGACGATGGGCCCGGCGGTTTCCGGCTCGATGCTCAGGTCGAGCTTGACCTGAAAGCGCACTGCGCGCAGCAGGCGCACAGGATCTTCGCGGTAGCGGGTAACCGGGTCACCGATCAATCGAAGACGGCGTTCCAGAACATCCCGATACCCTCCCACGTGATCGCGTATCGCTTCGGTGGCGGGGTCATACATCAGCGCATTGATGGTGAAATCCCGTCGCGTTGCGTCTTCTGCTTCGCTGCCGAAAACGTTGTCGCGCGTCACTCGACCATCCTCCACGACCCGATCGCGCTCGTCCGCCTGACCGTCGCCGGGGCCTCTGAACGTGGCCACTTCAATGATCTCCCGACCGAAGCGCACGTGCGCCAGTCGAAAACGGCGCCCGATTAAACGAGCGTTACGAAACAGTTCCCGAATCTCCTCAGGCGTGGCGCTGGTGGCGACGTCAAAGTCCTTGGGCCTGGCGCCCAGCAGAAGATCGCGGATACAGCCGCCCACCAGATAGGCCTTGAAGCCGGCTGACTGCAGGCGCTCGATGACCTTCAAAGCATTGGCGCTGATGTGCCGGATCTGAATGCCATGCTCGGCACGTTCGATGGTGACCGGGCCGGATGTCGGAGAAGAGATACTGACAGAACGGGTATTCAAGAAGGCGTTTTGGTAAACTTTGAAGTCGGAAAGTTTAACACTTCAGGGCATGCTCTCCACGCTCTGACCACACTACTCTGGATCGGAACCTTTGAACGCCAATGACCTTCGTCGTTACAGAAAATTGCATCAAGTGTAAATACACCGATTGTGTAGAAGTTTGCCCCGTTGACTGTTTTCATGAAGGGCCGAATTTCCTGGTCATCGACCCTGAGGAATGTATTGACTGCACCTTGTGCGAGCCCGAGTGTCCGGTTGAAGCCATTTATCCGGAAGACGATCTGCCGGACGATCAGCAGGAGTTTTTGGCACTCAACGAGGAATTATCGCGAGAATGGCCGGTTATCACAGAAATGAAGCCAGCGCCTGAGGACGCCAAGCAGTGGGAAGACGCACCCGACAAACGCAAGCTACTCGAGCGCTGAGGGCAATCCCAGGAGCGCTAACCCAACCGGTCGCGCAGAACTGACAGCACGTATTCCGCCCGCGCCATCTCAATGAGGTCGCCGCTTTCGTCCAGCAAGAGCACGCGGCTGGCCCGCTCGCCATCCGCTTGCACTTCAACCATAAACCGCCCGCTGTGGTCAATGCGCTGATTCTTTTTCCAGAAAGCCAGCCGACCGAACCCGGTGCGCTCAACCACGATCGGGTCCGGCTCGAAGGCAAAAATGTAGCGATGCTCGCTCGGGTCGGCATCTTCGACGATCATGTCACCGCGATTCAGGCTGAACCCCAGCCGCCGCCATACGCTGCTCAATTCGTCTTCGACCTCAAGATAAAGCCCCCGCTCACCAAACCGGATGCGCGACCTGGAAGCCTCGGCCTCCGCGCTGGAAAGCACCCGCGGTGGCCGGTCTTCGCTTTGCCCGGCCATTTGCGGCAGGTAATAGCCTGCCACGCGGTAGGTGCCACGAACCGGTGGCTGATCCAGGCCGGCCGGGGCCCTGATCGGTTCAACCTCCGCGCCCTCCAGATAAATCGATTCGTTCTGACCGACCGCGCAGCCTGCAAGCACCACTGCCACGCCCAGGACGATCGCGGCCCTGATGCCAGGCGCATTCAGAACTGAAAACCTGAGGTTTTTGAGTGTTTTAATTTTCATGCGCGATATTCTAGCGGCAGCCAGACCGTGGGGTGATAAAAAGAACTTAAGCACGGTCCGCTAGCCAGACCAACCTTGCCACGACATGATAGCGGGTCTATCCTGCCAGCTGAATCGATCGTCCCCTGACAAGCGGCCTGCTAGGCTTCCGCTTCATCCCATAGATAGCCCAAGTACATGACAAATTCCTACAAGACGCTCAACGGCCCAGCACTTCCGGCAACCCCCGACGGCGAACTCAGCCTGACCGATCTGCGCGGCAAACGCGTCGTGGTCTATTTTTATCCCCGAGACAACACGCCGGGCTGCA
>CAZIMY010000046.1:0-18041 GCA_964540315.1 uncultured Wenzhouxiangella sp.
CGGTCAGGTCGATGCCGTCGACCACAAGCCCGACCGAGGCGTTGGACGGCTCGACGAACTGGCTGCGTGACCCGATGCCGCGGATCTGGAAAAATCGCCCGCGCGAAGCGCCGCTGGAGAAATTGACGTTGGGCGCCAGATTGAGCACGCCTTCCAGGTGGGCGGCGTTGCGCTGACGCGCGGTCTCGGCATCGATGACCGTAGCACTGCCGCTTAAGTCGATCAGGTCGACCGAGCGGAAATCGGCCGTAACCATCATGCGGTCATTCACTTCTGCGACGTCGTTTTCTTGGTCTTGTTGGGCGTCTGCGGTGGCCGCTGAGGAAAACATCAGCCACAGACTGACAGTCAGGATGGGATATTTCATGGGCAGGTCTCCTTGAGAAAAAGCCAAAGGGAGACCCGGTCTGCACGGGGGATGGTCGCGTTCCTGTCCCTACGCCGGCATGATCCGGATCAGGTTCAACGGGTCCACCCGGTTCTAGCGAGTGTCTCAGGCCAAAAGGCCACCCCGAGGAATCGTGTTCAGCTTAACCAAATCTCGACTTGCGTGGGGCTGTCTACAAAAAAAGTCTAGGGATTCACTTTCATTGACCGCTTCCTGCGAGAGCTTGACCCTCCAGATGCCAGTCGGGATACTTGAATATGCTGACGTCGTCCGGTGGATGACGCTTTGAGCCTAGGTGGGGCATATTGCATGGATGACCAACCGATCACTCGACTGCTGGCCGCGGCTGCCGAGGGCGAGTTTCAAGCCGACGATCGATTGATCAACGCGGTTGTGGGCCGATTGGAGCAAATTGCCGCCAGGGAAATGGCAGCCGGCAACCGTGGTGGGCTGGACGGACTCACCCTTGAGCCCAGGATGCTCGCTCACGACGCCCTCCTCAAGATTCTTGATCGGCCCGTGGAGTTCGAGAATCGCCGGCACTTTTTCGGTTACGCGACCCGAGTGATGGCGCGGGCGCTAATTGACTACCAGCGTCGGCGCAACGCGCAAAAAAGAGGGGGGCCGCATATGAACGTGACGCTGGCCGAGATTGCCGAGGACGAGGTCTTCGACGGAGACGATGTGCCGGCGGCGTTGGAGGAACTTGAAGCGCTGGATCCGCGCAAGGCCGAGCTGGTTGGATTACGGGTTTTTTGGGGCGCGAGCATGGCTGAGATAGCCGACTTGCTGGAGATCTCGGCATCAACGGCTGAGCGTGACTGGCGGTTTGCCCGTCGCTGGCTGGCGGCGCGTCTGAATGAGGGGCATTCAGCGGGAAATTGATGTGACTGAAAGTAAGCGTTTCGCACGACTGGAAGCCCTGTTTCACGATCTGGTCGATCTGGACCCTTCGGAACAGTCGCGCAGACTGCGCGCGCTGGAGGACTCTGATCCGGATATCGTTCAAGAGTTGAAGGGCATGCTCGACGAGACTCTGGCCGCCCAGCGCGAGCAGTTGGATGGTCTGATGGATCTCGCCGGTCAGCTGAATGAAAGCGGCGCATCGGTTCCAGAGGACATCGGTCCCTATCGCATCATCAGGCTGCTGGGACAAGGTGGGATGGGTCAGGTCTATGAGGCTGAGCAGTCCGAGCCGGTCAAGCGGCGGGTTGCTCTGAAGCTTGCCCGCGGAGAATTGCTGTCGGAAGCGGCGCGCGTGAGATTTCTTGCTGAACGCCAGAATCTCGCGTTACTGGATCATCCCAATATCGCCAAGATCTTTGATGCCGGGAGCACTGCAGGCGGGCAATTGTGGTTTGTCATGGAACTGGTTCACGGCCAGCCGATTACCCGCTGGTCAGTTGAAAAGAAGTTGACGGCGCATCAATGTATTGAGCTGATTCTGCCGATCTGCGATGCCGTACAGCACGCCCATCAGAAGGGCGTCATCCACCGGGATATCAAGCCCTCCAATCTGCTGGTGATCGACGATGGCGCCATCGGGCAGCCCCGGGTCATTGATTTCGGTGTCGCCAAGACCATTGCAGCAACCGACGAGGAACCGGATTACGCCACTCGCATCGGAGAGGCCCTGGGCACTCCGCAGTACATGAGTCCGGAACAGGCGTCGTTGGGCGAGGTCGATGTTGACACCCGCTCCGATGTCTACGCATTGGGCCTGGTGTTGCACGAGATGCTGGTCGGACGGCTGCCGATCGCCGCCGATACCCTGCGTACCGCTTCGTTTGGCGAAATCTGTCGACGGGTCAGGGAAGAAGCGCCTGGTTTGCCAAGCCGCCTTCAGCCAGGCAGGGGAGCAGCGGCGAAGCCATCACAACTCACGGGTGACCTTGACCTGGTGCTGATGAAAGCGCTGGCGAAGGATCGCGAGCAACGCTACGAGTCCGCCGCCGCATTCGCAGAAGACCTCCAGCGTTTCCTGATCGATCAGCCGGTGCGCGCCGCAGCGCCAGGCCTGATGTACCGGGCGCGCAAATTTGTTCGGCGTAACCGGGCTCTGGTTGCCGCTGCCGCAGTTGTGGTCGCCGCTCTTTTGGTGGCGACTGTCGTGTCGGGACTGGGTCTTGTTGAAGCAAGAAAAGCCGAGCAAAGAGCGCTGGCCGCCGCCCAAGAAGCCGATCGTGCCCGAGACGAGGCCGAGCAGAGTCTTGCCCGGGCACAGTTTTTTCTTGGTCGAGCAAACTTGTACAACCTGGCCCAGAACGCTTACAGCGATGCGCTGCAGCGGATGTTTGGCAACGAGGCGGATGTTGAAAGACAGACCGAAGTGCTGCTGAGCCGCTGGCGCGAGGCAGTCGCACGGCAGGACGAAGAGCCAGAGGGCGCAGCACTCATGAGCTATGCGGTCGGCCGACATTTCCTCTTCCGAAACGACTATCCAACCGCTCTGGAAGTATTGGAGCCCTGGGTGCGGGCAGGCTATGGTCCGCCGGACCTGCTGTCGCTTGGCAAGACCTTGATGCCGGTGCTCTACATCAACCTGGGTCGGCCTGAGGAGGCTGTCCCGCTGCTGCGTGAAAACGTGGCCGCCTTCGCGAAGGGCTGGGAAGCCAACACGCCCGACCACGTGGCCGCTGCCACGCAGCTGGCCAGCATCACCGCACAGGACGAGGATCTGCGCCACGCGGAGTCTGTCCTGGCACAGGCCATGGAGGTGGATCACGGGCCGCAGGTCAACATGTACTTCTTCAACCAGCTGGCGCTGATGAAAAGATTACGGGGCGATCTGGATGGAGCCCATCAGGCCTTGCGCGACCTTGTCGGCATCATCGACAGTTTTCAATTGATGGATATCTCCGGGACCGATACCGGCCGCTTGAACCTTGCTGCTTTCGAGGTCTATCACAGCCGTGATCTGGCGCGCGCGGAAACCCTCATTGATGAGGTGCTTGAAAACTCCACCGCGGCTCGCGGGGAAAACAGGGAATCGGGGCGGGCACGAGTGCTGCTGGGCGTGATTCGCGCGCACCAGGGACAGTACGACGAAGCCCTGGAATTACTCGCAGCGGGCGTGGGCGTGACCCGCCGCTTCGGGGGCGAGCGTTCTCAGCCACTGGCCTTCGCGAAGGCCGCCTGGGCCGAAGTCCTGGCCAGCAGCGGCAATTTCGATCGCGCACAGGAAGTCATGGAAGAAGGCTGGGCCGCGGTACCGGCCCAGGACGCCCGCGGCTTGGTCAAGGCGCGCATGGAGCTGGCCGCATCCTGGCTTCGTGCAAAACAGGGCTTTTTTGACGAAGCCGCGTATTCAGCTCTCGTCGATGCCTTTGATCAACGGCTGTTGCAGACCGACCCTGTCCTGATGGCCCGCTATCGGGCCTTGACGGCGCTGCCCTGATCGCCCGGTCTGGGCGGAAAGTCAGATCACAAGAGTGACACGGACCCAAACCTGCGAAGCGTCCCGGTATTGCCCGAACAACCCATCACGGTCGCCGAAAAGCCGATCGGCGCCGATGCTCAGGCGCAAAGGATCACTGAACTGCCAGTCCAGTGAGGTACGGAAGACACCGTCGCCGTCACTCAAGGAAGTCAGCAATTCTGTTCGAAGCCTCAGTGTGTCCTGAACGAAGCCACGCTGAGCGCGCAGAGTGGAAATCACGTCTGTTTGTGGTCGCGCGGCTGCCGGCGCATTGCTGCTGAGCCGATCGACCGCCAGCTGGGCGTTGACGAACCAGCCACGGGGCGCATTCCAGTCCAGGCCGATGCCGGCGATGCTGCGGTCGGTTTGGTCGCCGCTCAGCGGCACGGGGCTTTCGGTATTGATCGGCTGGTCGGGGATGTGGGCCATCTCCAGTCGCCAGACGCGGCTCCCCTCGGGCACTTCGAGAGTGGCGCCAAACAGCTTGCGCCGCGGATAGTCCAGCCGGATCGAGGGGCGCTGGGGTTCCAAGGCGGTCAGACGTAATAGAGGCTCGGTGTCGGGGCCGGACAGGAACAATACGCTGGCATCGGCCCGGCCAATCGAGTGGCTGAGGCGCAGGCCGAAGGTGGCATCTTGCCAGTAGCGGTCGCGATCGGACTGGCGGATGTCCAGGGCTGTGCTGTCGATGTTGGCGGATAGCCCGCCGCGCAGACGCGGGGCGCGCGGTTCAAAACGATCTCCGGCCTGAGCCAATTGGTTGACGGTGGGGTCAAAGGCAACCGCGAGGTCGGCTCTGAGACCCTCGCCATCGTGTCGCCACCGCACCCCCCAGCGCGCCAGGCGCTCGGGGCGGACTTCGGTCAGAACAAAGTCACGCCGGCGCACCGGGTCGAAGCGATCGGTAACCTGGATGCCGTCGAGCACGCCCCAGGCGATGGTCTGCTTGCCGATGCTCAGGCGATTGGCGCCAAAGCGACGGCTGAGGACGAACTGATCGATTTCCAGCCGGGCATGATCACTGTCGATCAGCGGCCTCGAGGCTGGAGAGTAGCTGCTTGTCGTTCCCAGACCGGTGCGGTCATAGGCCCCTTCCAGGCGTCCGGCCAGCTCGATGTCCCAGTCATGCGGAGCCCTTAATCTGAGACTGGGTCTGATGCTCAGCCGCGAAAGAGCGATCCGTCCCTCTTCCCCGTCGGCACCGACCCAGTACTCGATTTCGGTACGCTGAGACACACGCTCGAAGCTTGCAACCGGCTCTGGCATCAGCGTCAGGGCCATCCCAAGAGCGGCCAGCCTGGCGGCCGATTGGAGTAATCCTGTATCCATCTTTCCGCTCCTCAGCGAATCCTGGGGACGCCGTCAGCCAGCGCGGCTGCCTGGAAAACACGCTCTTCCAGGTCCGGTACGGCGCGCATGTTTTCGAAAAACACCTCGGTGCGATGGCCCGTCTGGTGGTTGGCAACCTCGAAGGACAGGGCTGTCCAGGCGTTGCCCACCAGGCCGATATTGCTGACAGTCACGACCTTGAGGGGCTGGTCTTGGACGTCGTAGTATTCGATCCTGAGCGGGAACAGGCTGGTCTCGTCGACCAGGGCCTCGAAACGGCCATAGCCCATTTCGCGAGCACTGTCAGCGCTGCTGGCCAGGCCTTCGAGGACGATCAGTTCACGATCGTCGACTGCGCGCGTGCCGTTGCCACGAAAATGCCAGTGTTTGGGTGGGAACCGAAAGTTGTCGCGGATATCCCCATAGCTCAGGTCAGTGCCCATAAATGCATCGCTGCGTTCGGCCGCCGGCAGTCTGCGCACGCGCTCAGTTGCCGGGAGATACAGCCAGCTGTCGTCTTCGCTGGTTTCGTATTCGTGGCTCAGGAACGCGGTGTTCTGAATTGCTGCCGGTGCGGTAAAGAAAATGGCAACCCGGGTTGCGTCTTCGATCTCCGAATGGGCCATCAGGGCAACCCGCTCGCGAGTTCGCCCGCGCTTGTTGACCAGCTTGAAGTGCATGTTGCCAACCCGGCCGGCGCTGGCCGGACGGTCATAGATCGCCTGGGCCAGCGCTTGTCCCTCAGGATTCTCCGACCACTCGGCTATGCCTGCCGTGCTGACCAAAAATCCAAAAATGGCGGTGAATAGCTTAAGCATGACGAACTCTCCAAAGGAAAAATGGGCGACTCAGTACGAGTAATGCCGGCAGAACAAGCAGCGCGCCGACCAGGCTGCCGAAAGCGCCGGCCGAGACCAGCAGTCCAAACCAGCGCAGTGGCGGAGCACCGCTCAGGCAGATCACGGCAAGGGCGACGCCGAGAGCCACGGCAGAAAAGAAACAGGCCCGGGCGACCAGCTGATAATGGCCGGATAAGGCCTCTTCCAGCGTCGCGCCGGCGCGCAAGCGGGTGCGCATATGGGCAATCAGGTGGATACCAAAATCGACTCCCAGGCCGGTAGCGATCGCGGCGGTCATCGAGGTTGCCGGGGCGATGTCGACTTTCAGCAGACCCATGGTGGCGTAGACCGACAGCACCCCGATGCCGACAGGCACCATCGCCAGCAGCGCAGGTCCAACCGCTCGAAAGGCGATGACGGAGGCCAAAAAAACCATGACGGCGGCCAGCCCAAGGCTGATGAAATGCCGCTCGGCCAGCCGGCTCATCCAGCCTTCGTTGACTGCCACTCGGCCGCTGACGGCGGCCGCCAGTCCGCTTTCGGCCGACCAGGCTTCGACCATCTGCTCGAGTTCGCGAACAATGGGTCGAGTGGTGGAGTAGCGATCGGTGGACAACTGGGCCCGGATCAGGGCACGGCTGTGGTCATAGTCCACTTCGTGGCGAAAATCCTCCGGTTGACTGGATGCCTCGTAGAGAAACATGTACTGGGCCGGCGCGAGGGCCCGTTCGGGCAGGGTGCCGGATGGGGCGTCGGTCAGGACTTCGTGCATCTTGGCGATGGACTGATCGACGCCGCTGACCCTGACCACATGGGGCAGCTCAGCGATGCTCCCTCGCAGCTCTGCAATCGCCCGAAGCGCCTGCGTGGTCATGATCCCGCCGGGCGCTGGCGCGGTCACGGTCACGTCCAGAAAGCTGATGCCGCCCAGGGCTTGATTGATGGACTGGTCGGCAACCCGGACCGGGTCCTGCGGTTGAAAATAGCGCTTGCGCTCGTAGTCGAAACGCGCGTCCGTGGCCAGCACCAACAAAGTGCCAACCAGCAGCGCCAAACCCAGCGTGGTCGCGACCGGATGTTGCCATGAAAGCCGGGTGATGGCGCGCAAGAGGCGGTCTAGCCGGCCTTCGCGGCCGGCCGCCGACATTGCCGCCGGCGAGGGTTCCAACCTTGTCAACACGATGATGGCTGGCAGCACGGTCAGACTCAAAAGCCATGCCGCAGCGACACCGATTGCGGCGAATACGCCGAACTCCCGGATTGGCTGCATGTCGGCACCGACGGACAGGCCGATAAACGCCGCGATGGTGGTCAGGCTTGTAAGAGTGATGGGCAGCCACGTGCGGCTCAGGGCCTGAATGATTGCCTGACGAGCCTCGAGATGAGGTTCTTCAACGCGGTAACGCATGTAATAGACCGACAGGTGCATGCTGTCGGCCACGGCCAGCGCCATGATGACCACCGGCAGCGCCGAGGTGATCAGGTAGTAGTCAGAACCGCTCCAGCCGAGCGCCCCAAGGGCAGTTGCCGCAGAGCCGGCGATCACCACCAGCGGGCCGACAACCGCTACGGGCCTCCGCAGCGCCAGCCACACGATCAGCAGCACGGTCAAGACGGCTGCCGGAATGAAAATACGCGTATCGCCATCGACAATCGCGGCCAGGCGGGCGTTCATGCCGGCCACACCGGCAACGTGCCATGCCATCCCCTCTGGTGCATCAGCAGCCAGCGCCATGATCTGGTCATAAACGTCATTGGCCCGATTCGGGTCGTCGACCGGAGCGATGATGCTGGCGATATTGCCGCTGTCGGTGGCCAGCAGACCAAGCAGCATGGACATGCTGCGAACCCGCTCCAGCGCCAAACGGGCGGTTTCGTCGGTGATCGGGCCGGGCTCAATGATCGGATCAACCAGCAGGTCACCATTCTGACCGCTGATGGCGTTCTTGCTGTGCAGGCTGATGACATCAGCGCTGCGCACACCAGGCAGCGCCTGGACGCGCTCGTGCATTGTGCGCAGCGCGCTCAGCCCCTCTGCGGTAAACACCGACTGGCCGTTGTCGCCGACCAGGCCGATGACCACCGGGTCTTCCAGCCCGAACCAGTCCCGGGCAAGATCACGAGCGGCCGCGGCCGGATGATCATTGGGCACAAAGGCATCAACCGACGGGTCTTTCTGAATCTTGGACAGGCCCCCAGCTAGCGGTATCAGGGCCAGCAACGTGATGATCACGATGCGGCCCGGACGGGCCAGCAGGTTGTTGAGAAACGCGCCCAGGGCCGGGCGCAACGTACCCGAGATGCGTGGGTTGAGATCAATCATGGTGCGCTCCCGCGGCAATGGCTGCCGGCGGCGTCTGCCTCTGCGGCAGATTAATTTCCATGTGCTGGAGGATTTGGTTCACCACGTCAGGGCAGCCCAGCGTGCGGCGATGGCCCAGACCCTGGGTGGCGATCAGGTCGGCAGCAGGCCAGCGTTCGGCGACCCCCGCGCTGACCGCGTAGGGGATCAGCGGGTCTTCGCGGTCGTGAATCACCAGGCCCGGGACACCCAGCCGTTTTGCGGCAGCCAGGGTGCTGATGTCAGCCAGCGACTGGCCGAGCAAAGCCTGGACCCGGTGCTGGAGGCGCTCCCAGCCAGCCGGTGAAAGCCCGGCGATGCCGGCGAAAATGGCCAGATGCTGGCGGATGTCCTGCATTGGCGAGACCAGGGTCAGATGCTCCGGCATCCAGCCAGGCTGGCGCGCCAGCAGATGGGCGACGGCCGCCGCGCCGTAGGAGTGGGCGATGATGGCCCGGAAGCGACCGACCTGATTCATGAGGGCGGCCAGCGCGTCGCCGGTGTCAACCAGGTGGGTGGCCATGTCGGGCGACAGGCCATGTCCGGGAGCATCCAGCGTCACCACCTGATAGCCGCGCTGGCGCAGTGGCTCGACCAGGCTCAGCATGGCCCCGCTGTGGTCCTCCCAGCCGTGCACCAGCAGCACTGCCGGGCCGTTCTCGCCCCAGCGCCAGCCCGTCAGGCCTTGACCGCGATATTCGACGGCCAATTGCTGGGCGCCGGCCGGCAGGCAGTCACGGTAATCGCAGGCTCGCCGGCGACGGGGACGGACGAAGTGCCTGAGCATCAGCCGGGTGGTCAGGCGCGGAGCAATCCGGTCCAGGCCGCGCATAGCGGTCGCAAATGTCTTGAGCGCCGGTGACAGCCGCGCCACTTTGCCGGCCGGCAGGGTGGGTGCGATGGCGACCGCCAAATCTGATTCAGCCTGGGACTGAATGAGAGTATTGCGATCGTTCGGCTTGGCTTGAGCATCATGCATGGCTAAAAACCGTATTTAGGATTCCGTTTCTTGCCTATACGCAGGATGTTGTCGGTATCCTTCATCGTCACGCCGGCAGGTCATGACGAACAGGTGTTTGCCCCGGTTCGACACCTTGCCAAGGACGCCGATGAACTTAGACCTTATGTTTAAAGCTCAAGGATGAAGGCGATGACCGAAACCGTTCTCGACATCAAGAACTGAGGTAATAATCCGGGTGTAAGGCTCCCAACGGCGATTGCGCGTGCTGCTCAGTTGCGTGCCGGATCATTGAGTTAGCGTGATCGCCTGGCCGTTAATGGCCGATTAAAGGGGATCAGCCGTCTCCGGTAAGCCCAAGGCGTTAAGGCGACGGATGAGGAATTTGCGCTTGCCGTGGAGTGGCCTGGCCGGCTCCAGCCCCACCATCAATGCCTGGTAGATCGCTTGTTTATCTTCGCCCGCGACAAGGGCGAAATGTGCCCGGCCCAGTGCGTATTCAACCGGATGCGCCGTTGCTTCAGCCCGTGCAAGTGCAGTTTCTGCTCTGGTCAGGTCTCCGTGCATGCCGGCGAGTTCTGCTTCGACCAGATCGAAATCCGGCCCGCCCCCGGCCAGGCCGGTATATTTCTCCTGCAGGATGCGCCCTTGTGTAAGCGCCTCGTCTGCAGCGTCCAGTTTTCCCTGAAAGAGCAAGGCTCGGGCTAGCAGGTAATAGCCCCTTGCGGTGACAGCACTTTCCCCCTCAGCCTCTTGATCGTACCCAATGATCTTGCGCGCGACCGCCTCTGTAGCGGCGGCGTCATCCTGAAGGTAAAGGTAGAAACTTCCGAGATTGGCGCGCGCCAGTCCCCGCCCGAACACATAGTCCGGTGTGGCCTCATACACTGACATGATTTTCTCTCCGACCCGGACCATTCCATCAAGGTCCCCCTTTAATCGCAGGATATGCATGTAGCCTTTCAGTGAGGTCAGTTGTTGAACAGCGGTCCGCTCCCGGGACCGGTGTTCGGCGGCGCGAGCGTGATAGAGCGCCTCGGCTTTCTCGATATCAGCCGGCGCTCGGCTCAAGGTGGCCAGCCGCAGGCCAAAATTCAGCTGAGCCTGCAGGGGGCGCCGGTGGCCGTCCTCAAAGCTTGCCATCACTTGGCGCATTTCGGGAAGCGCTTCAGCATGCTTGCCGGATTCAAACAGGCTCATGGCGTAATATTCCCGCCCCATCGCGCGCAGGCTCCGTGGTCCATAGCCTTCTGCCAGCCAATCTCCAAGCACCTTCTGCGCATTGGTGTGATCGCGGCGCAGGTGAAATTGTCGACCAAGCACAAAGCTGGATGAGGCGGCCTGGTCGGGATTTTTGTCGCGCTCGGCATGCAGCGCCGCCCAGCGCTGCATCAGCGCGTCGGTGAGCTCATTTCCCCGTTCGTCTTCAGCATAGAGTTCGTACAGGATGTCCCCGTAGGTGTTCTGGCCGAGAAGGTTGGCTTGCGACATTTCGTACTGATATTCGGCTTCCGCCAGCGCTTCGCGCGTGCGCATCAGGGCAATGCTGGCAATCAGCGTGCTGGCAAACAGCGCTACTGCCACGATGGCGGCCGCCGCCACCGGCAAGCGATGTCGACGCATGAATTTACGGGCCCGGTAGCGCAGCGAGGGCGGTTGGGCCAGCACCGGCTCGTTGGCCAGGTAGCGGCGGAGGTCTTCGGCGAACGCGGCCGCGGTGCCGTAGCGGTGATCGCGGTCCTTGGCCAGGGCTTTGAGCAGTACCGAGTCCAGATCACCCTTCAGACGCGAGCGCCAGGTCAGGGTGCCGCTGTCGATAGATGATGTCGGCGCTCGGCTGGGTCGGGGTGTGTCGCCCTCGCGGATCGCCTGGCACATGGCCTGGAAGCCGAGCTGTCGCAGCTGCTCGCTCGACAGGGGTAATTGGCCGACCAGCAGCTCGTACAGGACCAGGCCGAGAGAGTAGATGTCGGAGCGGGTGTCGATGTCGATCTCGCCCAGTGCGGCCTGTTCGGGGCTCATGTATTCAGGTGTGCCGACCAGCTCGCCGATGCGCGTGGCCTGGGTACGTTCGTCCAGGCTCAGATTGGCTACTCGGGCGATACCGAAATCGATCACGATTGGTCGGCCAATGCCGCCATCGTCAACAACGAGAATATTCGAAGGTTTGAGATCGCGGTGGACCAGGCCCTTGGCATGGGCGTGCTGGACTGCTTCGCAGACCGGCAGCAGCAGCTCGATGCGCTGGCGCAGGTTCAAGCCCTTGGCGGCGGCCCAGCGGGTAATGGGCACACCGTCGATGTACTCCATGGCAAACCATGGTCGGCCGCCCTCGGTTGAGCCGGCGTCGAAGACCCGGGCGATGTTGGGATGTTCGAGCACGGCCAGGGCCTGGCGTTCGGCGCGAAAGCGGGCTGCGGCGTCGTCGGAGTCCAGCCCGCGGCGGGTCAGCTTCAGGGCCACGCGCCGCCGGACCGGCTCGGACTGCTCTGCCAGATAGACCCGGCCCATGCCGCCTTCGCCGATCAGTTGCTTGAGCCGGTACGGTCCGATCTGCTCCGGATCTCGCGGAGCTTCGCCGGTCACCTGTCCGGCGACATCGATCAGATCGTCGATCAGGCGCTCGCCCTGATCAACCGCGGTCGAGTCATCAAGCATGCGCAGCAGGGCCGGGTGGAGCTCAGGCTCGGCGTCGGCCAGCTCAGCCAGGCGAATGGCGCGCTGGTCGGCGCCAAGTTGTTCCAGTTCATGGAACAGCTGTTCGAGACGTTGAAAGTGCTCTAGTTTTGACATGGTGGCCTTGCGCGTCGCGTCAGGACTCTCGCTAGTTCAGTACGCAAAACGCGATCAGAATACGTCGGCAATGATGGTGATGAAGCCGATTTCAGCGGACCCTGCTCTGCTCGTGCATCGTGCCGAACAGGCTGGCAAGGGCCATGATAGGGCCTCGTCGACCAGTGGCTGCGCCTCAAACACAAGGGTTTTGATGTCCCGCTGCTTCGTGAGAGCCGATCAGTCTCTATGCGGCAGCGGCCGGGAAACCTTAAATATCGATCAATCGTGGAACGATGAATCTGGATGTCGACTTGTTTCAGAAGAGGCTCGCAGCCCCGGCTGGCCAGAATGCGTGGACACCGTCTTGTTCGTGGCCTGTTCGCTGATGACGGTCTTGCGCTCTTAAGACCCCACGCCTCGAGCAGGACCACCTGACCGGCCATCCCGCTAGCTGCCCATTCTCCAGATGTCACTTTGTTCGACCGACCGGCTTCGGTGCATCACTAGCCATTCGCTGTGCTCGTCCAGTGCGGCCCGCCCAAGCGCGCGCAGAATCTGGCGCTGTTCCAATGGCGTTGCTGCCGAATCGAGCCGAACACGGGCATTGCTGAACAGCCGCTGCATGAACTGGTACTGTTTGATCAGTTCCTTTTCCGCCAGCGCATAGGCGTATCCCTGGCGAATGCCATAGACGAGCAGTAACGCGCCCATCATCGCGAGCAGTGGGCCGATCCAGGCATCGGCAAGGCGATCCCCGGCCACCACCACCATGAGAATCATTACTACGCTGGTCAGCAGGCTGGTCACGCCCAGCGCCTCGGTCAGCTGATTCCAGCGGATCCGGTCGGCAGTGCGGCGATTGAAGTAAGCAAGCTGGCCGCCGGCCTCGTCGCCGATCCATTCGTCGAGGACAAACTTCAAGCCGCGGTCATCGCTCGAGCGCGCCGCGTCGGTGCGAAGGCCGGCCACCCGCATTTCGTTGCGGATCCAGCCGACCTCCGGCTCCTGGGTGCGCAGAAAATTGTCGTGTACAAACTGCGAATCGTTTTCGTCGCACACCCCGGCCACTGCCCAGTAGAACTGCACCCTCAAGCCTTCGGCCAGCGCCCGGTAGTCGAGGTACTTGCGGTGCCAGTGACGGCGTTTGGCGACCGTCTGGAACACCGCAGAGATCATGAACAGGCCGAGAAAAACGACCATGAATGCGCGTTCTGTCTGCACGTCGGCATAGAGAATGAAACTCAAGCCCATGAAGAAGGCCAGGACATGGGTCACGCGCAGCGTGCGCAGCACCTTGCGCTGGTAGTGGATGGCCAGCACGTCTGCAGTGCAGAACAGGTCGTTGATGTCGGCGACATGGGCCGGCAGGTCGGATGCGTCCGCCGCCTTGTACAACGGGTATGCAGCGCTTTCCAGCAGCGCAGAATGACGCATCCGGTCACGGCTGAACTCGGCGCTGCGCGCGAAGATCGCCTCATGCTGGGGCGGCATGGATCGGCTGCGCGGTGCCTCGGCGTCCTTGCTGTACCACCAGGTCTCCAGCGGCACCAACCCCTCGGCGGGCCGACCGTCGTCCTGATCGCGCGAGCAGACCACGTGGTAGACGAGATCGCTTTCATCATCGATCAGCATCTGCTGGGTCGCGAACACCGAGTCGGTGAAGCCAGGCATGTGGCTGTCATGGTGGAACTGGACCACGTCGCCGGTGCCGCCGATCTGGTCACTGGGCTTGCCGTCCCAGATCGCCAGCAGCAGGTGGCAATGGGCGGCCAGGAATACCCCCAGCTGGGCGTACTGCGCATCGCGCTCGGACCCGGGTACGGCATGCGCTTCCGGCGCCGAACCTTGCACGGGCGGAAGCTCGATGATTTCGTGCATTCGGGCCAGGCGCCGATCGAATCCATGCAGGCGCTCCGGCTCCTGAAAATCGTTACGGTAGTCCCGCGTGCTCATCGGCAGCACGGCGATCACCTCAAGATCAAGTTCCAGCGCAACATCGGCCACCAGCTGATCGGCGCCTTCGGCCAGCGGGGTTAACAACTGCAGCCGCCGATCGGGAAAGCGGTCGCGCATTTCGACCAGAAAGTTACGAACGGCCCGGCGCAGGCCGGGGCGTTCGTCGGCGCACAGGTTGCGGTGTCCGGTCACGGCAATGACCAGCGGCAGCCTTGGCGGTGTGGCGTGTTCGTTCATCATTTCCATCACTGGCCGTCGCGCGGTGGGCTTTTCCCGCAGACCTCGCGGAAAACGGCCACCCGGGCATTTTAGCCCCGGGCTCAGCGCGGCTCGATAATCACCGAGAGATGGTTCCTGCCGCTATGGTGCCCATGGCCGTGGTTGAAGTTGATCGGCGATGAGGGCGTGCCACGGGGCCGGTCGGCGAACTGCAGCACCAGCGCATCGGCCTGGTCGTCGTAGAAGACCCCGGTGATGTCTTCGTGGTATTCCGACAGCGGCGGCTGGGCGAAATGGTCGAGATCACCGACGAACTGGATCATCACCGGCCTGACGTCCGCCGCGCTCTGGAAGGCCGGGATCCGGATATCGTTGGTGTCCCCGTGATTCGGGTCGGGGCTTGCAATCGAGGCCAGTTGCTCGGCGCTCATCGTCGTGCCTGCGGTCTTGTAGTCGGCACTGCCGAAGGCGGTAACGTTCTGCGAGGCGTCGGTCGGACCGATCCAGCCCTGCATGGCCTGGGAGTCGCCCCCGGTGCCGCCCATCCGGATGACCATGTACGACTCGGCATACGCGGCCGCCAGGCTGGTTGCATCGGTCGTCATCATCGGCAGCAGCGTCTGCCGGAATTCGCTGTTCGTCCACTCCGAGATTGAGGCCGTGCCGCCCGACACGTCGATCTTCTGCGGTGCCTGGTAGGGGCCGGTGACTACGCCGGCCAAAGCCAGCAGGTTGCTGGCGCCGGGCACTACGGCATGCTTCCCGGTCAGTTCGAACACCGTGGCGTTGCGGCCCGGCGCGAACCCGCTGGCCACCCACTGACCGTGCACGCTGTAGTCGCCGTCGTCGTTGCGGGTCAGCTTGCCGGTGATCGTTCCATCGCCCCCGACCTGCACCTCGAGCACAGTCGACCCGTCGAGGCTGCAAAACGCCCAGGGGATGTTTGTGCCGCCGATCGGCGGCACGGCGACCGTGGCCGGCTGGGGCTGGCCCGGGTTGTTGGCGAGGTGCGCTGTTGTATGGAATACGTTTCCGGTCGCGCTTGAGACCGACTGCACCACGACGTCCATCGGCCCCATGTTCGGATTGGTGCCCTTGATCAGTCCGCACAGCGAGATGAAATCCGGCACGTCGGGTGCGGTGTCGTAGTGTCCGCTCAGGTACAGGTTCGACGTGTTCCGTCCCGTCACCGAATTGGCAGCCTGCCACAGTCCGGTCACCGGATATTCGGTGCCCATGTAAGTGACCGTGCCCCAGACGCCGCCGTTGTCGTTCTGCAGCAGGTTGACGGTCACGGTCGAATCATCGTTGACGAAATTCCAATGCATCTGAAGAGCTCCTGTTATTCGCTGTCGTTGTTGATGAGCGGGTCGGCGTGCGTCTGCGTTGCGAGGCGCACCCCGGGGCGACACCGCGCGGATTCCACGTCGGCGATCGAGTCCTGTCTGCGTTGTTCGAGTTCGAGCACCAACTGCCGACCGGCCGGGTTCGAAGGAGAGGACAAGGCCTCGGCGACCTGCAGGCGTCGGGTGGCACGGGCCCAGTGCGAGCGCGCACTCTCGGCGTTCTCCGTCAACGCGGCGGCATCGCCCAGCAGCAGCAGGGCATGGGCCGCGACGAGTGTGATCTCAGCATCGTTCGGATGGTCCGCCGCCAGCGCGTCCAGTCGTTCGGCTTCCGACGCGATCGACGCCAGCGCGGCGCGACAGTCCGCTGCGTTCACCGAGCGCCTGGCGGCCAGACGAGCGGCGAGTATTCGCTCCGCGCCGCGCAGCGGCCCGGACCAGGCATGGCGCCCGGCGTCGATCTCGATCAAGCGATCAACAAGTTCGGCTGCACGCTCGTGAGCAGCGTTCGAAAGGTCCAGCCGATCCAGCGCCAGGGACGCGTTGGCCAGGGCGATACGGGCCCGGGCAGCCGTTTCCATGCCCCGCGCGTTGGAAGGATCGGCCTCGGCGAAGGTATCGGCATCGTCGATCGCCAACTGAGCCAGCTTCAGCGCTGTGTCGGGCGTGCCGACCTGCAGGAAAGCCTCGGCCCGGTTCGTGCGATTAATCGCGCGGCGCCGAATCGTTGGGTAATTGACGGAGTCATCGTCGAGGATGTCAGCGATGACGGTTTCTTCGTCCTGCCAGGCGCCGTGGGCCGCCTCTACATCACCTTTCAAAAACAGCGCACGCGCCAGCCACGCCAGCGTCAGAGACAAGTCGTAGCGCGCCGCGAACAGGTTGTGGGCATCGTCCAGCACGTCGCGCTTGAGGGTGACCGCTTCGCGAAAGCTTTCCACCGCCTCGTCGAGCGCATTCGAATTGAGCCGCATCACGCCGAGATTGACCAGTGCCGAGCCGTGCTCGCCCACCCACTCGGGCTCCTCGGGCTGCAATTTGCGCAGCCGGGACGTCAACGTCACGGCTTCGCGCACCAGGGCCTCGGCCTCGGCGATCTTGCCGCCCTGGTAGCTGAGGCTGCCCAGACCCTGCAGACTGTGGGCCTGCTCAATGATGCGCTGCGGATTGTCGGGGTCGCGGCGCAGCAGCTCCGCCGACGAGGCTACCGATTCGCGCAGCAGCGCGACGGCCGCTTCTGAATCGCCGAAATCCTGCTTGATGTCGCCGAGAAGATCGAGCACCCGCGCGCGGCGGCCGAGCGCATCGTCGTCCATGCGCACATCGGTCTGGATCACGTAATACGCTTGGGCCCGGCTGGCGATATCAGCCATGACCTCGAGCTGGACAACGTCTTCCAGCTTGTGGCGCAAGTCGTCGATCATGAACTCCACCAAGCCCTCAGCCTGGTTTCGCTGGACTTCGGCCGCGGCCTGCATTTCGCGCGCCAGGTCGCGCTGCTGTATGGCAACGATGGCCAGCGCCGTCATGCTGGCAGCGATCGTGCCCATCGCAATCGCACTCCATCGCAAACGCGCGGCGCGGCGCCGGTCGTCGCGCCGCAGCAAGGGATCCAGGCCGAGGCCCAGCAGCGCCGCGGCCAGTTTCAGCTTGGCGATGCGCTTGCCGTCCCCTTCCCGGCGCGCATCGGCGGCCAGCGGAAGATCCTCAGGCACCGAGGTCGGCCGGAGCTGATCGTCGACCTGGTAGAGCAGCGCCGGCGGGAAACACTCGGTCGCGGATTGCTCCGGCAGCAACCCGTCGGCGAGGCTGCTGCCCGGCATGCCGTCGACGACCAGCGCCAGGATGCGGGCCTTGGATCGATGCGTCTTGAACCAGGCGATCTCCTGGTTGACCCACTTCGAGCGCACCGAGTGCGGGGAGCAAACTACGATCAGGAACTCGGAGTCGGCCATCGCGGCCTCGATCGACGCACGGATGGCATGGCCGGCGGCCTCTTCTTCGCGGTCTTTGAAGATCGGGTGCAGGCGAGTGGGCACTGGCCCGACCGGCGTGACCCGCCCGACCAGCGCTTTTGGCGGCCGGTAGCTTTCCAGCGACCTGTGCAACCAGCCTGCCCAGCCCTTGTCGGCCCAGCTATAGCTGATGAACGCCCGGTAACGACGCGCCATCTCGGCGTCTCCCTCTGCGCAGCACCGCCGTGCCTCCCAATGCCTTTAGGGAGAAGGCGATGTCATTCGGTCCACGTCTGGACCCGGACGCTCGATTGTAGACCACTTTCAAATCGACCGCGTCTGATACCCACCCGGAGTCCCGGCCTTTTGTGGTCTCTACGCCGCGCAGCAGCGCGTGACCGACGAGGCAATCAGTGGCTCGCTCATCAGCGTGCAGGCGGCAATCGTCCGCCTACTTTTGCTTTGATTAATTTGCGCCAGCGGCAAGATGCCTATCCAGCCATTGAATCGATTCTTC
>CAZIMY010000047.1:0-17725 GCA_964540315.1 uncultured Wenzhouxiangella sp.
AAGCCCAGCGGAATACCGAGCACGAAAAACGCTACCAGCAGGCTAGTCCAGACCAGGGTAAAGGCGATTGAGTAAGGCAGCATGATCAGCAGCATGTCGCCGAAACCCATGTCCGGCCGGTACTTGCGCATGAAGGCGAGGATGACGCCGGCATAAGTCATCATCGGGGTGATGATATTTGTCGACGAATCAGCCACGCGGAAGGCCGCGGCGACCAGATCCGGCGTCATCGCCGGATTGACGAAGTACAGCATGGGGATGAAGATTGGCCCGAGCAGCATCCACTTCGAGGTTAAGCCCCCGATGAAGATGTTGATCACCGCAGTAGTCAGCACGAAGCCGATCAGCAGCAGCACCGGGAACTGCTGCAAACCGAGAGCCAGAAGGCTTTGTGCGCCCAGATAGGTGATCCACGAGCCCAGCCCGCTGTAACTCAGAAGCCCCAGAAAGTTGTAGCTGAAAAAAGTCAGGACCAGGATGTAGCCCATGGTGTTCATTTGCTTGACCATGGCCTTGACCACGTCCATCACCGATTTGAAGGTTCCGGCCGCCGCGCCGTAACACACCCCCACGACGACGAAGAAGAGCGAAATCAGCAGGATGATGTTGTCCATGTAGGGCTCAACGACCTGGCCCGACTCGTTTTCAAACGACGCCAGTGGCCCGAACATCAGGCCAGCGATCATGGCCAGCGCAATCAATACACCGAGGCCGGCGAACCTCAGCCCGCGCTGTTCAGCCGCGTTGATCTTGAATTCGCCGGTATCCAGGTCATCGGGCACGACAAAATCCTGCCCATCCAGCCGAGGCTCAACAAAGCGGCGGGTCACGAAGTAACCCGTGGCGGTCAGCACAAAGGTGGAAACGAGAATGAACCAGTAGTTCATCGTTGCCGGTCGCAGTGGGTCGCCCTCGGCAGTGGTAAAGGGGACCCCTTGCGCCGCGGCAAACACCTCGGCGTTCATCCCGATGATGACGTCGATGGGCGTGCCAGGCATGAGGTTGGCCGAGAAGCCGGCCGAGACTCCGGCGAATGCGACAGCCATACCGATCAGCGGATTGCGACCCAGTCCGGCGTAAAGCAAACCGGCCAGCGGGATCAGAACAAGATAGCCGGCGTCGGTCGCAATCGAGCTCATGATGCCGAGAAACATCAGCAGCATTGGGAGCAGGGACTGCGGAATCCATGCCCCGGCGCGCTTGATGAGGGCACCGAAAAGACCTGAGTTCTCTGCCACGCCGATGGCCAGCATCACGACAAAAATGACACCAAGTACGCCATTACCGAACGCGAGCCAGTTCTGCAGCAGCGCGTTGTCAAAAATCCAGCGCACGTGCTCGGCTTGCCACATCGGCAAAATCTCATAGGTAACCGGCTGACCGCCGGCTCCCATGGACTCAAACTGGTGGCCACCAAGAATGATAGTGGCAAGAAAAGCAAGCGGGTAAAACGCCATAAAAATGATCACCGGATCAGGGATTCGGTGACCGGCTCGTTCTACGAAAGCGCCGAAGCGCTGGCCAAAACTCTTGCTGGCGGGAGATGGCTGGGTCATGATCAGGGGCAATAACTAAAAGCCAGGGTGCAGGGAGTATACCCGTCGGCTTTTATCGGGATTCCAAAGTCGCGGGGCTATTCCCTTTCTGGATTCGAATCAAGGCTGTGATCGGGATCGCGCCGTTGGTCAAGCTGGGCCTCCTGTCCGGCCCGAACGATCCAGTCGCCGAGCGCGTCGACATAGCTGGTCAAGGCACGCTCAAAAGCCGGAATCAGTGTGTCCAACGTGCTCCCTTCAGATGGCTCACGCGCTGAAAATGATTTAGCAGCCAGCACTTCACCACCGCGCGGATTGATCAGGCTGCCGCGAATATCGAGGGCGACAACCAGATTGCCCGAACCGTCTTCAACCGCCTCAAACTGGCGCAGCTCGGTTTCCAGCACGAAAAAACGTCCACCACGACCGGTGCGGCCAACGGCCTCCAGTACACCCTTTGACTCCAGCGCCTCGATCATAGAAGCTCTGAGCAGATCAGGCACGTTATCCAACCATACGGCCCCTGAGTACGGCAACAAGCGGAAGTTGTCGGTTCGCACAAGAATGCTTTCGGAGTCTCGGGTCCGATCGCTAATCGGCCGACGCACGGCAAGTGCCCAATCGACTGGCTGAACGTCCGCCCGATCCGACCGGCTGGCGTCAATCTCGGGGGCGATCACGCTAAAGGGCTCCATCGCCCGGTGCAGACCACAGGCCGGCAGCGTGAGCGCCATGGTCAGCAAGATGATCCAACGCTTCAGCGCCAGAGAATAAGCGGCGGATGCATTCATTCGGGTCGATACTCCATGGCTCTTTCACCGCCGAGGATAAAACTCGCCGGGTTGCGCTCGAACCGGTTACCCACAACCGTAAGATCGCGAATCAACCGCCGCAGTTCGGCAACGGTCGGCCCCAATTCCACCAGGGTCTCACTGCCAAATTCGTTAATTGCCTGCTCGTTAGCAGCCAGTAATCGGTCCAGACGATCGGCAACCGAGGCGAAGCGTTGCATACTCATCTGAAGGTCAGCGGCCAACTCCGGCGCAAGATTCTGAACCTGACCATCAAGACCGGCAACCAGGTCACGGGAGTCGGCCAGCAAAGCAGAAAATTCTTTAAGCAGAGGGTCAACCTGAGCTGCGCCCGCGCTCAGATCACTCATGATGCCACCGACCCGATCGACCTCTGAGGCCATGGCAACTGTAAAAGCATCAATATTGTCCAGCGTGTCAGATACGCGAGAGGCATTTTCCTCACTGAGAAAATCAAGCAACCGCAGCATCACCTCGCTGGCTGTGCTGGCGATATCTTCGGACTGATCAAGCAGGCGCTGCAGAGGCGACTCCTCGGCCACGATCACCGGCATGTCGCCCGATCCGTTGGCCAGCGGCGGCGCATCCGCGCTTCCGCCGCGCAGCTGGATGAACGAAACGCCGGTCAAACCATTGACAGTCAGACGCGCCGTCGTATCCTCGCGCACGGGTGCCTCAGCACCTACGCGAACAACAGCAATCACCCGACTGGGATCGTCCGGGTCCAGATACAAATCCTGAACGTTGCCCATATTGATGCCGTTGTATTGCACCACGCTGCCCTCGGCAAGGCCGGTGACTGCCTGGGAAAAATGAATTTCGAATGCCTGCCAAGCTGCATCGGTGCGATAGCTGGCCGACCACAGCCCAAGCAATACCGCGATCAGCGCACCGAGCACGGTCACAGCACCGATCAGAACATGGTTGGCCTGAGTTTCCATTCAGCTCCTTATCAACTGCGTTGTGCGGCCCGCGCCGACCGAGCCCTCGGCCCGTGGAAATAGTCCTGAATCCAGTCATCGGCAACTGATTCGACCTCTGCGATCGGACCGATCGCGAGAATACGCTTGCGGCCCACGACCGCAATCCGGTCGCAGATCGCGTACAGCGTATCAAGATCATGGGTGATCAGGAACACCGTCAGCCCGAGCGCCTGCTGCAGGGTCTTGAGCAAGTCATCAAATGCCGCCGCGCCAATCGGATCGAGCCCGGCGGTTGGCTCATCGAGAAACAACAGCTCGGGATCCATGGCCAGCGCTCGAGCCAAACCGGCCCGCTTGCGCATACCGCCTGACAACTCGGATGGCATTTTAGCGCCTGTTCCGGCAGGCAGCCCCACAAGACGCAGTCTCAGACAGGCAAGATCCCGACGCAACGGCACCGGCAACTCCGGAAAGTGCTCCTTGAGCGGAACCTCAACATTTTCCAGCACGTTGAGCGACGAAAACAGGGCGCCGTCCTGGAATAGCACGCCGGTTCGCCGACGCACCGAAGTGGCCTCACCGAAACCAGTGACCGGATGCCCAAGCACTTCAATTGAGCCACCCTGTGGTGGGCGAAGCCCCAAAATAGCCCTCATCAGCACTGACTTGCCGGTCCCCGAACCGCCCACAACCCCGACGATTTCACCTTGGCGCACATCGAGGTCCAGACCCTCATGCACGACCTGTTCGCCAAACTGGGTTTTCAGCCCGCGAACGCGGATGACCGCGTCACTCACCAGCCCATCTCCATGAAAAACACAGCGGCCAGCGCATCAATGATGATCACCAGCGAAATACTCTGGACCACGGCCGAAGTCGTTCTTTCGCCCACCGACTGCGCGGTACCCGTGACTTTGAAACCCTCCAGGCAGCCAACCAGCGCAATCACCAGCGCAAAAATGGGCGCCTTGGAAAGCCCGGTAAGGTAATGACTCAAAGTTGCCGTCTCCTGAACGCGACTGACGTACAGGTCGACGGGAATACCCAAACTGAAGAAAGCCACGGCAAGCCCGCCCAGCAGCCCTGCCAGCGTCGCCATGACTGAAAGCAAGGGCAGCATGATCATCAGCGCAATGAGCCGAGGCAGAACAAGCAGCACGATCGGATCCTGACCCAACGTCCGAATCGCATCAATTTCCTCGCGGCTTTTCATCGTGCCGATCTGCGCGGTAAAGGCACTGGCCGTTCGCCCGGCCAGCAAGATTGCCGTGAGCAAAACGCCAAACTCTCGCAGGAACGCATAGGTGGTCAGGTCAACCACGAACAACTCGGCGCCGAAGTCGCGCAGGACCGTCGCCCCGAGAAACGCCACGACCCCGCCGATCAGGAAACTGAGCAGGCTGACCAGCGGTAGGGCATCCAGGCCGCTTTGCTGCATATGATGGACGGTGGCGGTCAAACGCCAGCGCGAAGGCCGCACGCTGGTTGTGGCCAGCCTGGCAAGCGCCAGACCGAGGAATCCGAGCAGCCGTGCCGCGCTGGCATTGAGCGCCACAACTGCATCACCCAGTCGACTCAGCCCCCGCCTCAGCAAAGACTCTTGGCCAGCAATCTCCGGCTCCTCTGCCTTCAGGATGTTGGCCACGGCCGCTACCAAATCGCGGTGGCTATCGTTGAGACGGATCGTTTCGAGGGCAACGCCGCATTGCCCGGCAAACTCAAGCAGCAAAAAGGCACCCGCTGCATCAATGCTCTTTATTCCGGTACCGTCAAAACCGCTTAGCCCGGTCGAAGGGACAGCAAGTCGCGCCTTGAGCGCAGCGGCATGCTGAATTCTCCAGTCTCCGGCCAGGCGTAAAAAACCGTCGGAGGATGGCTGGTCGGTCAACCAGTTCTCCTCAGCCGTCATTCAGAAGCACTCGCGCGGCTTGTCTTTCTGCGGCGGGTTCGCAGGCTTTCGATCATAGGGGTAATCATGACCGTCAATTCATCCAGCACCGTCTCGGCGTCATCATGCTTACCGGCAGCACACATTTTCAGCAACGCGGCTTCACTAAGGCCCACTTTGGAAATATCAACGGCCTGATACCCCTCGATCGACGCCTCCGAAAAACGCGCCAGCCACAACGGCAGCGTTGCGCCAGCATCATGGTCGGAGCCCACCGGCGACGGAACGGTTTGCGACCGCACCAGTTCGCCCAGCTGGTGAAGACGCAAACGCAAGTCCGCCTCGGAAAACAGCAACAAGCGCTCCTGTTCGGATAAGGGGTGAATTTCAAACCATTCTTTCGGCGCGCGCCAAAACTCGACCCAGCCGGCCACTTCTTTTGCGGGCATGGGTTTGGCAATGAAGTAGCCCTGAACTTGACGGCAACCCAGCTGGATCAAAGCTTCTACCTGTTCAGCCGTCTCTGCGCCTTCGGCAAGAACATCGAGCCGAAAAACCCGGCCCAGATTGATCACGGCTTCAACAATCGCAAGATCGTCGGCGTCTGCCATCATGTCAAAAACGAAGGTTCGATCAATCTTCAACTGCTGGATCGGCAAATGCTTGAGGTGGCTCAGAGAAGAAAACCCGGTTCCGAAATCATCCAGAGCCAGGGCAACCCCCAGCTTCTTACAAGATTTCGCGATAACGGTGGCCTGTCCAAGATCCTCCAGCACGCTGGTTTCAACAACCTCCAGCAACAAACGACGAGCCGGGAAGTCAGGATTTTCATCCAGCAAAAACTCTAAGCGCGCAACAAAGTCCTCGCCCAACAGGTCCGCAGCATCTACGTTGACCGCCAGATCGAGATCGAGACCACCGCTCATCCAATGACGATGATCTTCGAGCGCGCGCTTTCTGACCCATTCCCCGAAAGCGATCGCCAGGGACTCATCTTCAATCAGGGGCATGAAGGCCCCTGGAGCCAACAGACCTTTTTCCGGGTGGTTCCAACGAATCAGCGCTTCAACCCCGCTGACAGCGCCGCGCCGCAGATCGATTTGAGGCTGGTAGTAAAGAACAAATTCTTCATTCTCCAGCGCCTCGCGCAAGCGGTTTTGGTCCATTAGACGTTGGCGGGTGACTTGTTCCAGATTGGTGTCGAAGTAACAGATCGAATTGCGTCCCTTACGCTTCGCTTCGAACATCGCCTGATCGGCCTGGCGCAATAGCTGATCGGCCTCGGGCTTTCCGATCTGCGGGTATAGCGTCACACCAATACTGAGACCCACCTGCACCTGACCTTTCTCAAGCTGAATGGGCTTTGACATTGCCTCGAGAAGACGCGTCAGCGAGTGTTCAGGCACCACTTGATCGGTCAGGCCGGTGAGTATCGCGACGAACTCATCGCCACCCGGGCGGGCCACGGTGTCGGTTTCCCGCAACGCCTTGGCAATGCGCCCGCCTATCTCCCGGAGAACCTGATCGCCCGCATGATGCCCATGGCGATCATTGATGACCTTGAAATTGTCCAGGTCAATGTAGACGACAGCGATAAGCTGGCCGCTGCGACGCGCTTGAGACATCGCCTGGCTTAACCGGTCGGCCAACAGCACTCTATTGGGCAAACCAGTGAGCGCATCGAAGTGAGCCATGCGCTCCAGATCGCGCTCATGATTTTTCTGCTCGGTGATATCGGAAAACAACCCGACATAGTGGGTCGTCTGACCGGCGGCATCGGCAACGCTGGAGATCGTGAGACGCTGGGCGTATTCGCTGCCGTCCCTGCGTCGATTCCACAGCTCCCCGGACCACGCGCCTTTGTTCAGTAGATCACGCCACATGGCGCTGTAAAAGCTGTCGTCGTGGCGACCCGAGGCCAACAGGCTCGGCTGCTGACCAAGGATTTCATCACGGGTGTAGCCGGTGATGCGGGTGAAAGACTCATTGATCTCGACGATTTTTCCGTCCGGGTCGGTGATGAGAATACCTTCGCCGGAATAGGTGAAAACGCTCGCCGCTTTGCGCAGTTCTGCCTCGGCATTCTTGCGCTGATCGATATCGACCGCGATCCCCGACATCAGTCGAGCACGGCCGTCGGAACTGCGTTTGGAGACTTGCCCGCGCACCAGAATCCACAGCCACTCGTCGTCAGAGCGACGCACGCGAATCTCGATGTCCAGCGCAGGCAGTTCATCCTTGAGATGCTTGATCATTCGTCCCCAAGCTGGGGCAATATCCTCTGGATGGATGTAGGCCAGCCACTCTTTCGGATTGCGCGGCAGGTCATGTCTGGATGAGACGCCCAGCAGGTCTATCCAGCGGTCGTTGACGCTCATCCGGCCCGAATCCAAATCCCACTCCCAGGTTCCAGAATCCGTCCCGTCGATGATATCGCCCAGACGCCGCCGTTCATCAGACAGCTTGCGTTCAATATCCCGACGGACTCGCATATTGACCAGCATCTGGCCAAATACGCTCAGCAGATATATTTCGGACTCCGAATAGGCGCGCACATCATGGACGTAGTCGAAGCCGACGAATCCCAGGCATTCCTCTTCTAGCATCAGCGGCACCGTGACTAAGGACTGGATCGCCTGGCCCTGCAGCAATTCCCGCGTCGCTTCGTTGGGCCAAACGGCGACCCGGGGGATGTAAAACGTTTGCCCTCTTTTGTGGCAGTCCACAAAGTCCGGAATCTCGTCGACGGAAACTGCCTGCAAATTATCAATTTGCGGCGTGACGCCCGCGGCGCACCACTCGTGGGTGTTTCTGGCCAAACCTTGCTCTAAGTCGTATCGGAACACGTAGGCGCGATCAGCATCAACGAACTCGCCAAGATCTTTCAGCGACCGCGAAATTGCGCTTTCAAAACCGCTGCTGGGCAGGTTGATGTACTCAGTGGCAAGACGCACGAGAAGCTGGGTTAGCCCCGCTTCGTTTCTCAGACCAACTTCGAGTTCCTTGAGATCGGTAATGTCCAGTGCGCTGCCGACGATGCCCCGTACTTGGCCGTTGGTATCCTGAAGAGGCACCAGCACGGATCGATGCCAGTGTGCAGTCTCATCAGCGTGAATGACGCGATACTCCAGCGCCGGCCTGCCGCGGGCGGAATCAGCCAGGGCGGCACTGAAACCACTCAGCAAACCCTCAACGTCGTCCGGATGAAGCAACTCCTTGAAAGATTGTCCAATAATGTCTTGGGCCCGGTGGCCGGTCATGGCTTCGACATTTGAAGAGACAAATGTATAGCGGCCGTGTCGGTCAATTTCAAAGAAAATGCTCTGGCTTTTCTGAGTGAGTGCTTCATAGCGCTCGGTCATCCTCTTGACCGTTTGCTCAGCCCGAACGCGCAAAAGAGTGTGAGTGAGCAATCGCCCGAGATCATCCAGGAATTGGGCTTCTTCGCGGTCCCACTCGCGGGTTCGGGTCGCCAGATCAACCCCAACCAGACCAACGCCCTGATCGCCTGCAAACATCGGGACCAGCAGCACGGAGCGCAGGCCCAGCTGATAGATCCGCCGGCTCTCCTCAGCATCCAGCTCAGGCGCATCCTTGGAATCTGTGACGGCGAGTACACCTCTGTTTAAAAGGTCGCTCATGATGGTGGGAAAAAGCTTGGCCGCCGGCACCGCGCCCATGGCCTTCAGAGGGAGTGCGGCGACACCCTCGGCCTCCCAGCCGTGAGTGAGATCCAAGTCGCTGGTGCTTTCGCTGAAAAGGAACAGCGAGCAGCGGTCGACGGCCAGCAATCGACCCGTGCGCCCAAGCGCCTCAAGAATAATGCGATCGATTGTCGATGGATCCGCAGTCAGCAAGGATTGCGCAACCTGCGATAACAGGTCGTTGCGATCAGATTTAACCTTGCCAGTTCCAGGATTCAGATTCATACGATCAGCCTTGCGGCGGCGCGAGAGTAAGATAGCACGGCTGTTGAAGGTTGCCTGAACGCTCCGGCATGCGCCCCCGGGTTGAAATTTCTCATTAAAACTGGTTGAGGGAGCTTGGTGAGCCGCCGAATTTCAACAGGCCAATCGCGGGCATAATCTCATCGGCGCTGCTGGCCTTCGCCGCGTCCTCGGTGCCCGGGCCATGCCGCGACTTTGGTCGAATGTGTGTCGATCGGGCCTGATTGATAGACTGATGTTTGACTTTTCATGCAGTGTTAAAGGGATCGCTATGGACCAACACCTTTACCCGGTACCCGCGGAGTTCGACGCGTTAACCGACAAAGAGCAATACGCAGCCATGTATGCCGAGTCGGTCAATGATCCGGAAAGTTTCTGGGCCAAACAGGCGCGTCAGCGTCTTGAGTGGATCAAGCCGTTTACCAAGGTCAAGGATTGTTCGTTCGCCAAAGAGGATCTGCACGTTCGCTGGTTCGAGGATGGAACCCTGAACGTCAGCGCAAACTGTCTCGACAGGCATCTCGCCGACCGCGGCGATCAAACCGCAATCATCTGGGAGGGAGATGATCCCGACACCAGCCTGAACATCAGCTACCGCGATTTACACCAGAAGGTGTGCCGACTGGCAAACGCTTTGCGCGACCAGGGGGTGAGCAAGGGGGATCGGGTGACACTCTACCTGCCCATGATTCCAGAAGCAGCGGTGGCGATGCTGGCCTGCGCGCGCATTGGTGCGGTTCATTCGGTGGTATTCGGCGGCTTTTCACCAGGCGCGCTGGCGGATCGAATCGTCGACTGCGAGTCGTCGGTGGTCATCACCGCCGACCAAAGCATGCGCGGCGGCAAGAAAGTGCCGCTGAAAACCAACGTGGACAAAGCACTGGCCCAAGATCGCGTTACCACCGTCAAGAACGTCATCGTCGTCAAGCGGACAGGTGGTGACATCGAATGGACGGACGGTCGCGACCTCTGGTACGAGGAGATCACGGCTGCGGCCGATCGGGACTGCCCGCCTGAAGAGATGAATGCCGAAGATCCGCTGTTCATCCTTTACACCTCGGGTTCCACGGGCAAGCCCAAGGGCGTTCTCCACACCACAGGTGGCTACCTGCTCTACGCAGCCATGACCCATGAAATCGTCTTCGACTATCGCCCGGGTGAAGTCTACTGGTGTACCGCCGACGTCGGCTGGGTCACTGGACACAGCTACATCGTCTACGGACCGCTGGCCAATGCGGCAACCACCCTGATGTTTGAAGGAGTTCCCAGCTATCCCGACAACTCGCGTTTCTGGCAGGTGGTCGACAAACACCAGGTCAACAGCTTCTACACCGCGCCCACCGCAATTCGGGCATTGATGAGGGATGGCGACGAGCCGGTCAAGAAGTACTCGCGCAAGAGCCTGCGCGTGCTCGGCAGCGTTGGGGAGCCGATCAACCCCCAGGCCTGGGAGTGGTATTACCACGTTGTTGGCGATGGTCGTTGCCCGATTGTCGATACCTGGTGGCAGACCGAAACGGGCGGCATACTAATTACCCCTCTGCCGGGTGCGACCGACCTCAAACCCGGTTCGGCGACCCTGCCATTTTTTGGGGTTCAACCGGCTCTGGTGGACACCGACGGCAATGAACTGAGTGGCGCAACCAACGGCGCGCTGGTATTGAAAGATTCATGGCCCGGTCAGATGCGGACGGTCTATGGCGATCACGACCGCTTTTTCCAGACTTACTTTGGAACCTTCGACAACCTCTATTTCACCGGCGACGGCGCGCGCCGCGACGAGGACGGCTATTACTGGATCACCGGTCGAATGGACGATGTTCTCAACGTGTCAGGACATCGAATGGGCACCGCTGAGATCGAATCGGCGCTGGTCGCTCACCCATCGGTTGCTGAAGCAGCGGTAGTGGGGTTCCCGCACGACATCAAAGGACAGGGCATTTACGCCTACGTCACGCTAACCACGGGCGTCGAAACCAGTGACGCCCTGCTTGGCGAACTCAGCCAGTGGGTACGGACCGAAATCGGGCCAATCGCCAAACCGGACTTCATTCAGTTTGCACCCGGATTGCCAAAAACGCGTTCAGGAAAAATCATGCGGAGAATTCTGCGCAAGATTGCCGAGAACGATTACGGCAATCTTGGCGATACCTCGACCCTCGCGGAACCCGGGGTCGTCGATGACCTGATCAACCGGCGCATGAACCGCTGATCACATCCCGGACGCTTCCCGATATCGTGCCCGCACATACGGTTATCGTCGCTGACGACCATCCGCTGTTTCGGGAAGCGTTGGGGCTGGCGCTGCGCCAGGCGTTGGGCGACATTGCGATTATTGAAGCTGGCGACATGGATGAACTCCAGGCGGCAGTTTGCAACGAGGCTGCGACTGACCTGGTCCTGCTGGATTTGCACATGCCCGGCGTCCAGGGCTTTTCTGCCCTGGTTTACCTGCGCGCCCATCACCCGGAGCTCCCGGTCTGCCTGGTATCAGCCAACAACAACCCGATTGTTGTCCACAGGGCGCTCGATCATGGCGCCGCCGCCTTTATCCCGAAGTCGGCGTCTGTTGGGGAGATCAGCAAGGTGCTCGAGACCGTGCTGGCCGGGGACATCTGGCAACCGCCGGACAGCGACGCACGAGGCAGCGCGGGCGATGAACTGGACGTCGCGCAACGCTTGGGCGGTTTGACGCCCCAGCAATTCAGGGTCCTCATGATGCTGGCCGACGGGCTGCTCAACAAACAGATCGCGTTTGAGCTCGGTATTTCCGAAGCCACGGTCAAGGCCCACATGACCGCGATTTTCCGCAAACTCGAGGTCAGCAACCGAACCCAGGCCGTGCTGCTGCTCAACCAGCTGTCGGTTGACTCACCCGAGCAAGCCGCGAGCGCGTTTCAGTCGGCGGGCTGATCTCGCTTGGCGAAACTGGCCAGATGACTTAGAAGGGCCCTCAACGCCGCGGGCTTGAGTGGCTTTTGCAGAAAACGGTAGCCGTTGGCGCGGGCCTCATTGCGAACCGGTTCGGTTTGATCAGCCGTAATCAGAATTCCGCTGATCTCAGCAGAAAAACGGGCCTGCAGGCGATTCATCAGGTCGATGCCGTTGCGAGCGTCGTCAAGGTGGTAGTCGGCGACGACCACCGCTGGCATCCAGCCGGCGTTCAATTCGGCAACGGCACCCTCTTCGTCGCTCGCGGTCCGGACGTCACAACCCCAAGGCTCGATCAACGCCTGCATACCGATAAGAATGTCCGTCTCATTGTCAACGCACAGCACCTTCATTCCGGCCAGATCGCGGCCCGGACGCCTAGGCCGAAGGCTTTGTTTTACAGGCGGAGTGAGCTGATTGGTGGCGAGCGGCACGCTAAGCGCGAACATGGTTCCGCGCCCTGCCACCGACCGCACCTCGATCGGATGGTCCAGTATTCTTGCAATGCGCTCCACGATGGCCAGGCCCAGGCCCAGGCCCCGATCCTCGCTGCGGTGCGAGGCTTCAAGGCGATGAAACTCGCGGAAAATGGAGTCAGTCTGGTCAGCCGGGATACCTGGCCCGGTATCCCAGACCTGCAAGCTAAGATGCCCGGCAAGCCGGCGACAGCCCAGCGCGACCCGGCCAACTTCGGTGTAGCGGAGCGCATTGGATATAAAGTTCTGCAAAACCCGCCGCAGCAGTTTCGGATCGGACACAACGATCGCTCGACTGGGCACCAGATCAAATCCCAGACCTCTGTCCCGAGCCAAAGCGCTGAACTCGGCGTGCAGCGGCTTGAGAAGATCGGAGATCGGAAACTCGCGAACGTCAGTGGCCATGGCGCCGGCATCGAGCCGGGAGATGTCAAGCAGTGCGCTCAGTAATTCCTCAGCGCTTCCGATTGACCCCTCGAGACGCTCAATCAGGTGCCCCTGCTCCGGCGTCAAACCACGCTGCTGGCCAAGCGCCGAGGTAAACAATCGGGCGGCGTTCAACGGCTGCAGCAAGTCGTGGCTGGCCGCTGCCAAAAAGCGTGTCTTGGACTGATTGGCCTGATCGGCCTCGCGCTTTGCATCGCGCAGCGCATCCTCGGCGCGCGCGCGGATGCCGATCTCCTGGCTCAATTCCTGATTCAGTTTAGTCAGCTCATGGGTCCGAGCCGCAACCCGGCGTTCCAGTTCTTCCTTGGCTTCCTTAAGCCTCAGCTCAGCCTGGCGTCGCTCGGTAATATCCTGCAGCAGTGAAAAGAAGCCCTGCACCTCTCCACGACGGTTGAACTGCGGGATATAGGTTGCCAACACGTAGCGACGTCGATGACGCGCGTCGATGATTTCCAGCTCGAATTCCTGACGCTCGCCAGCCAGCGCGCCTTCGAGATAGGGCGAGCGACGCAGCATTTCGTGCTGATCAAAAATTTCGTGAAGATGCCGGCCAATGAGATCTTCGCGATTCAGACCAAGCAGGTTCTCGTAGGCCCGATTGGAAAAGCAAAATCGAAGCTCACTGTCAATATAGGCCAGAAGCGCGGGCACGTTGTCGGTATAGAAGCGGATATTCCGCTCGCTCTCTCTGAGCGCCTCTTCTGCCCTCAGTCTTTCCGTCACATCGGTAAAGCTGGTCACGAAACCGCCGCCGGGCATCGGGTTGCCGCGGATCTCAACGACGCGCCCATCGCTGGTATGGCGCTGGTAGAAATGGGAGCTGCCTTGACGCATCCAGTCAAGCCGGCGCTGGACCAGTGATTCCACATCGCCCTGGCCAAGCATGCCGCGCTGAGCATTGAAGTAAAGCAGATCCTCGATCGGGCGACCGATCCGAACCAAGCCATCAGGGTAGTCAAACAGGTCGAGGTAGGCCTGATTCCAGGCCACCAGCCGCAGTTCACCGTCGACGACACTGATTCCCTCTGACAGGTTTTCCAGCGCCGACTGCAGCAATTCCTGGCGAAACTTGAGCTTTTGCGAGGTCTGATCCAGCAGGGCAACAACCTCGTTGACCTGTACGCCGCTTCCAGCAAGCATGGAGGCCAGCACGATACGTGCCGAACTGGCGCCAATGACGGTGGCCAGGACGCGCTCAGTGTGACCAACCAGACCGGCGTCCGCCGGCTCGTTGTCGGTCAGTTCTCGCCCGGCCCGGCTAGCGAATTCGGCGATCGCCAGCCGGGCTCGCCGCTCGCCGAGGAAACGCTCGGTTAACTGGACCAGGTCACCAACCGTCGCGATCCCCGACCGCGGGAGAGAATCCGTGCCGGGGTCGCTTGCCGTCCCCAAAAATGCGCTCGCCTGAATGCGATCAATCGCGCGAGCCGATCCAAGATAAGACCCGATGATCAATCCCAGGACATTGATCGTTAACGACCAGAAAACTCCGTGCGTCAGGGCATCACCAAATTCAAAGCCCAACAAGGCCTCGGGTCTCAACAACCCCCACCCCCAGGGTCCTTGCTCGAGCCATGCCTGACCGATATCGAGAGCCCGCGCAACCGTGGGAAAGAAAAGACAATACAGCCAGGTCAAGAAACCGCCGACCAACCCAAGCACGGCACCATGCCGATTTGCACGTCGACTCAAAACTGCCGCAACCATAAGCGGCGCGAGTTGGGCCGCTGCGGCAAACGAGAGCAATCCGATCCCCGCAAGACTGTCGGCGTAACCAAACCAACGGTAGTAGAGCCATGCCGCCAAAAGAAGCGCGCCGATCACAACTCGCCGAACAACGAGTAATTTGCGGCCCAGATCGGCTCCGCCAGCATCTGCGGGCGGTCTTGTCCTGAGCAAAAGTGGCATCACGATGTCGTTTGACACCATGGTTGAAAGGGCCACAGCGGCGACGATCACCATGCCGGTGGCGGCCGAAACTCCGCCCAGCAAAGCCATCAGCGACAGCCAGCCTTCACCCGCCTGCAGTGGCAGGGTGAGAACAAAGGCATCAGCAACCTCACCATCGCCGAAGATGAGCAAGCCTGCAGCCGCGATCGGGACGATGAACAAGCTGATCAAGAGCAAATAGGTGGGGAACAGTATCCGAGCCCATCGGATATCACGACGGCTCGTGCTTTCCACGACGGCGACGTGAAACTGTCGCGGCAAACAAAAGATGGCCAGGGTGGACAATAGGAGGATGGTCAGAAAGCTGCTCCCGATCTGACCTGGAGCCAGCACGCTGGCGATCGCTGCATCTTCATACGCCAGCGTTGCGAGCGCAACGGGCCCGTCGAACAGAACCCAGGTCACGAAAACCCCAACCGCCAAGAATGCAACCAGCTTGACGACCGACTCGAAGGCAATCGCCATCATCAAACCGGGATGGTGTTCGGTCGCGTCAAGCTGGCGGGTACCAAATAGGATCGCGAACAGCGCCAGAAGCAAGGCGACGGCCAAAGCGGAGTCCTGCAGGATGGGCCGTGGCCCGTCAAGCAAGCTGAAAGGCTGACTCAGATCACTCGTCAACAGTTGGTAGCCCATGGCAATGGCCTTGAGCTGCAGGGCAATGTAGGGCAAAACCCCGACAACGGCTATGCAGGTCACCAGGACAGCCAGGCGCCGCGTTTTCCCAAATCGTGAAGCGAGGAAATCCGAGATTGAGCTGACCTGCTGCTCCTTGGCCACCCGCACCATTCGGTGGAGAAACCCTCCCAGTACAACAAACATCAATGCAGGCCCCAGATACACCGGGAGGTAATCCCAACCCGAGGTCGCGGCCTGACCAACGGCGCCGTAGAAAGTCCA
This sequence comes from uncultured Wenzhouxiangella sp., assembly GCA_964540315.1. Lineage (GTDB taxonomy): Bacteria > Pseudomonadota > Gammaproteobacteria > Xanthomonadales > Wenzhouxiangellaceae > Wenzhouxiangella. The sequence goes on from CAZIMY010000047.1 coordinate 15,810, forward strand.
GGAGGTGCAGTAAACGGCTAGCGACAAGCTGTAAATCAGTGGTTGACCCGGCAATCGGCCCAAACGCAGCGCCAGTCGATCTCCCCACCAGGCAATCAGGAAGAGGACCCCGACATAACCCACGGACATCAGCAGCAACGCAAGCGGAGAAAACATCAGAAGTCGGTCAATCCCGATGGGCGCGAACCAGGCATGGATGGCGACTCTTTCGGTAGGGGCATCAGCATCATAGCAGCGCCGCGGCCGGGGAACCTACTTTGGTCGTATGGGTTTTCCCCGGCCGCCTGCCTACACTTCGCCCAATACTAAGTAAAAGCCACAGAGGGAACGCAAGCACTATGTCAGACGACAAATCAGCTGCCGGCTACTGGTCGGCCAATGTCCGCATCATCATGATCTGCCTGGCCATTTGGGCAACGGTCTCTTTCGGCTTTGCCATCCTCCTTCGGCCCGCACTGGCGATGCTCCCAATCAGCATTGGCGGCACCGACCTGGGTTTCTGGTTCGCGCAGCAAGGATCGATCCTGACCTTCATCGCGCTGATCTTCTACTACACCTGGTACATGAACCGTCTCGATAAAGAGTTCGGCGTGGACGAAGAATAAGGAGGCCCTAAACAATGTCACAGTTCACGCTTAATCTCATCGTGGTCGGCGCCTCTTTCGCTCTGTATATCGGCATCGCGATATGGGCCCGGGCCGGCACAACTTCTGATTTCTACGCCGCCAGCCGAGGGGTCAACCCGATCGTCAACGGTGCGGCCACGGCGGCCGACTGGATGTCTGCCGCCTCGTTCATTTCGATGGCCGGTCTAATCGCGTTTGTCGGTTACGGCAATTCAACCTTCCTCATGGGCTGGACCGGTGGCTATGTGCTGCTGGCGCTCCTGCTTGCCCCTTACCTGCGCAAATTCGGTCGATTTACGGTGCCTGAGTTCATCGGCGACCGCTTCTACAGTCAAACCGCCCGAATCGTTGCGGTCATCTGTCTGCTCGTGGTGTCCATCACCTATGTGATTGGCCAGATGACCGGTGCCGGGGTGGCGTTCTCCCGGTTCCTTGAGGTGGAAAGCTCGACGGGCCTGTTCATCGCCGCGATTGTAGTTTTCATTTATGCCGTCCTCGGCGGCATGAAAGGCATCACCTACACCCAGCTGGCTCAGTACTGTGTGCTGATCGTCGCCTACACCATCCCCGCTGTTTTCATCTCGATTCAGCTGACCGGTAATCCAGTGCCCGGTCTGGGTCTGTTTTCGACCCACGCGGAGTCCGGCATGCCTTTGTTGACCAAGCTCAACGAAGTGCTGATTGAGTTGGGGTTTCAGGACTACACGGGGCTGCATTCAACGCGCCTGAACATGCTGCTGTTCACCATTTCGCTGATGATCGGCACCGCCGGCTTACCGCACGTGATCATCCGCTTCTTTACCGTACCCAAGGTCGCTGACGCCAGAAAATCAGCCGGCTGGGCGCTGGTGTTCATCGCTCTGCTGTATCTGACAGCTCCGGCGGTAGGCGCGATGGCGCGCTTGAACATCATCACGACCATTTTCCCCGACGGAACGTCTGCACAGCCGATTGCTTACGACGAGCGGCCGGACTGGATGGAAAGCTGGGAGAAGACCGGCCTGCTGGCCTTCGAAGACAAGAACGGTGACGGTCTCATCCAGTATTACAACGACGCTTCCGACGAGTTTGCATCGACAGCGGCGGCTCGCGGTTGGGAAGGCAACGAGATGGTTTCGTTCAACCGCGACATCCTGGTTCTGGCCAATCCCGAGATTGCTCAACTGCCGCCCTGGGTCCTGGCCCTGATTGCTGCCGGCGGACTGGCGGCAGCCTTATCGACTGCGGCAGGATTGTTGCTGGCGATTTCCTCGGCGATCAGCCACGACATGCTCAAGTCGGTACTGATGC
>CAZIMY010000048.1:0-16401 GCA_964540315.1 uncultured Wenzhouxiangella sp.
ACGAGATTCTCCGGAGTGACTGGAGTTCAGACGTGTGCTCTTCCGATCTCAGACCCCCGATCGCGAACCCAGCAACAAGCTCGGCCTTGCCGTTGAGTCGATCGACACCGAGACCCGGCAACAGCTGGGAGATCCCGATGGTGGGGTCGTTATCAGTGGTGTGGAGAGCGACGCGGCTTATCGCGCCGGTATCCGGCGTGGCCAGGTGATCCTGATGATTAACAACCAGACCGTTGCTGACATTGACGATTTCCGCAGTATCGTCGATGAGCTCGAGCCCGGGCGGTCTGTTGCGCTTCTGCTGCATAGCCCGAACGGGGCGACGACCTTTGTTGCCTACACCCCAGAGGCTGAAGACTAAACAAGAAGCCCCGGCTCGCCGGGTTCATTAGTTGTCCGGACTTGCCGGTATACTCTGCGCTTTGATGAACGCCGCCTCCGGATCTCCCGGGGGCGGCGAAATTATTGGATCATGAGCCGAATATCCCGCATTCGAAATTTTTCCATCATCGCTCACGTTGACCACGGCAAGTCGACGATCGCGGATCGCTTTATTCATCTATGTGGTGGGCTGACCGATCGCGAGATGGCCGCGCAGGTCCTTGACTCCATGGATATCGAGCGCGAACGCGGCATCACGATCAAGGCCCAGAGCGTAACGCTGAACTACGACGCCGGCGACGGCCAGCGTTACCAGCTCAACTTCATCGACACTCCCGGGCACGTCGACTTTTCCTACGAGGTTTCACGCTCTCTGGCGGCCTGCGAGGGTGCCTTGCTGGTTGTCGACGCCGCCCAGGGTGTCGAAGCCCAGAGCGTTGCCAACTGTTACACCGCGGTTGAGCAGGGTCTCGAGGTGATCCCGGTTATCAACAAAATTGATTTACCGGCTGCTGATCCAGACCGGGTCAGGCACCAAATTGAAGACATTATCGGAATTGACGCCTCGGAGGCGCTGCTCGTCAGCGCAAAGACCGGTCAGGGCATTCAAGAGGTTCTTGAAGCCATCGTGGCAAGGATTCCTCCACCCGAGGATGCCGAAGAAGGGCCGCTGAAAGCGTTGATCATCGACTCCTGGTTCGATAACTATCTCGGGGTCAACTCGCTGATCCGGATCAAGCAGGGCCAGCTGCGTCGCGGTGAGAAGATCCGGGTCATGTCGACGGGAGAGGAGCACCAGGCCGACCAGATCGGGGTTTTCAGCCCGAAGCGCACAGGCACTGACATCCTCGGCTGTGGGCAGGTCGGTTTTGTTGCCGCCGGCATCAAGGAAGTGCACGGTGCGCCGGTTGGAGACACGATCACCCAGGCCAGGCATTCGGCAGACGCACCTCTACCAGGGTTCAAGCCACTCCAACCGCGCGTATTTGCCGGTATTTTTCCGGTTGACTCCAGTGATTATCCGGATCTGCGAGAAGCTCTGGAGAAACTTCAGCTCAACGATTCGGCGCTTCAGTTCGAACCAGAAACCTCGGTGGCGCTGGGTTTTGGCTTCCGCTGCGGTTTTTTGGGCATGCTGCACATGGAAATTGTGCAGGAGCGGCTGGAGCGCGAGTACGACCTCGATCTGATTACCACCGCGCCGACGGTGATCTACGAGCTGGCCCTGACCGACGGCGAGATCATGCTGCTGGACAATCCGGCGGGTCTGCCGCCGGTCAACAAGATCAGTGAGATTCGCGAGCCGGTCATCCAGGCCAACATCCTGGTGCCACAGGACTATGTTGGGGCGGTCATCGGCCTGTGCGAGGAAAAGCGCGGCATGCAGAAAGACATGCGTTTTCTCGGCGGACAGGTGCAGTTGAGTTACGAGCTGCCGATGGCCGAGGTGGTGATGGACTTTTTCGATCGCCTGAAGTCCTGCTCGCGCGGTTTCGCGTCGTTTGAATACGATTTTGCGCGTTTTCAGGAAGGTCCTTTCGTGCGCCTGGATCTTTTGATCAACGGCGAAAGGGTGGATGCCTTGAGCACCATCGTTCACCGTGATGTTGCCGAGAGGCGAGGTCGCGAGCTCGCCGAGCGCATGCGCGAGCTCATTCCACGACAGATGTTTGACATTGCCATTCAGGCCGCCATTGGATCGCATATCATTGCCCGTTCGACCGTCAAGGCCTATCGCAAGAACGTGACCGCCAAGTGCTACGGCGGCGATGTCAGTCGCAAACGCAAACTGCTGGAAAAGCAGAAAGCGGGCAAGCGACGCATGAAACAAGTAGGCCGCATCGAGATACCGCAGGAAGCGTTTTTGGCGGTGTTGCGAACCGACAACGATAAATAGAAACCACGAGCTGCCAACCGACCATGGACTATGCCCTGATACTTACCGTTTTGACGCTGATCACCGGTCTGCTGTGGTTGCTTGAACGCTTCTGGTTCCGACGTCGGTTCGGCGAGGTGGAGTCCGGACCCGTTCACTGGCTGGCGAGCATTGCCTCGCTTTTCCCGATTCTGGTGCTGGTGCTGGTGTTTCGTTCTTTTCTGTTTGAGCCGTTCAAGATTCCATCCGGCTCAATGATCCCGACCCTGCAGATCGGTGATTTCATTGTCGTCAACAAATTCTCTTACGGTCTGCGGCTCCCGGTGATCAACAAGAAAATCCTGTCGCTCGGTGAGCCGGAGCGCGGCGATGTCATGGTCTTTCGTTTCCCGGAAAACGAGCGAGTCAACTACATCAAGCGGGTTGTCGGGCTGCCGGGAGACGCTATTGCCTACCGGAACAAGGTGCTGTTCGTCAACGGCGAGCCGGTTGAGCAGGAAACCGTTGGGTACTGGGAAGGCGAGGGCCTCAACCGTAACCCGCCGGGCCGGCGGCCGATCGAAAGAATTGAATATCTGGGGGATGATCCGCACGCGATCCTGATTTTTCCCGACCAGGCCGATCGCTCCGTTCGCACCTGGACTGTGCCCGAGGGCCATTATTTCGTACTGGGCGACAATCGGGATCAGTCGCTCGACAGCCGGGCCTGGAACTTCGTGCCGGAGGACAATCTGGTAGGGCGAGCGTCATTAATCTGGATGCACTGGGACTGTGGACGCGGCTGCGTGGTTTGGGAAAGAATTGGTGATAAGATTCAATAGTGTTTGGTCAGTTTGAGATGAAGGCATGAAAAGGCAGCCCCGGCAAGTCCAAGGTATGACGCTGATCGGTTTTCTCATGGTTTTGGCGCTGGTTCTGTTTGCTGCCTACCTGGGGATAAAGCTTGTTCCGATCTACCTCAATCATTTCTCGGTCGTCAGCGATATGCGGGCGGTTGCGGCTGAGTCGGCGTCGGCGAACACGGCACCGCAAACGATTCGTCGTGAACTCATGACCCGGTTCGACCTGAGCTACGTCAAGCATGTGGAACCTGAGAATATTCGCATTGAGCGCAGTGATGGCACCCGGATTATCATCAGTTACGAAGTCGAAGAGCACCTGATCGGTAACATTGATGCCATCATCAGGTTCAACAGCGTCGAAGCCCTCAGCAACTAGTCGGGCAGACCGGCTGCCGGGGATCGAATACCGGTTTAAAGACGCTTCCCTGCTTGAGCGTGCCCTGACGCATCGAAGTTTCGGGGCAGGTCATTATGAGCGCCTGGAATTCCTGGGCGACAGCCTGCTCAACGCCATTGTCGCCGAGCAATTGTTTCATCAGCGGCCCCACGCCAGCGAGGGGGACCTGAGCCGTCTCAGATCGCGTCTTGTTCGTGACACCACCCTGGCCGAGATTGCCCTGGAGCTCGATCTTGGGGCGGCGTTGCGGTTGGGTCAGGGTGAGATGAGCAGCGGCGGTTTTCTGCGCGAGTCCATCCTGGCCGACGTGGTCGAGGCGATCATTGGTGCCGTCTACCTGGACGGCGGCTTTGAACCCGCTTGCCGAATCGTCAACGACCTGACCCGCTCGCGGCTCGAGAGGCTGCCGGCCGCCGAGCAGTTGAAAGACCCCAAGACCCGGTTGCAGGAATTCTTGCAGGCCCGGGGAGAGGAGTTGCCTGTCTATAAAGTCATCCGAGAGACGGGCGCTGATCACGCCAAGCGATTTCTGGTCGAGTGTGCCGTTGCCGGTTTGGCCGAGCCGGTGACCGCCGAAGCCGCAGGCCGTCGAAAGGCCGAACAGGCTGCCGCCGAACAGGCATATCAGGCCCTTCTGGAGCCTTCCAATGAAACATGACGCACCCGACCATTCAAAAACCCGTTTTGGTTACGCAGCGCTGCTCGGACGGCCGAATGTCGGTAAATCCACGCTGCTCAATGCGATGGTCGGCGAGGATGTCGCCATCGTCACGCACAAGCCCCAGACCACTCGTCATCGTCTGCTCGGTGTTCTCAGCGAGGCCCGGGGACAGATTGCGCTGGTCGATACGCCCGGCCTGCATCAGCGACAGCCGCATGGGTTGAACAAGCGTCTGAACCGCACCGCTGCTGCCGTCATCAGCGAGGTCGACGTCGTGATCATGGTCGCCGATGCGTCCAGCTGGACGTCGGAAGATGACCGTGTCGCAGATCGGATTCGCCGTTTTGAAGGACCGCGCCTGCTGGTGCTCAACAAAATTGATTTGCTCGCCGACCGCTCTCAACTGCTGGTCCTGACTGACAAGCTTTCGGCGCTGCTGGAACCTGCTGCGGTGCTTTATACGGCGGCAAGCCGTAAAGACGGCCTGAAGCAATTGATCGATGAGCTTTTTTTATGCCTGCCTTACGGCGAGCCCGTCTATCCCGACGATGAATTTACGGATCGCCCCGCGCGTTTCCTGGCCGCAGAGTTGGTCCGCGAACAGCTGATGCTTCAGCTGCACCAGGAAATACCCTATGGGCTGACGGTCGAGATCGAGCGCTATGAGCAGGAGGCCCGTCGCCTGAGGATCGGGGCCCTGATCGTGGTGGCCGAGAACCGCCACAAGGGCATGGTGATCGGGCGTCAGGGGCAGGTGCTCAAGCGCGTTGGCTCGCGGGCTCGCGCCAGGATGGCTGAGCTTCTGGGGCAGCCGGTACACCTCGACCTGCACGTTCGAACGCGGGCAGGGTGGATTGACGATGAGCGGGCGCTCGACGAGCTCGGCTTTGCCGATTGAGTCGACTTGACCCAGCGGGCGTCACAGCAATGCTGGATTCTGCATCGGCGACCCTGGCGGGAAACCAGCCTGCTGATCGAGATGTTTAGCCGTGAGCACGGTCGCGTCGGATTGGTCGCTCGGGGCGCGCGGGGTTCGCGATCGCCGTGGCGTGGTCTGGGCGAGCCATTTGTGCCGCTGGAGTCGGAATGGCGCCGGCGCGGTGAACTGGGTACCGTGACGCGACTGGAGCAAGCGGGCGCGAAACCCAGGCTGACAGGCAGAGCCTTGTGGTGTGGCTTGTATGCCAACGAGCTGGTTTTGACCTTGACGGGTCGTGATGATCCCCTGCCTGAGCTGTTTGAAGCCTATGGAGATCTTCTGGGCCGGCTCGCGCAAGGGCAAGGACTCGGGTCCTCTCTCCGAGCGTTTGAGCTTGACTTGCTCGATGCGCTCGGCGTGATCCCCGATTTTCACCAAGAAGCCCAGTCTCAATTGCCGATCATGACTGACGGCTTCTATCGTCTAGAGCCGGAAGCCGGTTTCGTGGTCAGCGATCCCAGGGCGCGCAACGTTTACAGCGGGGCAGCCATACTGGCACTTGGAAACCGGACGCTCGACGACACCGATCACCAGCGTCAGGCGCGGGCGATGACCCGTGTTCTTTTGGATCACCAACTCAACGGGCGAGCCTTGAAAACCAGGGAACTGTTCAGGAGTATGCAATGACCACACCTCTTCTGGGGGTCAACATTGACCATGTAGCCACGCTTCGCCAGGCTAGGGGTACCGCGTACCCGTCGGTTGTTGAGGCGGCGGCTGTCGCCGAGGCGGCCGGGGCCGACGCCATTACCATTCATTTACGCGAGGACCGTCGCCATATTCAGGACGAAGATGTTTTCGAGTTGATCGGCCGGCTCGAGACCCGCATGAATCTGGAAATGGCGGTCACCGACGAGATGCTGGCCGTTGCCGAGAAGGTAAGACCATCAGATGTTTGCCTTGTGCCCGAGCGGCGCGAAGAGTTGACGACCGAGGGAGGGCTCGACGTCGTGGGTTCGCTCGACCGGGTCCGGCGGGCTTGCCGCCGGTTATCTGATGCTGGCATCCGGGTTTCGCTGTTTATCGATCCGGAACCTGATCAGGTGCTTGCTGCGGCCGATGCGGGCGCAGGGGTCATTGAGCTGCATACCGGTTGCTACGCCGAACAGCACGGCGTCCTGGCCGCTAAGGAACTGGACCGGCTGCGCACGGCAACGAGGTCAGGCCTCACGGCCGGTCTACAGGTCAACGCCGGACATGGACTTCATGTGGGCAATGTGGGACCTGTTGCTGCCATTGAGGGCGTGCGTGAACTCAACATTGGCCATGCATTGATTGCGCGTGCCGTATTCATTGGGCTTTCTGCTGCCGTTCGCGAGATGAAGCAGGCCATGCAGGCGGGTGTTCGCTAGCTCGGAGACGCTGCCCGAAACAGAAGGGCTTGTCGAGTGGCGTGAGCCGTCCTGACGAACTCAGCATAGGCAGCTCCGGCTGATTGGCCATCCGAATCCTGCAGGCTTTTGCGCAAGACCTCGCAGGCCTGGTGCAGGCTGCCGGCACCTGCAAAGCCGCACGCGCCGCGCCATTGGTGAAGCAGATCCCGCGCGCTATCGAACTGGCCATGCTTGATCATCTGATCCAGCTCAGGCAATTTCGCGCCCAGCTCTTCGGCGAACAGCTGACTCATACGCGCGGCCAGTTCTTCATCACCGTTTGCAGTCTCAGATGCCTGCCCGGGGTCAATCAGGCGAGCTTCCGCTTCTTTCGCGTCGGCCAGATGCTGGCCAGCAGCGCCCGGCGCAATCTGTTTCAGGATCGCCTGAAGCAGTCTGGGTATGCTGATGGGCTTATTGAGGTGGCCGTCGGCGCCTAGTTCAAGCAAGCGATCGTGCTCCTCCGGTCGGGCATCTGCGGTAAGAATAAGAATGCAGGCTTTACCGGATCCGCTTTCAGACTGGCGTATCCTCTGGCAAGCGGCCAGTCCGTCCATGCGTGGCATATGCAAATCCATCAGCACGACGTCGAAATCCTGATCCCGGCACAATTCCACGGCAGCCTTGCCGTCTTCGGCTGCTGCGACTTCGGACACCAGCCCCGAAAGGCCGGCTTTGAGAAATTCGCGATTGATGTCGTGATCGTCGACGACCAGAACACGCAGACTGCGAAGCGCTTGATCGGCCAATGAGTTCATGCGCTCAATATAAACCCTTGTTGTGGACCTGCAAATGCTTGCTGTGCGGATTGTTGTGCTGTTCAGCCGCTCTTGCCGCGCAGGTCAAACTCGATCTGGATGCGGGATCCGGACGCTTGGGTCCCGTTTCCTGGGCTGGTTTTCGGATCGCGCGCCAGGTCAGTCCGGATGGCTCATCGATCTTGGAGGTGGGATTTGACGAGGTGATGGGCCTGCCAGGCCTTTCGGCGGGCGCCGTAAGCATGCGGTGCGGTGAGTTTTCCTGGGCAGAGGCTGGGCTTCGTTGTCGCGAAGCCCGGCTTCGCCTGCCCGAGGACTGGCTGGCTCTGACCGGTGACATCGATGTCTCGCTTGAGCCCGTCCCGTCGGGCGGTCACCGTCTGGTGCTCAACCACCCGAAGCTTCAAGCCACAGCGGACTGGTCGCCCAGTGAAGGGCTGCGGATTGTTCTGGACCGCTCGGATTCGGCAATCCTGCAGCCACTGCTGGCAGCGCAACTGGGAGTCACCGCGCTTGGCGGGGATCTGAACGGCCGGTTCAGTCTCAACGATCAGGGTCTGAGCCTTGACCTTGCGCTCCAAAACCAATTTTTTGATACACGGGACGGATTCGCGGCCGGTGGCGGTCTGGATTTCGAGCTGTCGCTGTCTGCTCCCCCGGGTGTGGATGACTTCGCGGTGAGTGTTCGCCAAACGGCCGGCGAGCTCTTGCTGGGCCCGATTTATCTCCCGTCCCCGGCCGAACCCGTGGTTCTTGAAACCCGTCTGAGTCTGGCCGAAGCGAACCAGGTCCGTATCACCAAGCTGAAATTCACCGACCCGGGGAGCGTCTCTGTGGCAGGCAGCGCCAGCATCGACAGCATGAACGGCGATTGGAGGCTTGCTGATCTGACCGTTGAGGCGTTTGAACTTGATCTGGAGGGAATGTGGCCGCGCTGGCTGGATGGGCCGGCCGCTGGCGCCGGGTTCCCCGACCTGGAGGCAGCGGGGCTGGTCCATGGGAGCCTGCGCTGGCAGTCCGATGAGATGGCGCAAGTCGACATCCGGGCCCGCAGCCTTGATTTGCGCGATCCTCGAGAGCGGCTGAGCGTACATGGCCTTGATGCAGCACTGGAAGGAACCGATCAGCAAGCGCGCCTGAGTCTTTCCTGGGAGTCACTGGGGTTGCTCGGACTGGTTCTGGATTCCAGTCGGGCAAGACTGCATTACGATGAGATCGGCATGCGGCTGCTTGATCCTGTCCGGATGGGCCTGCTTGACGGCGCCGTCGTGATCGATGGCCTGGCCTGGCTGAACCTGTCGGGTCTGGAGTCGAAGCTTGTCCTTGACGCTCGCATAGAGCCTGTCGATCTGGCGACCCTGACCGGCACACTGGGGCTGCCGGAGCTTGGAGGGCAGCTGGCCGGGCGTTTTCCGGGCGTCACCTACAGCGACCAGCGTCTTGCTTTTACCGGCGGGATTGAGATCGACGCTTTTTCGGGTCGCATTGGCATTGATGAGCTGGTGATCGAACGCCTTTTTGGCACCGCGCCCGCGCTTGCAGCGCAGGTTGAGCTGGAGCGGTTGGATTTGCTGGAGTTGACCGGCGCATTCGGTTTCGGGCGCATGGAGGGAGAGGCATCCGGTTGGGTGCGGGACTTGCGACTGTTGGATTGGCGACCGGTGGCCATGGACGCGCGCCTCTACACTCATCTCGACGCCCCGCGAAGACGGATCAGCCAGCGGGCTGTCGATAATCTTTCAAGCCTGGGTGGAGGCGGCAGCGCCGTTATCTCCGGGACCGTGCTGCGGATTTTTGAAGACTTTCCCTATCAACAGGCGGGTCTGGCCTGCCGACTCGACAACAACATTTGCCAGATTGATGGCATCGGCCCGCATGAGTCGGGCGGATTCATCATCGTCGAAGGTCGCGGCCTCCCGCGCCTGGATGTGGTCGGACATCGCCGACTGGTCGATTGGCCCCGGCTGACCCGCCAGCTGGTGGGCATGATGGAGGCGGAATCAGCCGAATCCGCTGAAGACCATAGCGGTTCGGGTCCAGGAACGGTGGAGTAACTGTTCAAGTATGAACTTGCTGCCAAAGTAGGCCAGGATGAGCATCGCCATGGCGATCAGCGTCCAGTTGACCGCGCGTCGGCCTCGCCAGCCCTGCCACCAGCGGGCGCCGAGCAGCAAGCCGAATAGCACCCAGGAAATCAGCGACAGTACGGTCTTGTGGAGCAGATGCTGGGCAAACAGGTCATCAACAAAGGTCAGGCCGGCACCCAGTGCGACCGTCAGCAGAAGCCAGCCGGCCAGTATCAGTCGAAACATCAGCTGTTCTAGCACGATCAGCGGGGGCAATAACTCCAGCTGTCTGATCGGGCGCGGGTGGCGCAGCAGATAGTCCTGGAGCCAGAGCATGACAGCGTTCAGGGCTGCAATTGTCAGCAGGCTGAAGGCAAGGAGTGCGGTCAGGATATGCAGCTTCAGCATGGGCGGCAGATGGCCCAGGTGCATCGGCGTTGGGTGCGCCAGCCACTGCAGCCAAAGAATCAGAGCCGCGCCGGGGAACACCAGAATGCCGGCCTCTATGGAACGCGTCCCGACCCCCGTCAGCAGCAAGACCAGGGTGATGATCATGGTCGCCAGCGATAGGATATTGACGAAGTTGACGTCCCAACCCATGGGTGTGGTCAGGCGCAAACTGACAAAAGCGGCGTGGCCGGCGACGGCAAGGATTGCCAGGCCCAGCGCAATCAGACGCCAGCGTCGACTGTCGGAGTAATGGCCGCGGGCCAGACCTGCGCCAGCGGCAACGTAAATCAGTCCTGACAGTAAAGCGATCAGTGCGCTGGCTGACAAAGCAGGCAACCTCGTAGTCAAGTTATCAAACAGGCCCCAGTATAATCACTCCCTGACTTCTTTCCCATGAGCTTGCCGTTGCCATGTTTGATCAGTTGAGCAAACGTCTGACAGGATCCCTGGAGCGTCTGCGCGGACGCGGTCGTCTGACCGAAGACAATATCCGTGAAGCACTGCGCGAGGTCAGGGTTGCGCTGCTTGAGGCCGACGTCGCCTTGCCTGTGGTCAAGGATTTCATCGCCCAGGTCAGTGACAGGGCCGTGGGCCGGGAGGTCACGAGCAGTCTCAAGCCCGGACAGGCGCTGGTCAAGGTGGTGCACGACGAGCTCAAGCGCGTCCTTGGCAACGAACAGGCAGGGTTGAACCTAGACCGCCAGCCCCCGGTGGTGATCTTGCTTGCCGGTCTGCAGGGTGCCGGCAAGACCACGACCGCCGGCAAGCTGGCGCGCCAGCTGAAAGATCGTCACAGCAAACGCGTTTTATTGGCGAGCTGCGACGTGTATCGGCCGGCCGCGATTGACCAGCTTGAAACCGTGGCGGGTCAGGCCGATGCCGATTTCTTCCGCTCGGCAGAAACCAGCGATGCGGTGCGCATTGCCTCTGAGGCGGTGGCTGAAGCGCGGCGTCGGTTCGCGGAAGTGGTCATCATCGATACCGCCGGACGCCTGGCGGTCGACGAGGCGATGATGAACGAGATTCAGCAGATTCACGCCGCCATCGACCCGGCCGAGGTGCTGTTCGTGGTCGACAGTATGACCGGCCAGGATGCCGCCAATACGGCCCTGGCTTTCCACAAGGCGCTGCCACTGACCGGGGTGATCCTGACCAAGACCGACGGCGATGCTCGCGGTGGCGCCGCGCTGTCAGTCCGCCAGATTACCGGTGCGCCGATCAAGTTCCTGGGTACCGGCGAGAAGATTGATGGACTGGAGCCATTCCATCCAGATCGGCTGGCCTCTCGCATCCTTGGGATGGGCGACGTTCTCAGCTTGGTCGAAGAGGTCGAGCGCAAAGTTGATCAGAAAAAGGCAAGGGCGCTGGCCGGCAAGGTCGGCAAGGCTTCGCGTCGCTTCGGGATGGATGATCTGAAAGACCAGCTTCAGCAGATGGAGAAACTGGGTGGGGTTGGCTCCATGCTCGACAAACTGCCTGGCATGAACCGCTTGCCGGAGGCAGCCAAGGCTCAGATGGACGATCGTCAGACGCGGCGCATGATCGCCATCATCAACTCGATGACGCCGAAGGAACGGCGTTATCCGGATCTGATCAAGGGCTCGCGCAAGCGCCGCATTGCCATAGGTTCAGGTCTGCAGATTCAGGACGTCAACCGCCTGCTCAAACAGCACAAGCAAATGCAGAGGATGATGAAAAAGGTCGGGAACAAGAGCTCCATGGCCAAGCTGATGAAACGTCTGCCGGGAGGCGGTGGCATGCCGGGCGGTGGCATGCCGTTCTAGCTCCGTGGTTGCGCTTCCTTTTACCGCAGTCGCGCGATACAATGGGGAGTTTACCGACATCGCATTCGGGTTTTCTAGGAGTTGTAAATGGTCAAGATTCGTTTGAGCCGTGGTGGGGCCAAGAAGCAGCCTTACTACCATATCGTGGTTACCGACAGCCGCAGCGGCCGGGATGGTCGAAATATCGAGCGGCTCGGGTTTTTCAACCCGGTTGCCCGGGGTCAGGAAGAACGCCTGCGCCTTGACGCCGAGCGTCTCGATCACTGGATTGGCGAAGGTGCTCAGATGAGCGAGCGCGTCAGCCACCTGGCTATCGAAGCCCGTAAGGCGCAGCAGTCCGCCACAGCCTGATGGGTGAGTCGGCATCCGGGGATACGGTCGTGATTGGCCGCATTCTCGGGGCCTGGGGCGTTCATGGCTGGGTTCAGGTTTATTCCTGGACTGATCCTCCTGAAGCTCTGTTCGATTACCAACCCTGGTATCTGGATTCTGCGGCAGACGCGGTCCGCTTTGAACAATGGCGTCGTTCCGGTCGGCGTATCGTTGTCGAATTGCCGGGGCTAAGCTCTCCTCAGGAAGCCGCCAAGCTGGCCGAAGCGACGATTTCGGTCAGCCGTGCCCAATTGCCCGAGTTGGATCACGGCGAGTACTACTGGCACGACCTGATTGGTCTTGAGGTGTTCAACCTTCAGAGCCACCGCTGGGGCAAGGTCTCCGGCATCCTGCCCACCGGCGCCCACGATGTCCTCAAGGTGGCGAGCGATGACGGTCAAACCGTCCTGATCCCTTTTGTTACTGATCATTTCGTCCATAAAGTCGACTTGGCGTCAGGGCAGCTGCTGGTCGACTGGCCCGAGGACTACGCAAGCTGAGCATGTCTGACTTACGACGAATAGATGTCATCACCCTGTTTCCGGACTGGATCGAGGGGCTCAAGGAACTGGGGGTGACCGGCCGGGCCATGGCAGACGGCCGGATCGACTTGCGCTGCTGGAATCCAAGAGACTTCACCGACGACGTTCACCGCAGCGTCGATGATCGACCTTACGGTGGGGGTCCGGGCATGGTCATGCGACCAGAGCCGCTGGCGCGCTGCATAGAATCTGTCCTGGCCGAAGATGAAGCAGCGCCGGTGATTTTTCTCGCGCCTCACGGACGCGTATTCGATCACGCCGGAGCCAAGCATCTGGCCGAACGGGAGCGTCTGATTCTTCTGTGCGGGCGCTACGAGGGGATCGATGAGCGGGTCGTTGATGGCTTGGTTGACGAGGTGTGGTCTGTTGGTGATTTCGTTCTCTCGGGCGGCGAACCGGCTGCCGCGGTGATCATGGATGCGGTGATTCGCTTGCAGCCGGGTGTTCTCGGGCATCAGCAGTCGGCGGCGCAGGATTCCTTTGTCGCCGGGCGTCTGGATTGCCCGCACTTTACGCGGCCGGTCCGGTGGCGTGAAATGGACGTGCCTGACGTGTTGCTCAGCGGTGATCACGCGCGAATTGAGCGATGGCGCTGTGCGCAGGCCCTGGCACGAACCGATGCTTTGCGGCCCGACTTGCTGGTCAAGCACCCCATCAACGAGCCCGAACGCGCGGTCATGCGCGAATTCGGATCAAAAGGGGGTGCAAACGGGCCGGAAACCGGAGTACAATAATGGGCTTGCCTGCCCACTCTATCAGGGCCAACAGCGATCAGGATTTGAAGACATGACCACGATCATCGACGAAATCAACCAGGAACAGACCCAGCGCGAAATCCCGGATTTCTCGCCCGGAGATACCGTTGTGGTCAATATCTGGGTCCGCGAAGGCGAACGCCAGCGCCTGCAGGCCTTTGAGGGTGTCGTGATTGCGCGGCGCAACCGCGGGCTGCATTCGGCCTTTACGGTTCGCAAAATCTCTCATGGCACTGGCGTTGAGCGCGTGTTCCAGACCTACAGCCCGTTGATCGAGTCAATCACGGTCAAGCGGCGTGGTCGCGTGCGTCGCGCCAAGCTCTTCTATCTGCGCAATCTGGAAGGCAAGGCCGCGCGGATCAAGGAAAAGCTCAGCCGCAAGAGCGCCTAATCCCGGCAAGCTGTCGACTGCGCGCTGGCGCGCAGGCTGTTGAAGGCTCGCAATCTCCGAAGGCTCATGAACGTGTGGCCGCCTTATTTGGCGGCTGGTATCCGGGTGCGCGAAATCAGCGACGACTTCCGCGTGGCCCGCGTGTCTCTGCGCCTTGGCCTGCTTAATCGGAACTATGTCCACGTCCATTTCGGCGGTTCGCTGTTTGCGATGACCGATCCGTTCTACATGCTGATGTATCTCAAGAATCTGGGCTCCCAATATGTTGTCTGGGACAAGTCAGCTGCGATCGATTTTGTGCGTCCCGGGCGGGGAACAGTGACGGCCGAGTTTCGATTGAGCGAGTCTGATTTTGCGCATGCAAGACAACAGGCGTCTCGGCAGAGATCAGTATTGATTGTCCACCCGGTCGAAATCCGGGACGCAGACGATGAACTTGTTGCGCGCGTCCAAAGGACTATTTACGTTCGCCGCAAGCAACAAACCGAAAGCTGAAGCCTCCCCCGCGAGGAGCCAGCCTTCAGCTTGCGGTGTCGGGTTTGCTCTTCTTTTTCGCCGCTTCACGTCCCTGACCCTGACCGTCAGCTTCGTCATGGTTGGACGAGGCCCTCTCGTGGGTCAGCTGACGGGGCGGTTCATCCCCGCGGATTCGACTGACACCGTTGAAATGGGCGCCTGATTCAACCACCAACTGCCCGACGGTGACTTCGCCAGAAACCGTGCCGGTCGCGACAATTTCCAGTCGCTCCGCGTCTATGCTTCCATCAAAGCTGCCGCTGATCAGCACCCGCTCGGCCCTGATCTGACCTTCTATGTGGCCGGGTGCGCCGATAATGACTTCGGCCTTGGACTCAATTTCGCCCTTGACTCGCCCATCGACGTGCAGATTGTTTTCGACTAGGGCAAGGTTGCCGACCAGCTCTGTACCGGCAGCAATGACGGTCGTTCCGCTGCTTGAGCCTTGCTTCGGATGATTTCGACCAATGATTCCCATTCGACCCTATCCTCGTTGGCAAACAGAATGTCGTATTCGGAAATTGACCAGCGCAGGAAGGTCGCTGGGTCCAGCCGTCGGTTTAAGTGACGGACTTCGTAGTGTAGATGGGGTCCGGTGGAAACGCCCGTGTTTCCGGAATAGCCCAGCAGATCACCCCGCCGAACGTAGTTTCCTGAGGCTACCTCAAAGTCTTCAAGATGGCCATAAACCGTTGAAAAACCGTAATTATGAATGATCCGAACCATCTTGCCGTAGCCGCTGCTTTGATGGTGGGCCGCCCACTCAACGACGCCATCGGCAGTGGCATACACCGGCGTACCAATGGGGGTTCCAAAATCGATACCGCCGTGCATGGCTTCCCGGTTGTAGACCGGATGCTGACGCATGCCGTAGCTGCTGGTGACGCGGTCTGAATCAAGCGGGTATCCCGAAGGAATGCTGTTGAGCATCAGACGCTTTTCGAAGGCGGTTTGACTGGCGGTATCGACTCGCTGGGCCAACGCTTTCTCCGGCTCGGCCTGGAGACCAATCAAAATCTCGATGTTTTCCAGCTCATCGCTCAAAAGTTGCAAGGCCAGCGATCTGTCTTGAACGTCGGCTTCGAGCTGGTCGCGTGCCTGTGCCAGTGCCCTGCGTTCGACTTCGACCTGGTCCCGCTCCGCCTCAAGCTCTACCAACTCCGAGTTGAGTTTGCCAACTCGTCCGCTGAGCATGGAAATCACGATCGTGCCCGACACCATCACCACGGCCAGCACGGAGGCCAGGGTCAGCAAACCTCGGCGCATCAATTGATTGAGCGTGAAATGGCGCGCGCCCCGGTAGTCAGAAATGGTGATTTGGTAGTGATTTCGCATGCCGGTTTCGGTAAGGCAACCGCCTCTGCGGTGAGCCCGTCATTATCACCGGCCAGTGTTTTGGATGCAAATCGCTCATTTACATTGCGCGAAGACCTTGAAAACAGACGCTTTACGCCCAATTCCTCCAACCCGTTGGGTGTTTATTGCCCTGAACCCCGTTGTCTTGATTTCGAGGAGCTAAAGCCATGACGGAAGCATCTGCTACCGAAACCCGTCGATTTGACACCGAAGTCCATCAGCTGTTGAAGCTGATGATCAACGCACTGTATTCCAATCGCGAGATTTTCCTGCGGGAACTGATCTCCAATGCCTCGGACGCCAGCGACAAACTCCGCTTCGAGGCCCTGACCAAAGAGGCGCTTAAGGGCCTGGATCAGGATCTTGGTATCGATATCGAATTCGACGAGGCTGAGTCTGTTCTCACCGTCAGCGATCGCGGGATAGGTATGAGTCGTGACGAAGTCGTCGAGAATCTTGGCACCATCGCGCGCTCAGGCACGCGCCACTTCCTGGAAAGCCTGTCAGGGGACCAGCAGAACGATGCCCGCCTCATCGGTCAGTTCGGCGTTGGCTTCTACGCTGCGTTCATTGTGGCCGACGCGGTCACCGTGGAGACCCGCCGGGCGGACCTGCCAAGCGACCAGGCCGTTCGCTGGTCGTCCGGTGGCGAAGGCGAATACCAGGTTGAGACCATCGAACGCGAGCAGCAGGGAACAACTATTACGCTGCACATGCGCGAGGATCATCGCGATTTGCTGTCGGAATGGCAGCTACGCCGGATCATCAAGCACTATTCAAACCACATTGCTTTCCCGATTCGCCTGCACAAGCTGGCCGAAGAAGAAAGCCAGGAGGGCGAAGAAAAGGCCGAAGCTGCATCGTCGGAACCTGAATTGGTCAATGCAAGTCAGGCGCTCTGG
>CAZIMY010000048.1:16411-17626 GCA_964540315.1 uncultured Wenzhouxiangella sp.
GGACACGACAGAAATCCGAGCTGTCCGAGACCGACTACACCGAGTTCTACACCAGCCTGACAGGCGACCCGGAAGCGCCACTGAGCTGGGCCCATCATCATGTCGAAGGTTCCCAACGCTATAGCCTGCTGCTGTACTTGCCGGGCTCGGCGCCTTTTGACATGCTGATCAATCGTGATGAGCGCGAGGGCATCAAACTTTACATTCAGCGGGTCTTCATCATGGACGCGGCCGAGCAGGTCGTGCCCAGATATCTTCGATTCATGCGCGGAGTGATCGATTCGGCCGATCTGCCGCTGAACATTTCCCGGGAGCTGCTGCAGGACTCGCCGCTGCTCAAGAAAATCCGGGCGACCGTGGTCAAACGCAGTCTGGACCTGATCGAGAAGCTTGCCGAGCAGGGCGGAGAACCGTGGCATAAGTTCCTGAACGCCTTTGGGTCCGTGCTCAAGGAAGGGGTGATTGAAGATTTTGAGCAAAAAGAGCGGATCGCCAGTCTGCTGCGTTTCCCGTCGACTGCAACCGAAGCCCAAGACGATCTGACCGGTCTCGATGACTATATCGGGCGCATGAAATCAGGCCAGGAGAACATCTGGTACCTGACCGCGGATTCGTTGAAGGTGGCGCGCAACAGCCCGCACCTAGAGGCTTTCGGCAAGCACGAGGTCGAGGTGCTCCTGCTGACGGACCGAATTGACGAGTGGTTGGTCAGCCACATGCACGAGTACAAGGGCAAGGCACTGAAATCGGCGGCGCGCGGCAAACTGGAACTGGGTGAGAGCGAGGAGCCAAACGAGCAGGCCAAGAAGCTTGCCGGTCGAATCAAGAAAGGTCTGGGCGAGCGGATCGGCAACGTACAGCCCAGCCAGCGACTGGTCGACTCACCGGCCTGCGTTGTGGCCGACGAACACGGGCTGTCGCCGGTGATGGCGCGGATGATGCGTCAGGCCGGTCAGGACGTGCCGGACATTGTGCCCAATCTTGAGATCAATCCGGAGCACCCGTTGCTGAAGCTGATGGATGGCGTGGACGACCAGGCGCGTTTCGATGAGTTGTCCAGCCTGCTCTTAGACCAGGCACTGCTCGCCGAAGGCGGCGAGCTGGCTGATCCGGCGGCCTATGTTCGACGTGTCAACCAGCTCCTGATTGAGGCGCTAGGACGCAGCGACGGTCCGGACGAAGCGGTCAAGGCAGCATCATGATCCGTTGGCGAGC
>CAZIMY010000049.1:0-17402 GCA_964540315.1 uncultured Wenzhouxiangella sp.
GATAAAAAAAGCCCGTCCGGAGACGGGCTTTTCGAGTTGCCCGGCGGGCTGGCTCAGGGCGTGATGACTGCATCGATGACATGGATGACGCCGTTGCTGGCCTCGACGTCTACGGTCACCACGTTGGCACCGTCCACCATCACACCGCTGTCGCTGACCATGATGTCGACGTCAGAACCCTGCAGCGTCGTTGCGCTGTCGAGCTCGACAACCTGGGCCGAGGTCACGGCACCGTCGACGACGTGGTAGGTCAGGATTGAGGTGAGGGTTTCGCTGTCGGCCAGGATCGCCGCCAGATCGGCTTCCGGAATGGCTGCGAAAGCAGCATCGGTTGGCGCGAAGACCGTGAACGGCCCACCGGTGGCCAGGGTTTCGGTCAGCCCGGCGGCTTCGATAGCCGTCAGCAGAGTGCTGAACTGGCCTGCGCCCTCGGCGGTTTCGATGATATTTGATTTATGGTCGCCGTGGTCGGCTGCGAAAGCGCTGGCGGCAAAAAGTCCGGCGAAAGAAACGGCAATGAAACGACTGCTAAGCATGTTGTTTTCCTGTGTTGTGGTTGAAAGCAGCGCGCAGTATCCGCAGCCCACATGCAGGCGGCATCAAGTTTTTATGAGCATCAAGTGAGGTTTATGTCGCAAAGGCGTGAGGGTGCTTGGTGCAATACTGAACGTCCGCTTCAATCTGCAGTTCCGAATCAATGGAGTTCAAATGAATGAGATCAGCGCCGCAAACTTGATGGTGCAGTGCCTGGAGTCCGAAGGCGTAGAGCGAATCTTTGCCGTACCCGGCGAGGAAAATCTTGATCTTCTGGAAGCCCTGAGAGAATCCTCGATCCAATTGGTTGTGACCCGCCACGAGCAGGCGGCAGGCTTCATGGCGGCTTGCCATGGTCGTCTTACCGGCCAGCCTGGGGTCTGTCTGTCCACGCTGGGCCCTGGGGCCACCAACCTTGTCACCGCAGCCGCCTACGCTGAGCTCGGCGCCATGCCGATGGTCATGATCACCGGTCAGAAGCCGATCAAAAGCTCAAAGCAGGGCCACTTCCAGATTGTTGATGTGGTTGACCTCATGCGCCCGGTCACCCGCTATACCCGCCAGGTGGTCTCCGGAGCGTCGCTGCCAGCGCGCGTGCGCGAAGCTTTTCGTCAGGCCGAAGAGGAGCGCCCGGGTGCGACCCATCTGGAGGTTCCGGAAGACATTCTCAGAGAACAGGTCTCAGAGCGGCCGATGACGCCCAGTCGGGCAAGGCGCCCGGTGGCCGAAGAAAAGGCCATTACCGAGGCGGTGGGTGCAATCGAGCAGGCCCAACGCCCCCTGTTGATGATTGGCGCAGGTGCCAACCGCAAGGTCACCGCCAGGATGCTGCGGCGTTTCGTCGATCGGCTGGGTATCCCTTTTTTCACCACTCAGATGGGCAAAGGGGTACTCGATGAGACCCATCGCTGCTGTCTCGGCAATGCAGCACTGTCGGACGGCGATTTTGTCCACCGTGCCATTGATCAAGCCGATCTGATCATAAATGTCGGTCACGACGTGGTCGAAAAGCCGCCGTTTTTCATGCGCAAGGGCCGACGCCAGGTGATTCATATCAACTTCTCGGGTGCTGAAGTGGATGCGGTGTACTTCCCGCAGCTGGAGGTCGTTGGTGATATCGGTAACGCCATCTGGCAGCTCAATGAAAGAATCAAATCGCAGCCCCACTGGGACTTCGATTTTGCCACCAGGGTGCGAGCGGCACTGGAGCAGGATCTGGCGACTCACGAGCAGCGGGATGGCTTCCCGCTCCACCCCCGCCGAATTGTCCATGACGTCCGCCAAGCCATGCCCGAGGACGGCATCGTCTGTTTGGACAACGGCCTTTATAAAGTCTGGTTCGCACGCAACTATCCGGCCCATCAGCCCAATACGGTTCTGCTGGACAATGCCCTGGCGACCATGGGCGCGGGATTGCCGGTGGCCATGGGCGCGCGCCTTGTACATCCAGAGCGCAAGGTGCTCGCGGTGTGCGGCGACGGCGGTTTCATGATGAATTCCCAGGAGTTGGAGACGGCCGTCCGGCTGGAGATGGACCTGGTCATTCTGGTGCTGCGCGACGACGCTTACGGCATGATCCGATGGAAGCAACAGGACATGAATTTGCCGGATTTCGGCTTATCGTTCGGCAACCCGGACCTGGTTCGGTATGCTGAAAGTTATGGCGCAACTGGCCACCGGGTTAACGCCACCGATGAGTTGGCGTCGCTGATTGATCAGTGCCTGTCCGCGACGGGTGTTCATCTGATTGATTGTCCCGTCGACTACAGCGACAGCCAGCGACAGCTTTTCAGCGACATTCCCGAAAGCAGTCGCGCCCTCAAATTCGAACCCTGAAGAGCGCAATCCATGACGACTCCAAATTATCCCTTTTATCTCGCCAACAAGCCGGTTCACGCCAATACGGACCTGGCGGTTGAAGACAAACACACCGGACAGACAGCGTTCCGGGTGGCGGTGGCTGGCGAGGCACACGTCGACCAGGCCATTGCAGCAGCCGTCAAGGCCCGCAAGGCTATGGCTGACCTGCCGTCTTACAAACGTCGTGACGTGCTGCAGCACTGTGTGGATCAGTTTCAGGCGCGCCGCGAGGAGCTGATCGAAGTGCTGATTGTGGAAGGGGGCAAGACCATCACCGATGCAACGGGCGAAGTCGGGCGGCTGATCGAGACCTTCGAGATTGCTGCCGAAGAAGCGACCCGGCTGGGTGGCGAGGTCCTGCCGATGGACATCACGCCGCGTGCGGAACGCTTCTGGGGCATGTGGAAGCGGGTTCCCATCGGACCTGTGTCGCTGATTACACCGTTCAATTTCCCCTACAACCTCGTCGCCCACAAGGTCGCTCCGGCGATTGCCGCTGGTTGTCCGTTTGTGCTCAAGCCCGCCAGCAAGACGCCGGTGGGTGCTTTGCTGATCGGTGAAATCCTTGCCGAATGCGATCTGCCTGAAGGCGCTTTTTCCATTCTGCCGGCCGATCGAGGCGCATCGGCAGCCTTTACCGAGGATGAGCGTCTGAAGCTGTTGAGTTTTACCGGCTCGGATGACGTGGGCTGGGCGCTCAAGGCCAAGGCCGGCAAGAAGGCCGTCGTTATGGAACTTGGCGGAAATGCCGCCTGCCTGGTGGACGAGGATGCCGATCTTGATCATGCGGTCGACCGGCTGGCCTTTGGGGCTTTTTACCAGGCAGGCCAGAGCTGCATCTCCGTCCAGCGCGTTCAGGTTCATGAGTCGGTCTACGATCAGTTGCGCGACAGGCTTGTTGAGAAAATCGGCGCGTTCAAGTCGGGCGATCCGCGTGATCCGGACACCTTTACCGGGCCGCTGATTTCCGAGGACGATGCCAAGCGGGTTGAGTCCTGGATCAATGAGGCGGTTCAAAAGGGTGCCCGCTGCCTGATCGGCGGCAAGCGTGACGGTCGAGTTGTCTCACCGGCGCTGCTGGAAAATGTTGACCGCGACTGCCAGGTCTACGACAACGAAGTTTTCGGTCCGGTCTTGGTGATCGAACCTTTCTCTGATTTCGACCACGCCCTGGACGTCATTAACGACTCGCGCTACGGCTTGCAGGCCGGGCTGTTCATCAGCGACATCAACAAGATGTACCAGGCCTGGGACCGTCTCGACGTGGGTGGTGTCGTGATCAATGACGTGCCGGCGTTCCGCGTCGATCACATGCCTTACGGCGGGGTCAAGGACTCCGGACTCGGTCGGGAGGGCATCCGGTTTGCCATGGAAGACATGACTGAAATCCGGATGCTGGCGGTACGCAGAACCGACTAGCGCCCGCCGCCTCCGCCGCCACCCCCGCCTCCGCCGGACGATCCGCCGCCACCACCACTGCTGCCGGGCGGAGTGGCAGCAGAGGCGATGCTGGAAGACAGATTCTGACTCAAGGACTTTGACAGGCCGCCGAGACTCCCCAAGGTCGCCCCGGTGCCGGAATACCAGGCCAGATTGCGGCGAGTCTTCTCCGTCATGGCCTGACCGACTGCAGCAGTGAACTTGTCGGTCCAGGCTTCTTCCACTTCAAGCGCCAGCGCGAAAGGCAGCAAGAACTCGAACCGCTCGGGCGTTAACGAAGGCTCGTCTGCTCCAGGTTTCTGCAATCGCGCAAGATCCTGCTTTTCGGCAACGCTCAGGTAAAGCTTCAGGCCTTCGACCTGATCCAGCAGCTTGCGGCCTTTCTCGGTTGGTGCCGGCATGATCATCATGAAACTGAAGTTCATCAGCATCAGGATGATCGTGGAGATGACCAGCGGGCCGCTGGGACCGCCGGCCAGAACAAAGGCGAGAACCATCACGGCCAATGACGTCAGCATGCCGATCCAGTTCGTCGCCGCGTTGGGCTTGACATAAGTGTCCTTGAAGCGTTGATCGAGGATCCTGCTGTGACGTTGCATCACGCCTTGCAGGTGTGCCGATTGGTCTGAATCCAACTCGATGACCCAAGCGTTTTCAAACAGCGCGTCAAACAGCACGGCCTGGCTGGTTGGCAGTTCGCCGGTCTCGCGCTGCGCGGTTTTTCGCAGCGTCCAAGACTCGCTGAAGGTTTTCTTATCGTGCTCTATGGCCACTTTACCCTTCACCGCGAGGGCCACTAGGTCAGCCGTAAAACAACCCTGATCGTAGCCTTCTTTCCAGACATAGCGAAGGCCGGCCGGAGAGTAGCCCTCGGGAGGTTCGTAGCGGGCAATGATGACGCCGGCTGCCGGCCCGCGGCCTTTCGTCCACCACTGATGCAGATAGAAGCCCAGGATGCCAATGCCGCCGATCAAGAGCACCAGCATGCCGCGGTTGTCGCGCAGGAACCAGCCCAGCCTGTCTTGACTCGTGGGCTCAGCAATCAAGCCTTTCGGGAACTCTACGACAATCGTCAGGCCGTGCCCCGCAGGCAGGGGCTGATCGACATTGAACTCTGCGACGCCCGGGCTGGTCACTTGTGCGCTGGCGCTGCTGGATCGGGAGCCGGACGGTCCCGTGTAGTGATGCAGCTTGATCTGGTCGCGGTCGACCGGCTCGGGTAGCCGAATCCTTGCACTGGCCTGATCAATCTGAAAGGCCCAGCCCAGCCCGGTCACGTTCCAGTAAAGCTCGTCATGCTCTTCGAAAAAGCCCAGCTGGCGATTGGTTCGATAACGAATGGTGTAGGTATAGCGGCCGGGTCCGGGCAGGAAGTCATCGTTGCCTGTATTGACGCGAACGCCATTGGCGACCCGCTCGGTAAACCAGGGTTCGGGCTGTCCATCGCGCAGGACTTCAGTGACTTCAAAGTCCACGATGACGCGGTTGCCAAACCGGTCGCGGTAGTGGGTTGGAAAGTCGCGGAAAATGCCGCGCCGAATCTGGTTCTGGTTGGACTGGACCGTGATCTGCTCACTGACCGTCATGGAACCGTCGGCCTCTATCTCGATATCGCTGCGGTAATCAAGAATGCGCTCGCTCTGAGCCGCGCCAATGCTCGCCTGAGCAAGCAGTAAAAGAGCAGCCAGCAGCCTAGCCATTATCAATTCGGCTCTCAAGACGGCGTACTCAGGTCGGGAACCACGCGTTGGGTGGCCTCGGCCGCATAGAACTCAGCCTGACGAAAGCGGAAGAGGCGGGCGATGATCAGGTCGGGGACTTGCTCTATGGTGGTATTCAAATCGCGCACCGCACCGTTGTAATAACGGCGTGCAAAGACCAGATGATCTTCGACCTCGACCAACTGTTCGCTCAGTTGCTGGAAATTTCCGCTGGCGTGCAGATCCGGATAGTTCTCCTCCAGCACGAGCAGGCGCTTGAGCAGGCCTTCCAGTTCGTCCTCGATGATGCCCAGACGTTCCGGACTCTCCGTTGACAGTGCCTGAGTGCGCAATCGTGTCACCTTCTCAAGGGTCATGCTCTCGTGCTCGGTGTAGCGTGAGACCACCTTGACGAGGTTCGGTATCAGGTCATGCCGGCGGGTGAGTTGGACGTCGATATCGCTCCACGCTGTGGCCACCCGATTGCGCCGCGTGATCAGTCGGTTATAGGCCCATATCGCCCAGACCAGCACAGCGATGAGGAAAATAAGGGGCAGCCACTCCATGACGCTGATTCCCGGTGTGTGTACATCGCCTAACTATACGTTGCCGGCGGAAGACCCTCGGAAGCATCATGCAGAACCGAGCCGTCTTCAATCATTCGCGGGGCAGGTCCTGGATTTTCAAGGTTGACCCTGCCGTGAATCACAACGTCGGCACCAAACCGGATATCGCCTCTGACGCGCAGGCCGTCAGCGTCCTTCAGCGATGGCGCGCCGTGAGGGAAGCGATCGCGAAAGCCGGCAATCGATGCGTAAAAGACGGGGTCCAGGTCAATGTCAAGCGGTCGGGCCACCGTGGCGACAATTTCACCATTATCTGTGAGGCTAAAGCGGTCTGACCACAGTGCCAGCAGGTCATTGGTCGTTTTGACCGGCGCGAAGCGGCTTCGCGGAACGCGCAGGATTTGGGCTCTGTCAAAGACTTCCAGGGCTGATCCCATCGCGGTTTCGACCTGGATCACCTGCGGGGTCGAGTGATCTTCGGGTACAAGGTGTTTGAGATTGCGAATAATGGGCAGACCAAGGATGCCATCGCGCCGCTGCATCTCCTCGGCCAGAGCCTCCAGGTCCAGCCAGAGGTTGTTGGTGTTGAAGAAGCTGTAGCGGCCAATGTCCTGGAAGCTTTCTTGTTCTTCAGGTGGGCACTGAGCAAACTCGCGAAGACGCAGACGGCCATCGTGGTCTTGGGCCAGATGTCCGCCCTTGCGGTCGGCAAGGGTGCGCTCGGTGACTTCCATCAGAAATGGAATACGCTCGCTTGCCATCCACTCCAGTATCCGTGGTTCCAGCGTGGCGCCCAGATTATCGGCGTTCGAGACGAACGCGTAGCGATAGCCGGCCCCCAGAAGCTGTTCAAGCAGTCCCGAAGCGGCAAGCGCGGTGTAAATGTCCCCGTGGCCGGGCGGGCACCACTCGCGGTGGCGCGCCTGCGGCCATTGGATGGGAGCGAGCGTTTCCATATCCAGTCGTGGCACGCGGTGCTGCAGGAAAGCCAGTGGGATCGGCGCCTGACCCTCTGCAAGTTCCGGCAGCGATTCAAGGCGGGCAATTGAATCGCTGTGGGTCGCAAAGCTGTTCATAAGCAGCAGCGGCACCGGCCGATCAAGCTGTTGACGCAGATACAGGATCTGGCGGGCAATAAGATCCAGAAAGGTGAAAGACTCTCGCGCCGGCAGCAGGGACTTGGCCTGGTCCAGACCCATGCTGGTGCCAAGGCCACCGTTGAGCTTGATCATGACGCATTGGCCAAGAACGCCTGAAGTCTCTTCGGCACTGTCGACGAGCTGGGCCAGGTCCGCCACTTTGGTCACCGGCTGAATGTCGGTTTCCGACAGCAGACCCGTCGTTCCGCTGGCCAGTTCGTCGAAATAATGTCGGAAAGTACGTATCGCCAAGTCAGGCAGACCGTCGTTTTCCATCATCCGCCGGACCGGCGCGAAGCTGTGTTCCGATGACGTCAAGACCCTGACGCTCCCGACGAGTAAAGTGTGGATTGCTTTGGATTATAGCTTTGTGCTGGAGTGCTTCATGCGCTTTGATGGGAAAGTCGTTTGGATTACCGGGGCGTCGTCCGGGCTCGGTCGAGCCATGGCGCTGGCGTTTGCCCGTTTGGGTGCGACGGTGGCGGTTTCGGCCCGTCGCGCTGAAAAGCTCGATGAGCTGATCCGAGAAATTGAGCAACAGGGCGGCGTGGGTCTGGCCCTTCCCTGCGATGTGACCGTGGAGGATCAGCAGATTGCTGCGGTCGCGCACATCATGAGTGAGCTGGGTCGGCTTGATGTCGCGGTTGCCAACGCAGGTTTCAGCGTTAGCGGGCCTTTTGAATCGCTGTGCGCGGCCGACTGGGATCGACAGATGACTTTAAACGTCACGGCGCTGACGGTCACAGCCCGCCAGTCGCTCCCGCATTTGAAAAAGACCGGCGGCCGCCTGGTGTTGATTGGCAGCGCGTCTGCCTTCGTGCCTGTTCCCAACGCGGCACCCTACGCCGCCTCCAAGGCGGCGGTGCACTCCATCGGCCAGACCCTCCAGATAGAGCTGCAGGGCACTGGGGTGACCTGCACGACCATCCATCCGGGTTTCGTCGAGAGCAATATCGCCCGGGTCGACAGCCAGGGCGTTTTCCATCCGGAGGCGCACGATCCCCGCCCGGCCAGGCTGATGTGGACCACCGAACGTGCCGTGGGGGTCATGGTTAGGGCGATTGAAAAACGCCGAAAAGTCCACGTGTTTACCGGTCACGGTCGTCTGGCGCACTGGACGGGTCGATTTTTCCCGGGGTTGGCGCGCCTGGCGATGAAAAGGGTGGGGGTTCGCTAGTGGCTTCTTCCAGGCCGCTGATTCGAATTCCGGAGATGCGCCCGGCCACCGGGCAGGCGCCGGTCGAAGCTGGATGTGATGCCTTGCTTGATTTCATGCGCCGGCAGCAGCGCCTGATGGTGTTGAGCGGCGCGGGCATGAGCACTGGGTCCGGCATTCCGGCCTACCGCGATGCCGACGGGCAGTGGCTGCGGCGCGACCCGATCCTGTTTCAGGATTTCATGGCCAGCGCGACGATGCGAAGGCGCTACTGGGCGCGCAGTTATTTCGGCTGGCCGCAGATGCTCAAAGCCGATCCCAATGCCGCCCATCACGCGCTGAGAAGGCTCGAAGACTTGGGTCGGCTTTCGCTGCTGGTGACTCAGAATGTCGATGGGCTGCATGCTCGGGCCGGCAGCTGCGCGCTGGTCGAGCTGCACGGGCGGCTGGCGCGCGTGAGTTGCCTGACCTGCAAGACGCAGTTTGATCGCGACGAGATCCAGCAGGAACTCCAGGCGCTCAACCCGGACTGGTCGCCGGAAGTGCTTGGATACAACCCGGATGGTGATGCGGAGCTCGACGCCAGTGCCTATCCGGGTTTCAAGGTCGCCGACTGCCAACGCTGCGGCGGACCCCTCAAGCCCGACGTGGTCTTTTTCGGTGAGCCGGTACCACCGGAACGCGCCCGCAGCGTGTCTGAAGCCCTGGAACTCACCGACGCGCTGCTCGTTGTCGGCTCATCGCTGGTGGTGATGTCGGGTTTTCGGATCGTTCGACAGGCCGCCGCCATGGGTCTGCCCATTGTCGCGATCAATGCCGGTCGCACCCGGGCCGATGCCCTGCTTGATTTCAAGGTCAGCGGCGACTGCGGTGTCGTGTTGGAGCAGGTCATGGCAAAGCTCGGCGACGAACTGGCAGCCTGAGGCCAGGGTCCGAAGTACGCGGCGCTGACGCCGCCGTGCCGGATGACCTATCCTGCAGCGAGATTTCGGCAACGCGCAAGGTCACGAAGATGAAGCTAACCCAACATCCTGCTTTGGCTCTGCTGGCTGGTTTGTTCGTTTTGTCGAGCGCGCTGTCGCTCGCCCACGCGCAGCCGGCCGACCTGGTGCTGGTATCCGGTGACGTTGTCACCCTGGCCGCGCAAGCGGAGCCCGCCTCGGCTGTTGCCGTCAGGTCCGGCGAGATCATCGCCGTTGGATCAGATGCCGAAATCCAGCCGCTGATCGGAGCGGATACTGAGGTTGTCGACCTGGCCGGAAGAATGCTCATGCCCGGGTTTATCGAGGGGCACGGACATTTCCTCGGCCTGGGGGAGTCCCTGATGACGCTGGATTTGCAGTCCACGAGGTCATTTGCCGAACTGGTCGACCTGGTTGAAGAAGCCGTCGCGGCGGCGCAGCCGGGCGACTGGATTACAGGTCGTGGTTGGCACCAGGAAAACTGGAGCGAGCAGGGCGAAGATGTGGTTGATGGTGTTCCCGGCCATCAGGTCCTGAGCGCTGTCAGTCCGAACAACCCGGTGTTCCTGAGGCATGCCAGCGGGCACGCCGCACTGGCCAATGCGCTGGCCATGGAAATGGCGGGGATAACCGCTCAAGCACCCGATCCGGAAGGCGGCGAAATTGTTCGTGACGGCCAGGGCCGGCCAACCGGATTTTTGCGCCAGGCGGCCCAGCGGCCTGTTCGGCGTCAGATGCTCGTCTGGTTTGATGGGCTTGGCGAGGCTGCTCGCCAGACAAGGTTCAAACGACAGGTCCAACTGGCTTCAGGCGAGGCCCTGCGCCACGGTGTGACCGGCTTTCATGATCAGGGCCAGCGCTTCGATGCCATTGATCGTTTGATTGCCCTGGATGAACAGGGCGGTTTGCCGCTTCGTCTGTATGTGGCTGTGATTGGCGAGACCAATGCCGACCTCGATCGCCGGCTGGCGGACTATCGGCGTCTGCCCTCCGGGGATCGGATGCTGGCGGTGCGCGCGGTCAAGCGCCACCTCGACGGGGCGTTGGGCACCCACGGCGCATGGCTGCTTCGCCCCTACGCCGACCGCCCGGATCGATCCGGGCTGCCGCAGATGTCTCTGGACGATTTGCGCCAGACCGCCGAAATTGCCTATCGGCATGGCTTTCAGCTGAATACTCATGCGATTGGAGATCGCGCCAATCGGGAGGCGCTATCGATCTACGCGGCCATTCGCCAGGAGGCCGGACCCACACCCCTTCGATGGCGTATTGAGCACGCCCAGACCCTGCATCCCGACGACGTTCCGCGCTTTGCCGAACTGGATGTCATTGCTTCCATGCAGGGTATCCACGCCACATCGGATGGCCCCTGGGTACCGCAGCGTCTGGGGATGGAGCGGGCCCGACGTGAGGCTTACGTCTGGCGCTCTCTGCTCGATAGCGGGGCCACGATCTGCAACGGAACCGACGTGCCGGTCGAGCGCATCTCTCCAATTGCGTCGCTCCATGCCTCCATCACGCGCGAGATGGCCAACGGCGAGCGTTTCTTTCCGGAGCAGGCCATGGACCGGCTGGAAGCGCTGAAGTCCTACACCGTTCATTGCGCTTTTGCGGCTTTCGAGGAAGACCGGGTCGGCACCATCGAGGTCGGCAAACTGGCCGATCTGGTCGTGCTGGACCGCCATCTGCTGACGGTCAGTGAGGGCGACCTGGCGCAGGCACGGGTTGATCTGACGATCGTCAACGGCGAGATCCGTTATCGTCGCCAGGTTGACGGGGCGGGAAGCGCCTACTCGGAAGAAGCGCGCTTGAGCAGCCAGTAGGTGGCCCCCAAAGCAAGGATAGCGCCGCCCAGACCCAGCAGGTAGAGTGGATCCAACTTGTCGACTTCCAGCACCATGAATTTGCGGACGACGGCCATGATGGCGATCAGAACCACTACCTCGACGTGGATGAGACCACCGAGTCGGCCTTCTTCCTCCATGGTTCTGACAATGGAGTTGTTGAATTCCATCGCGATCAATACCGTCAGAACCATATCAAAGACGGCCTGAAACAGGCGGTAGTCGAAGGGGTCCTG
Source organism: uncultured Wenzhouxiangella sp. (assembly GCA_964540315.1). Lineage (GTDB taxonomy): Bacteria > Pseudomonadota > Gammaproteobacteria > Xanthomonadales > Wenzhouxiangellaceae > Wenzhouxiangella. The sequence continues at coordinate 11,438 of CAZIMY010000049.1, forward strand.
AGTATGTATGAACAGCAGCGATACCACGTTGCTGATCAGATAGAACATGGCCACGACCACGAGCATTGCGATGGCCACGGTGAGGATGATGGAGAGCACTCGCTCAAAGCGCCGATACAGAGACAGTTTGCCCCAGTTGGTCGTGACTTCAGGCAGGCATCGCTCAAACCAGCTCTTGGATTCGGCCATGATCGATCTCCGGGTTAGAAGAAGCGAGCGTACCGCACAATGACCTGGTTGCGCTCGGGCCGGTTGCGAACCGAGGTTTCATGATAGGCGTGGACGAACAACACCTGTGGGCCTCGCTGGAAGCGGATGCCGGGTCCAAAGCCGATCACCTGTTCGCGTGAATTCGGCAGATCGACCCCGTCAATACGATCGTCGCTGATCTGGCGCAGGTGGTAGCCGGCCAGCCCGATCCTCAGTCCGGGCAGGACTTCGCGCGAGACGGCCAGATTGGTATGGACCGCTTCGCCCGCCCGCGTCCAGTCTGCCCCGAGGCCCGGCGAGGGGTCTTCATTCCGGCCGTTCCAGAGATAGTGAAACCGGGCGCTGACTTCCCATTGATCGGAAAACATCCAGGTCGCGGCATAGTGGGGATTGATTCGGAACGTGTTGGTGCCGATGTTGGCGAGCCGGTTGCGGTCATACTCACCCACCGGCACGGTAAAATTGAAGTTGAACCGTTGCCAGAACGGACGACCGAGCAGTTTTTTCTCGGGCCACTGCAGCACCAGCGGGCTTAGAAACAGGTCGCCGAACCCGCCTTTACGACTGCTGAGGCCGGGCAGAACGTCCAGGTCGACGTGGACCAGCGGAAGGATGAACTCGGCACCCCAGTTGGCCCCGAAAAGCTTGCGGTCAGACAGCCAGGCCACCTGGGTGGCGATGCCCACGGTGCGCAAGGCATCCGGTGCGGGTTGGGTGTCGCCGTTGTTGTCATTGAAGCTGTTGGCATCGGCGGCGATGATGGTCTGCTGGAACATGGTCCCCGGCAGAGCGCGACCATCCATGAAATTCGTGTTGCCGATGTTGATCGGGGGCAGTGTTACCTGAGCCTGAGCACAGGACAATGCGACCATCGCCAGCAGGGTCACGGGTAGCCTTGGAATTTTAAAGTCAGTGGGCATCAATTAGCTCTCGCGGGGTCTCTGATATGCGTCAGAATGATAACCATATTCAACTACGCTGCTTTGATTTCGATCAATGAACGCCCCTGAGCAAAAACCGCCGAGCAGGCGGTCGTTGACGCTGCTTCTGTTGATGCCGCTGTTCTTGTTTGGTGTTTTGATGGCCTGGATTTTCTGGGCGGAAACGCACCCCGATCTGGAACGTGATCTACGGGTCACCGCACAGGCCCAGCTTGAACAGTGGCTGCCTGAAGTCGCATCACCCGAGCCTGGCACGGTCGGCTTCCGGCCGGCATCCGAAGAACACAACGACGACAAGCCTGGAGTGATTCTGATCCATGGATTGGACGAGCCGGGCGGAATCTGGGATGACATGGGAGCCGCGCTTGCCGATGCCGGAATGGTGGCCTGGGAGTTTCGCTATCCCAACGATCAGGCGATTGACGATAGCGTCGACCTGTTAGCTGAGCAATGGCCAACGCTGGAGTCTGACGAAGTATTTCTTGTGGGTCACAGTATGGGTGGCCTGGTCATCCGTGATTTCGTAACGCGTTATCTTTACGCGGCTGATGCATCACTCGATCCCAGTGGCCCTGAAGTGGGTGGCGTTGTCCTGATAGGAACCCCCAACCAGGGCTCAGAGTGGGCTCGGCTCAGAGCGTGGCTGGAAATCCGGGAGTGGATGGCTGATCTGCCAGACGGGCAGGCCTCGCTGTTTTCCGGCCTGCGCGACGGTACCGGCGCGGCCAAGATCGATTTGCGACCCGACAGCCGCTTTTTGCGGGAGCTGAACGCTCGTCAGTGGCCAGAGACCGTGCCAATACTGATTCTTGGTGGGTTGCTGACCGAGCCCACCGCCGAGATGATGGATGGTTTGCGCCGGCTGGCTGACGACCTCGGGGTGGATGATGTCCGTCCCCTGGTGGAAAAGTGGTGGCGGGACGCGGGCGAGGGTATTGGCGATGGTGCGGTACCGGTCGAATCGCTTTCGTTCGAAGGCGGGCCTGAACCGGTCATCCTGCCCGCTTCGCACCGCGGTCTGGTGCTTCGCCTGCCGCTTTCGGAAGAGGCTCCGCCGGCCATCCAGCCGACCATAGAAGCACTTATGGAATGGAGCAATTCCGGTCAGTAAGTGATCCTGTTCAGCTTGACTTCAGGCTGGTGGGGGTACAAAGGGGCATTATCGAACGAGCAAGGAGCTGACCATGACCCGAATCATCCGCATGACTGTGCCCGCCGTGCTGCTGGGCCTGATGTTGATATCGCCGGCCAGTGCTCGCGTCCAGGACGACTTTCGCGGCTTCAGCCAGCCTGAACTTGACCAGCTCCTCGCACCAGTGGCGCTTTACCCTGACACCGTTCTGTCCCACGTTCTGATTGCAGCGACTTACCCGCTGGAGGTGGTGCAGGCCGCGCGCTGGACTCGCCAGCATAACGAGCTCAGAGGGGAAGCAGCAGTCGACGCAGTGGTCGGCCGACCCTGGGACCCCTCGGTGATGGCCCTGGTGGCGTTTCCCGAGTTGCTTGACCGAATGGATGCCGATCTAGACTGGACCCAGCAACTGGGCGATGCCTTCCTGTTTCAGGAGGAAGCCGTTCTGGGCAGTATCCAGAGACTTCGAGGGCAGGCTTATCAGGCCGGGCACCTGGGCAGCAACCAGCATGTCCGGGTTATCCGCGAACGCGAAGTAATCTATATCGAGCCGGTGCGCCGCCAGGTCATTTATTTGCCCCGCTACGAGCCCACGATTGTTTACGGTCGCTGGCACTGGGCAGATTATCCGCCTGTGGTCTGGTATCACCCGCGCCGGCACCGGCCTTCGGTCGTGCTGAGCTGGTCGCTGGGTTACCGGGTGGCGCCCACTTTTTTCTTCAGCTCATTTCACTGGTCGCGGCGGCAGGTCGTGGTGGTCAATCATCACCACCACTACTATCGGCCAAATCATTATTCGCGGCCACGCGCCGTGAGCAACCATAGCTTTTACAGTGGTCGCGACATCTCCCGTCACAAAGGCGCGCGGCGCTGGCAGCACCAAGCTGAACACCGGCGGGGCGTCGCCTATCGCCACGCGTTGCCAGAACGCCATCGGCAAAGTTCAGCGACTTTGCGCGACCGGCCTGGCGCTCAGCGCAGCGAGACCCGGGAGCGCCTGAGCCGGACGGTTGATACCCGCTCCCGGCAACGGCAGTGGGCGGACTCGACGCGATCCAAACTGGCGCGCACATCGGCCCGTTCTGCTGATCCCGCTCGACTTTCGCGTGTGAATGAATTGAGTCAGTCGAGGCAGGCCCAGACCGCCCGCCGCGAGTTTTCGACAGCCCGACGCCAGGCCAACGACAGAAGTCAGCTCGGGCGATCAAGCGCTAAATCGGCGCCAGTTACCCGGTCTCGTGAGCGTGGTCTGGTCAGGTCTTCAAGCAGCGCGCCGAGCAGCCGGCCGCAAACTCGAGCGCCGCGCGAGTCATCTGCGCGGGTTGTCCGGCAAAGATCATCAGAACCTGCTCTGACACGCAGTCGATCGACTGCACGAGCGGCGACCGCGCAGCCGCGCCAGCCTTCACGAAGCACGGTGGTGGAATCAGCGCGCCGGTCGTCGGCAAGCCAGAGTCGCCCAGTTCGTCCACCCAGAGCAGCCAATCCCGCGCAGGGTTCTGTCAGAACCGAACGCTCAGCCGCGGACTCAAGGATCCGATCGCAGCGGGCGGCGCCGGAGAGACGCGTTTCGGATCGGTCTGCGGCGCGCCGCCGCGAGTAGAAAAGTTTTGTCCGCGGCCTCATCGGCTCGGCTACCATGGCGCGGTTTCTCCAAATGGATGTGATTGCCGATGAAAGCTCTCAGAGTGATGCGCTGTGCCTTGCTGTTGATGGTGCTGCATGGACTGTGGTTTCCAGCCGGCGTCTTCGCCTGGAGCCGGTTCGCCCACGAGACCGTCGGACACCTGGCAGAGGCGGATTTGTCGCCGATTGCCCGGATTGCCGTAGCCGATCTGCTCGATGGGCAGAGTCTGGCAGCCGTGGGTTCCTGGGCAGACGAGGTACGATCCGAGCGTCCGGAAACAGCACCGCTGCACTACGTGAACGGCCCGCTGGATATTGTGGTTCCTTCGGATTCAGACCTTAATTTGCCTCAGGGCACGGTCTATAGCGCGGTACTGGGGTACTCGCAAATTCTTGCTGACACCCGCCTCCCGCGAATCGAACGGGTTGAGGCGCTGAAGTTTCTGGTCCATTTCCTCGCGGATCTGCATCAGCCCTTGCACTCCGGATTCAGCGAAGATCGCGGAGCCAACGATGTGCCGGTGATCTACCGCGGGGAATTCATCAACCTTCACCGCTACTGGGACGACCAGATATTCGCCAAGATTCAGGAAGATTTCGCGAGTCGCGGCTTTGCAGCGGTCCTGCGATCCCGCCATGGGCTAACTGAACGCCGGGCCTGGGCGGTGCAGAGTCCGCGAGAGTGGGTCATCGAAGCACGCCAACTGATCTTCAGTGGGTTATATCCGCGCCCGCGTCGCGGGGTTCTCGGCGAGGTATCGCCAGAAGCGTTGCCGCCGGGGCTGATTGAGCCGATCGCGGTAATGGACCAGAACTATCGAACAGTCTGGCAACCGGTTGCCGAAGTGCAGGTGGCCAGGGCCGGAGCGCGTCTGGCCGCAACGCTTAACGCTATTTTTGAGTCTGGCCGCTCGCCGTTTCAAGCGCCCCGGCATGCGTTTCCGCCGACGCCTGTCCCACCCACTTGAGTGATGTGGAAAAGAAGTATCTGAAAAGCAAGAATTGATCGATATCAAAAGGTCCAGTTGCCGTCTAAGCATAATGAAGACTGACTTAAGGCCGCTGTTTCGGCGAAGGCTTCACATTTATGCGTTTGACTAAGTATTCCGGATATGGTCTGCGGGCCCTGATCTACGTAGGGCTGAAGGGCGAGGAACTGTCGACGATCGCCGAAATTGCCGAGGCTCATGAGATTTCGCGCAATCACCTGATGAAGGTGGTTCAACAGCTTGCGGCCGAGGGGTTTGTCTATTCTCGGCGCGGCAAGAATGGCGGTATTCGTCTCGCCCGGTCGCCCGATCGATTGGCGGTTGGTGAGGTGATTCGCGCTCTTGAGCCCAACTGGGGAGTGGCTGATTGCATGCGTTCGGCGCACGAGTGCAGCATGGCCACGGTCTGCCGTTTGCGTAGCAAGCTGGCCGAGGCCAGCGCTGCCTTCCTGGCGGTTCTGGACGATGTCACGCTCGCGGACCTGCTGGATGACGAATCCCATCAGGCGGTATTGAGAGAGTTGCTTGGGCAGGAGTCCGGATCTGTCTGCCGTCCGCTCGACGGTGCCGGCTGCGAGTCCCGCGCTGTTTAGAACGATCCCAAGGCGAACTTGATTTGGCAAAAAGAAGGCGGCCTCCACCAGCCCGACCCCAGCGCCTGCGTCCGCCGCTGCCGCTGCTCCCTTCCGGGCCTGACGGGGTTCACGGCAAAAACAGCGTGGGAAGACCGGCGAAGACCGCCAGCGCAAGATTATCCCAGAATTGAGCGGGTTTGTGGCCTAAACCGCACTCTCGGCTAGGTGATCCGTTCAAGGCGCTGCAGGCGGTGCTCTTCGTCGGTGATGAGTCGAAACCGTCCGCGAATGCCGGCGTGGTCTACGTGCGCCCGCAGGGCATTGGCAGGGAAGCGGATGTTGCGGCCGTGCATGTCGGTCACGACCACCGCGACGGCCTGCCCCTGATAAAAGCGAAGATATTCGTCTCGACTGATATTTAAAGAAAAATAGTATTCGTTCACCAAACCGCTCCGTTTGGCCTTGATTGCGCTACCCCATAGCTTAAGCTAG
>CAZIMY010000050.1:0-13908 GCA_964540315.1 uncultured Wenzhouxiangella sp.
ACAGAGCTTCGAGCAGCGACAGGGCCAGTACCGTAATCACCACCAGCGGCATCGGTGACCAGTATTGGCCCATGACGCCGGGAATGAACAGCAGCGGCAGAAAGGCGACGATGTTGGTCAGGATGCTGAAGGTGACCGGCCAGGCCATCTCGCGGGTGCCGACGATGGCCGCATCCATCATGCTCAGGCCCCGTTCCCGATGCTCATAGACGTTTTCGCCGACCACGATGGCGTCGTCGACGACAATGCCCAGAGCGACCAGAAAGCCGAACATCGAGATCATGTTGATGCTGACTCCAAGCGCCGGCAGCAGGTTGATCGCGCCAACGAAAGAGATCGCCATGCCCATCATGATCCAGAACGCCAGGCGCGCCTCCAGGAACATTGCCAGGATCAGCACAATGATGACGATGGCCAGGGCGCCGTTTTTGAGCAGCAAGTTGAGCCGGTCGGCGAATTCCTCGGCCCGGTTGGAATCGATGCGCCAGCTCACGCCCTCCGGCAGGCTGGCTTCGAGGTCGTCGAGAACGGTCTGAACCGCGGCGGCCACTTGAAGTGGTGACTGTGTGCCGACCCGGAAGATCTCCAGTTCTATCGAGGGCTGGCGATTGAACTGGGCATGGAAGCCGACGTCGTCGAAACCATCGCGCAGTTCGGCAATGTCGCCGAGGCGCAGCGGGGCGCCGGTGGGAGAGCTGGCGATGATGATTTGTTCCATCTCGCGAGCCCACTCCCGGCGTTCTTTCATACGCAGCAGAATTTCCCCGCGGGCGGTGTCCATGGCGCCGGCGGGCACATCCAGACTGGACTGCCGAATCAGGTCGGCGACCTCGGCCAGGGTCATGTCGTACTCACGCAGCACCTCCTGAGGGATTTCGACGTGGGTGACATAGCTAGGAACGCGCCGGAGTTCGACCTGGGTGATGTTGGGCTGGTTGAGCAGCTGGTCCCGTACGCGCTCACCGAGCTGGCGCAACGACCAGATGTCGACGTCGCCGTACAGACCGATTTCCATGACGTCGCGCTGCCAGGAACGCAGACGCACGCGCGGTTCTTCCGTGTCGACCGGGAAAGTGCGAATCTGGGATACGGCCTGGTCGACATCCTGATACACGCGCATCCGGTTGACGCCGGTGACCAGCTCAAGATTGATCGATCCGGAACCCTCGCGAGCCGTGGACGTCAGCTCCTTGATGCCCTGAACGCCGCGCACCGCTTCCTCGACGGGCAGCAAAATGCCCTGCTCGACTTCTTCAGGGGCCGCCCCAGGGTAGGAAACGCTGACGTCGATAAAATCCAGCTCGTAGCGCGGCTGCACCTCTTTTTGCATGGTGATTGCCGTCCAGACGCCACCGGCGAGCAGGATGATCATCGCCAGGTTTGCCGCAATCGGGTTGCGCGCCATCCATGCAATCGGGCTCGCTCCGCCCAGAAGCGAGTTGGACTCGCTCATTGTGTCTGCCCCTCATTGGATGAGCCGCCTTCGTCGACCCGCAGCCGCAGACCCTCCCGGACGGTTGCCAGGCGGGTGGTTACCACCCGATCCGAAGCTTCCAGTCCTTCGTCGATGTAGGCAAAGCGCTCATCCTGGAAAACAATGGATACGGGACGAACAACAAGACGCTCATCGACCATCAGCCAGACCACATCGCCCGAGCGGACGTATTCCCTCGGCAGCCGGGCTACATCGGTAAGCTCACGTCCCTCAATGGTGGATTCGACATATTCCCCCAGCATCAGGCGCGGCGTTTCTGTTGGCAGCTTGCGGCCGAGGGGATCGTCGACGGCAATCAGAATGCGGGCCAGGCGGGTGCTGCCCTCCAGCTCGCTAATCACTTGAACAACCTCTCCGCTGCGGACCGCGCCGTTCGTCCAGGCCGTGCGGTTACGGATGACCGCGCTCGAACCTTCCTGGGCAGCATCAGGCAACGTCAGCCAGGCCAGACGTGAGACCGGCACGGTGGCTTCGACCCAGAAGGTTTCCAGTCCGACCAGGCGACCGAGGGCTGTGCCGGGACCAACCTGGGAGCCCAGGTTGGCCTCGCGACTGAGGACATGAGCGTCAAAAGGTGCGGCAATTCGGGTTCGGGCTAGGTTGAGCTCGGCCTGTTGGACATCAGCGCGAGCGGCATCGACCGCTGCTCTCGCCGCGCGGCCCTGCGGCTCTCTCAGAACGAGTGCTTTTCGCTCCGGGGGGAGCTCGCGGTCGAAGCGTCTGTAGTCCGCCTCAGCCGCAGACTGTTCGGCCTGCTCAATTTCGAGGTTGGCCAGCGCCTGCTCCAGGGCCGTGCGGGCGCGCTGCAGTTCGATCGCGTAATCGGCGTCATCGAGCCGCAGGAGCGTTTGGCTGGCATCCACGTATCCGCCGGGCAGGAAGTTTTCGGAAATTTCGATAATTTCGCCCTGAACGCGGGCACTCAGGTTGATCTCTTTGCTGGGGCGCACGGTGCCCATGGCGACAATAGACGGGCGAAAATCGCCGATTTCTGCCTGCGTGACGTCAACCAGAGAGGCTGACTGCCGAACCGCACCGTCGCGCTGAGCGGTGGGCTCGGTGTTGAAGATCACAAAAATGAGACCAGCCCCACCGGCCAAGAGCGCTATGCACAAGAAGGCGGTCTTGAGCAGGCTGCGGGAGTGACCGTCAGCGGGAACCGAAACTGGCATTTGAGCCTTTGAGAGTATGAGACAGCCAGACAGCAGAACAGACCGCATGTGAAATTCTCGCCTACGGAATGCGCACGATTTGCCGGCGTCGGGTGGTTTTGGTGTAGAAGCCTTGCTCGATCTTGTTGTCAGCAGCGCGGCTTAAGGGTTACAATTGGCGGCTTAATTGATTGAGGCAACCGGACGGCTTTTACCCAAAGCCCGACTTGGCCAAGGTTTTGTCGTGAATGGCAAAACGAAAGTGTTCAAGGGGGTTTTCTGAAAAAGCCGGGTCGCCCCGCTGACTTTTTGGAGAAAGAACAAACATGTCATTGACGGCAGAACAGAAACAGCAGGTTGTTCAGGAGAACCAGTTATCCGACGGTGACACGGGGTCTCCCGAGGTTCAGGTCGCGTTGCTGACGGCCCGTATTCAGGACCTCCAGAGCCACTTTGCAGACCATAAGAAAGATCACCACTCTCGCAGGGGGTTGCTCAAGCTGGTCAACCAGCGGCGCTCCTTGCTTGACTACGTAAAAAAGAAAGATGTACAGCGCTACAGGGACCTGATTGAGCGACTGGGCCTGCGTCGTTAAGAGCTCGACCTTTTACGATTTTGAATGGAGCACCCCGGCGGCTGATCAGGCTGTACCGGGGTGTTCTTTATTGCGACAAGTGGAGAAAATGCAGTGAAAAAGTTTACCAAGACGTTCAAGTTCGGCGAGCATGACGTCACTCTCGAAACCGGACACGTAGCGCGACAGGCCGATGGTGCGGTACTGGTCACGATGGCTGATACCGTCTTGCTGGTAACAGCAGTTGCCAGAAAAGAAGTCAAGCCCGGGCAGAACTTCTTTCCCCTGACCTGTAATTATCAGGAAAAATTTTACTCCGCCGGTCGCATTCCCGGAGGCTTCTTCAAGCGCGAAGGGCGCCCGACTGAAAAGGAAACCCTGACCTCGCGTTTGATGGATCGTCCGCTGCGCCCTCTGTTTGCCGACGGTTTCATGAACGAAACCCAGGTGATCGCGACCGTCATGTCTTCAAACCCGGAAGTTGACGGCGATATTCCGGCCCTGATTGGTGCTTCTGCGGCCGTGGCGCTGGCAGGGCTGCCGTTTGATGGTCCGATCGGTGCTGCGCGAGTTGGTTTCACCAACGGCGAATACATTCTGAATCCGACCCAGTCCCAACTGGAAGACTCAAGGCTGGACCTGGTTGTTGCAGGAACCTCCAAGGCCGTTTTGATGGTCGAGTCGGAAGCTGATTTGCTCAGCGAGGAAGAAATGCTGGGTGCGGTGACCTTCGGCCATGAGCAAATGCAGGTGGCGATCAAGGCTATTGAGGAATTGGCAGCCGAGGCTGGCAAGCCGCAATGGGACTGGCAGCCGCCGGCCAAGCCGGAAGGCCTGGCCGAGAAAGTAGCCGATCTGGCCACGGCTGACCTGACTGCCGCTTACGGCATCACCGACAAGATGGAGCGCCGGGATGCCATTGCGGCGGCACGTCATAAGGTGGTCGAAACACTGTGCCCCGAGGGCGCTGATGATGCGCCGGACCTCGACGAAGTCAAGGGTGCTTTCGGCAAGCTCGAAAAAACGCTGGTTCGTGACCGGGTGCTGTCCGGCAATCCGAGAATCGATGGCCGCGACCTGACCACGGTTCGGCCGCTGGACATGCAGGTCGGCGTCTTCCCGCGGACTCACGGCTCGGCGCTGTTTACGCGTGGTGAAACCCAGGCCATGGTGGTGACCACGCTGGGTACCGGTCGTGACGCCCAAATCATCGATGCCATCGAGGGTGAGCACAAAGAGCACTTCATGCTTCACTACAATTTCCCGCCATTCTGCGTGGGTGAGACCAGCTTCATGCTCGGTCCCAAGCGCCGCGAGATCGGTCATGGACGCCTTGCCAAGCGCGCCCTGCTGGCGGTGGTGCCGAAGTCCGAGGACTTCCCCTACGTCATTCGCCTGGTGTCTGAGATCACCGAGTCGAATGGTTCGAGCTCAATGGCCTCGGTCTGCGGCGGTTCAATGGCGCTGATGGACGCCGGGGTGCCGATCAAGGCGCCGGTGGCCGGGATTGCCATGGGGCTGATCAAGGACGGAGAGCGCTTTGCTGTGCTGACCGACATTCTTGGTGACGAAGATCACCTCGGCGACATGGACTTCAAGGTGGCCGGCAGCGAGACGGGTGTGACCGCGCTGCAAATGGATATCAAGATCGACGGCATCACCGAGGAAATCATGCGCGTGGCTTTGAGTCAGGCCCGCGATGGACGCACACATATTCTTGGGCAGATGAACGAAGTCATCAGCAGCGCCAGGACGGAAATGAGCCAGTATGCGCCGCGTCTGTTCACCATGAAGGTTCATCCGGACAAGATTCGTGATGTGATCGGCAAGGGCGGATCGACCATCCGCGCGATTACCGAGGAAACCGGCACGACCATCGATATTCAGGATGACGGCACCGTGACCATTGCTTCGGTGAACCAGGCAGCTGCCGACGATGCCCGCAAGCGCATCGAGCAGATCACGGCCGATGTTGAAGTCGGTACGGTCTACGAGGGCACGGTTACCAAGATCATGAACTTCGGCGCCTTCGTGACCATCCTTCCCGGCAAGGACGGACTGGTGCACATCTCGCAGATCTCTGATCAACGCGTGGAGAACGTGACCGACGAGTTGGCCGAAGGTGACAAGGTCAAGGTCAAAGTTCTTGAAGTCGACAAGCAGGGTCGGATTCGCCTGAGCATGAAAGCGCTCAAGGAAGAGCAAGGCTGATTGCACGCAGCGGCTGCGTTTGCAGCTGAGAGTATCGAAAAGCCGCTCGGTCTCCGGGCGGCTTTTTTGTTTTAATAGAGCAAGTTAATCACAAATCTCGAATCAAGCGGAGGCAAAGCCGTGGAATTGATGACCCCTGTTTCGCCCGGTGAATTGCTCGACAAACTCACCATCCTGGACATCAAGTCCGAGCGCATCGAAGACGCTGACAAACTCGCCAACATCGCCCTTGAGAAGCGGCTTCTGGAGAAAGTCTGGCGGGAATCAGGGCTCGAGACCGAGGAAATCGTTCGACTCAGGGCGCAGCTGAAAACCATTAACGAACAGCTCTGGGAAATCGAGGACGACATTCGCGACGAAGAGCGCGCCCGGCGATTCGAAGACCGCTTCATTGAGCTGGCCCGCGCCGTTTATGTCACCAACGATCAGCGTTCATCTATCAAGAAAGCCATCAACCTGGCGCTTGGCTCAAACATTGTTGAAGAAAAGTCTTACAGCGACTATCTCTGAGGTTCACTCGCCGCACCGGTTGCTATACTTCGATGTATCTTTGGATGGTTTGGAGAAGGGGTTTGTTGTCCATGAAGAAATTTTTGTTGGCGGCTATGGTTGCTGTCACCGGCACCGTGGCGGCTCAAGTCGATGAGTCGGCTGATGACCAGCCGCGTTCTATGAGTCAGTCTCCAACCATGACCTTTGCCGGCGATCGCTACCGGTTGGGTGTTGGCGTTGACACTGAATTCGATGTCATTGGAGAATTCATGGCAACGCTTACCGAGGATCCGGACTCTGCGTTGATCGGTGAAGGGTGGCTGGGCCGAAAAAGTGCAGGTGGAATCAAGCTCAATTACCACTGGCTGTTTTCGGGCGAATCGGAAATGGGCCCTGATGGCAAAGTCTACACAGACGGTCGGATTGCCAAACTGTTCGTGGCCGCCGACCAGAACCAGTTCGATGACCGTAAACTGACCCTGGGCGCGGGCTACGAGCGCAAAGATTGGTTTATCAGCCTTTATGGGATGCGTGCATTGACTGACGAACGCCTGGTCAATCGTGCCGTCAATCTCAGCGATGTGTTAGTTCGCGGGGAGTTAGATGGTCGCGGATTCACTCGAATCGATATGCTCGAACGCGTCACTGATCTGTTTGAAAAGCCGTTCGATTGGGGTGTGGGTTTGAGAGCCGGCAAGTACTACGATGATCGACTGCTGCGTTTGCGTGGTGGTTTCGATTACGAGAAGGGTGATTTTGGCAATAGCCAGATGACGGCATCTTTTACCGCCGATCGATTCTTTGCAGGCACGCCTCACGGCCTGTCGCTGCGCACAGGGTGGGCCATCAAACGCGGTGATCTGGTTGATGATCGGAACGATCTCAGGGCTTCCCTGGTTTACAGCTATAGTTTTGGTGGCAGCCATCGGCCGGCGAGAATGTTCCGGGAACGGGCGGTCGAGGTGATGCCAGAGCCGCGGTTCAAGGAACGTGTTATCGCGACCGAAGTGACCTTGGCCGATCAAGCTACGTTTGGCCTGGATAGTGCTGAAATTCGGCCGGTTGCGCAGGCAACGCTGCAGAATCTGGTGTCCGAAATTCGAGAAGGGCGTCTGGTGGGTCGAATCCAGGTTGTGGGCCATACCTGTGATCTAGGCCCGGCTGCTTACAATCAGGGCTTGAGCGACCGTCGTGCTGAGGCAGTGGTCGAGTATTTTCGGTCTGCCGGTATTGGCGTTGACGAGATCACCTGGGAAGGACGCGGTGAGCAAGAGCCCCGTCATCCCAACGACAGCGAAGAGAATCGTAGTCGCAACCGGCGGGTGGAAATCGCCTTTGTGACCGAACAGTCGCGCACTGAGCAAGTGCGTGTCAGCCCCGACGGCCCGATTACGGAAATGCGCCAGATCGAGGTGCCGTCGGAGGCGCCTTGGATTAGGCGTGCGCTGCGCAATCCAGTTCAGCATAAGCGTGAAGTTGATACCTACCGGTTCGAGACAGTGACTGAAACGGTGACCGAGGGAACCGTCGTCTTCGACAATCAGCCACCTTCGGTCAGCGACAACAGTTTCAGTGTCGATCAGGACTCCAGCGACAATCGCCTAGACGTTTTGGCCAATGACAGTGACCCCGACGGTGATGAATTGACCATCGTGGAGGTGTCGGCGCCGGCCAATGGCCAGGCCGTCATCAGCGGCAACGCGGTCTTGTATACGCCGGCTTCGGACTACTTCGGGCCGGACCAGTTCAGTTATACGGTAGATGATGGTTTCGGCGGACAGGCAACGGCAATCGTTGCGATCACCGTTGATCGCGCCAACGAAGTGCCGCTTGCGAATGACAGCGAGTTTGTCGTCGATCAGGACTCCAGCGACAACCGCCTCGACGTCTTGGCGAACGACAGCGATCCTGACGGCGATTCACTGACCATCGTGGAGGTGTCAGCCCCGTCTAACGGTCAGGCCATGATCAGTGGAGAGGCTGTTTTATACACACCTCAGGCGGGCTTTGTTGGTACCGACCAGTTCACTTACACCGTCGACGACGGGTTTGGGGGTCAGGCTAGCGCCGCGGTGACAGTTACCGTTAGAAGCACGAATGGGATACCTGAGGCCGCAGACATCGCTGCCAGCACTCAGCGGACAGTGGGTATTGATATCAGCGTGCTGGATAGTGCGACCGATCCGGACGGCGACCCCCTCGAGATTCTGGGCTACAGTCAGCCGGCCAATGGCTCTGTGGTGCAATCCGGCGATGTGCTGCGGTATCAGCCCGACCTGCTTTTCTTTGGTGAAGACGTCTTTACCTACACCGTGCGGGACGGACGCGGAGGTGAGGCTTCCGCCGAGGTTGTGGTGAGCGTCCTGTTTGCCAACCAGGCGCCGGTGGCTCGACCTGATGAGGCGTCAGGACCGCCGGGAATACCAATTTTTGTTGAAGTTCTGGCCAACGATAGCGACCCGGACGGAGATCCGCTGGAGGTTGTTGATGTGGTCAGGGTTACCTCTGCGGGCGCGCAGACAACCATCAATAGCGACGGCACGATTTCGTTTGTCATCAGTGCTACCTGTAGTGGCTTTAACCTTTTCCGCTACACCGTGCGTGATCCTTTTGGAGCCACCGCTACGGCAAATGTGACCGTGCGTCGAACAGCCGAAGAGTCCGGCACAGAGTCGGCGACGGAGTGTTTTCTGTAAACAGCCAAGCCGCCATCAGGCGTGCAGGATGGGCTCGAGTTTTTCAATCACGTCTTGTGGGTGAATGAGGCCCATAACGCCGGGAAACTCTAGTCGCCGGCCCCAGCGCAAATCGGCCGGCGATTTGCCGGTGAATTTCAGAGCCGCTTCGGGGTAGCGGTCCACGCAGTGCTCGAGGCTGCCGAGCGGCCCGGACCGGCGCGACCAGGTTGCGGCATAGAGACCGACAACCGGTGTGCCCATGGCAGCGGCAAAATGTGCCGGCCCGGCGTCTGGCGAGATAAGACAGGCGGCGCGCGCAAGCATGGCGAGCGCCTGGTCAAGCGTATCCTGACCGATCAGGTTGACGGCCGAATGTTTCATCTGGCGGGAGATGGAGGCACCCATCTCTATTTCGGTTTTGCTCGGTCCGCCGACCAGGATGACCGGCCGTCCGGTTTCCTCGACAATCCAATCGGCGACCTGGGCATAACCGGCCGTATGCCAGTTGCGACCGGAGTGGCTGGATGCCGGGCTGATCAAGATGGCCCGGCCGGGTTCGGGCTGATGCTTCTCGGCAAATGCCTGAGCTTCATCGGTCACCGGCAAGGCACGCTCTATGCCCTCGGTCGGAGCGCCAAGATGGTCGGCAAACGACTGTAAAGCCAGCGCCTGATGTTGTTGCGAGGCTGCCGCGATGCGCTCGTTGACGACTAGTCCGTGACCTTCCCGTGCCCGCTCGGCGTCGAAGCCGACCCGGCGGCGGGCGCGAACCAGGAGCGAAAGCAGATTGGCGCGGGCCGAGACCTGGGCGTGGAGTAGCACATCAAATCGCCTGCCAGCCAGTTTTTGACGTACCTTCGACCAGCCCGAAAGACCCGCTTTCTTGTCGAAGACGATGAATTCAACGCCGGGCAGCTTGCTTAACAGACGGTGTTCCATTCGGCCGATAATCCAGGTCAGGGGTGTGCCTGGCCAGGCTTGCTGAATCGCGCGCACGGCAGGCACGATGTTGCAAACGTCGCCCAGGGCCGAGAGGCGAAGCAAACAGATAGACTGGGGTTGACTGCTGGGCACGATCGGAGAGCGGGTGCGTGAATGACGTCGTAATCAAAACGAATGACTCCAGCATCTTAGCCGATGCCAAGGTTTCCGGGCAGGTTAGTGCGGACTGGTTCAGCCCGGGGTGGTGGCGGAGCCAGGATGCCGTTAAACGGCAGATGGGTGGACGTGGTCAGGCGCTGCTGGTGGATACGCCTGTCGGATCGCTGGTGCTTCGTCGGTTCCAGCGCGGTGGTCTGGCGGCGCAGTTGTCCCGAGACCGTTACCTGAATCTCGGCTCTGAGCGCAGTCGTGCGTTTGAGGAATTCCGCGTGCTCAGCACACTGAAGCAACTCGGACTGCCGGTGCCGACCCCGGTGGCGGCCATCCATGAGCCGACAGGGCCGTTCTATCGTGCCGGTCTGCTGACCCGTCTGATTCCAGAAGCCCGTGAACTTGCCGAACTGGCGCCGGGCTTGTCCAGCCGACAGTGGCTCGATCTGGCCGCGACCCTCAAGCAGTTTTTTGCCGCCGGCCTGCATCATCCAGACCTGAATGCGCGCAACCTCTTGCTGGATGCTCAGGGATGCTGGCATCTTCTGGATTTCGACAAAGCTCAGCTGAGGGACAAAAAAGTCGACAGCCAAGTCATGCGCAAAAGACTGGAACGATCACTTGAGAAGCTGTGCGCGCCAGGCTGGCGGCCTGGGTTCGAGGCGAGTCTGGGCGCGGACTTCTAGGGAACCCTTGAACAACTCTGCAAGGGCGCGACGGTGTCTTTTCCGACTGAAACGCGCTCCGCGCAGATTTATTCAGAGGTTACCTAGGTTTCCTGGCCAAGCTTTGCGCCTGCATCAGGGCCTCGGACGATACCATTTGCGAACGACAGCCAGGCCTCCGCCGAGATTTTCGGGTCTTCAATCATTGGCAGATGCCCGATCTTTTCCAACACCAACGTGCGGGTGGTCGGGATCAGGTCCTGTATCAGTGCCGCGCCACCAGGGTGGAGGACCTGGTCGGCCTGCCCCCAGACAACCAGCGCCGGCATGGGAAGCCCATCGGCCAGCTCTTCAAGTGGGCGAGAGTCGTAGCGCATGGCGTCGAAGATTCGTTGGGCGCGTACAGCGTTTCGCATGGCGCGCAGGGCGAGCAAGCGCAGGAGCGGCCCCGGAATCCAGGGCGGTCTGACGAAGCAATAATCCATCAGGCGTCTGAAGTCCGCCGGGTTACGAACGACCAGGGGGTTGTGACGCTCTTCGGCAACCTCCTCAAAGACCGGCGACAGCGGTGCAGTGTGCAGGCCGCCGGGGGCAAGCAGCCACAGGGCGCGAACCCGCTCGGGGGCCTGACGTGCGATGGCGACAGCGAGGTACCCACCCATGGAATTTCCGCCGAGGAAAAAGCGCTGTATGCCAATTGCGTCCAGCCAGGCGAGGATGCTGCTTGCGACGTCTTCGATACGAAAACTGGATAACGCTTCCAGCTCGGTCTCGCCGAAGCCCGGAAGATCGGGTGCGAGGATGCGGAAATGAGTCCGCAGCCGACCGGAAACGCGGCAAAAATGGTCGGCGTCAGCGTTGAATCCGTGCAGCAGAACAAGCGGCTCGCCGTGCCCACCTTCCAGGTAGTGCCAGTTGATCCCGCCTTGCGTCTGGCGTCGGCTGACCAGTCCGGCGCGTCGCCGTTCAACCCACTGAAAAAAGCGGCCCAGGGGGAGCGGCCAGAGGTACCAGAAAAAGAAGGCGAGCCCGAAAACAAGCAAGAAAAAGAATCCGGCCATCATGACCGTAACTCACCCCGTTTGCCGATTGCTGCCAACATGACGAAAGCATACCTGAACTCCTGCTGAGTCGGGCGGCGTAGACTACGCGCCTGTTAATCTCATCGATGACTCGTTTGATGGATCAGCGCACCCGCCTGATACTGCTGGTTGCGGCCATGGTCGCGATTGTTGCCAGCGCAAATTATCTTGTTCAGTTCCCGGTCAACGATTGGTTGACCTGGGGAGCGCTGACCTATCCGGTCTCCTATTTCGTGACCGATCTCACCAATCGCTGGTACGGTCCGGAGCGCGCCCGTCGTGTGGTTTACGCGGGATTTGTGCTCGCCGTCATCTTGTCGGCATGGTTGGCCAGCCCGCGCATTGCACTGGCATCGGGAACGGCCTTTCTGATTTCCCAGCTCATGGATGTTGCGGTGTTCAACCGCCTGCGTGGTGGGCGCTGGTGGACGGCCCCGCTTGCCTCCAGCGCGCTGGGTTCGCTGGTCGATACAGCGCTGTTTTTTGCCCTGGCTTTCTACGCCACGGACGTGCCCTGGGTAACGCTGGCGACGGGGGACTATGTGGTCAAGGTCGCGATCGCGCTGCTGATGCTGGGTCCATATCGGATGATCACGGCCCGTGGGTGAGTTTTTCTCGGTTGCCTGCGCGGCTTGCTGGGCCCTGGCCGTCGTGCTTTTCAGGCGTTCGGGGGAGACCCTCCCAGCATTCGAGCTCAATCTGTTCAAGAACCTGCTCGCGACCGGCCTGATGGTGCCGACCGTGCTGGTGTTTCACGGTTTTGGCCTGCCGGGCTACAGCGCGTCTGAATGGTTGATTCTGATTGTCTCCGGGCTGGTCGGCATTGCCATCGCAGACACCTGGTACCTGCGGGCGCTGAACCTGATGGGAGCCAGCCGGACCGGCGTGGTCGGCATGTTGTTTTCGCCTTTTGTGGTGTTGCTGTCGATGCTGTTTCTCGGCGAATCCCTACGGCCGCTTCAATACATAGGGTTCGTGGTCGTCCTCGGCGGTGTGTTGCTGGTTACCTGGCACCGTAACCGCCAGGAAGTCAGCTTGCGGGCACTCAAGCTTGGGGTTGCCTTCGGCGCCGGCAGTGTGTTGCTAATGGCCATCGGTATTGTCATGGCCAAGCCCATACTGGAAACCCACGAGTTTCTTTGGACGGTCGCCGTTCGCCTGGCCGCGGGATCGCTGGGAATGCTCGTGTTCGTGTGGTTGAGCCGTGGTTGGCAGGCGATGATGCTTCACTACCGTGCGCCGCAACCCTGGCCAACAATCGTTTTTGCCAGCCTGATGGGCAGTTACATCTCGATGCTGCTCTGGTTGGCAGGGTACAAACTGACTCAGGCTTCGATTGCTTCCGTACTGAATGAAACCGCTTCGGCTTTCATTGTGCTGTTCGCCTGGATCTTTCTATCCGAACCTTTGAACCCGCGGAAAGTGCTTGGCGTTTGCCTGGCCTTCGCCGGCGTCAGCATCATCGTTCTGGTATAGAGGTGATTATCGGGAGGGGTCGTCGTCCAGTCCATAAGAGGCTTCAGGATCGACGCCCGGTACCGGGTCGTGTCCACCCTGGCACAGTGGATGACATCGCAGGATGCGTTTGATGGCCATCCAGCTGCCACGTCCGGCGCCGTAAAGCTCTATGGCCTGTCGCGCGTAAACCGAACACGTTGGCGTGAACCGGCACTGCCCACCGATCCACGGAGAGAGGAGAAAGCGGTAGGCTCGAATCATGCCCAAAAGGATGCGCTGCATATTCTTGCGTCCTTCAGCGGGTTAGGCTATATAATGGCGGGCTTGCAAAATTTTCCAAGGCGCGAGGCAGACGCTCCATGCCCAAGAACAGTGTACAACCGTCCGAAGGATACAAGCCGTCTGAGGACGAGACTTACATGTGTCCCGAACACCTCGAGTATTTTCGCCAGCTGCTGCTCAAATGGCGGGAAGAGTTGATTGATGAGTCTCAGGAAACGATCAACAATCTGCGTGGCGAGGTCCGCGATGTCGGTGACGAGGCCGAACGCGCCAGTCGCGAGACCGAGAACAGCCTGGAGCTGCGGACCCGTGATCGCTATCGCAAGCTGCTGGGGAAGATTGATCAGGCGCTTGGCCGGATTGACGATGGTTCCTACGGTTACTGCGAGGAAACCGGCGAGGAGATTGGTCTGGCACGTCTAGAGGCGCGTCCAATTGCCACCCTGTGTCTCGATGCACAGGAGCGTTGGGAACTCAAACAGAAGCAGATGCGCGACAGTCGCTAGGCTCTTTGCTTGCGAAGTTCATCTCGGGGGCCTAAGATTTAGCTTTGAGCTTGCAGTGCAATTCGGGCTGCACGTAGATTTCGGCACCACCAGAGATCGCGGTGATTCACCAGACTCGGGCCGAAGTGTTTATCCCTTAACTGGAGATTGGGAGAAATAGAATGAAAATGTCAATGCTGGCAGTGGCGCTGGGCGCTGCGGCCATGATGAGTCAGACCGCC
>CAZIMY010000050.1:14008-17299 GCA_964540315.1 uncultured Wenzhouxiangella sp.
ATTCGTTTGGGCGATCTGCCACCCCCGCCGGCCCCGCGCGAAGAGCCGGCTCCACCGCCACCACCGCCAGCTCCCGTACCTGAGCCGGAACCAGAGCCGGAAGTGATCTTCGAGTTCGATTCAATGGTGACCTTCGGGCTGGACTCTTCCCAGCTCCGCCCGGAAGCGACAACAGAACTCGACGAGGCGGCTGCGTTGCTCAATCTTCATAACGAGATCGTCAAAATCGAAGTGGCTGGTTACACCTGTGACCTGGGCGAGGCGGGCTATAACCAGGGCTTGTCGGAGCGTCGCGCGACCGCGGTTCGAGATTATCTTGTCAACGAGGGCGGCGTCGACGCGGATCGATTGATGATTCGCGGGTACGGCGAGGAACGGCCAAAAGTGCCGAACACGTCAACGGAAAATCGTCAGCAAAACCGTCGCGTTGAGTTGATTGTCATTGAACGCGAGGACGGCTGAAGATCAGCCGACGTTCTTTCAGGAAGAAGCCGGCCGCTGGCCGGCTTTTTTCATTGCTGGGTCTGGCTCGATGACCGGGCGACGTTGCGGACTGCCTGAAGCATGGCAGCCAGTCCATTGGCGCGGGTCGCCGACAGGTGCTGGCTCAATCCGATCGCCTCAATGAATTCAGGTTCCGTTGCCATAATCTCCTCGGCACTGCGACCGGAGTAGACTCGCAGGATCAAAGCAATCAGTCCGGACACAATGGCAGCGTCTGAGGCGGCGCGGAATTCAAGCTGGTCGGCGTCTCCCTCGGCGATAAACCAGACGTTGGACTGGCAGCCGGCAAGCAGTCGATCGTCCGTTCGTTCATCGGGCGTCAGTTCTGGGAGCTTCTTACCCAGATCAATCAGATACTGATAGCGCTCCAGCCAGTCATCAAAGAAGTTGAATTCTTCGATGATGGTTTGCTGGGCTTGCTGTGCTGTGGTGCCGGTCATTGGCTTGCCGCCTCCCAGGTTGTACCGTTTGGTCCGTCTTTCAAAACGATACCCTGAGCGGCGAGATCATCGCGTATGCGATCGGCTTCGGCAAAGTCGCGCTTTGCCCGCGCTGCGTTGCGTGCATCGATCTGCCGCGCAATGGTCTCTGAATCGAGATGGACGGTCGCACTGCGGTTGTCAAACCACTCTGACGGTGTTTGCTGGAGTAAGCCGAGCAATTCGCCGCTGGCCCTGAGGCACGCCGCCTCAGAGGCGTTGTTTGTACTGACGCGTCGGGCGATCTTGCTGAGTGCCGCGAGTGCGGTGGGCGTATTGAGGTCATCGTCGAGCGCCTCGGTGACCCCTGGGTCGACCTGTCCGGGCAGTTCCGCGCGATCATCATGGTCGCGTAAAAGGCCATACAGGCGATCCAGCGTGGTCTGGGCCTGCTCCAGCGCTTTGTCTGACCAGTCCAGAGGCTGGCGATAGTGGGCAGACAGCAGGACATAGCGCAATACTTCGCCGGGCCACTGCTTGAGCAGTTCGTGAACGACCAGCGTGTTGCCAAGGGATTTCGACATCTTGCGCTTTTCGACCGTCACGAAACCGTTGTGCATCCAGTAGCGCGCGAAGGTGTTTGTGCCATGAGCGCAGCGGCTCTGAGCGATCTCGTTTTCATGGTGAGGAAAGACCAGATCCTGGCCGCCGGCGTGGATGTCAATCACCTCGCCAAGGTGGGCTGCGGTCATTGCCGAGCATTCGATATGCCAGCCGGGCCGACCGCGGCCCCAGGGACTATCCCAGCCCGGTTGGTCATCGCTCGATGGTTTCCACAGCACGAAATCTCCGGGATTGCGCTTGTAGGGCGCCACTTCCACCCGGGCTCCGGCAATCATTTCGCGGCGGTCGCGGCGGGAAAGCTGGCCGTAATCGTCGAAGGTTCCGACGTTGAACAAAACATGGCCTTCGGCCAGGTAGGCATGATCTTTCGCTATCAGTCGTTCGATCATGCTGATGATTTCGGGAATATGTTCGGTCGCCCGCGGTTCTATCGTGGGGCGCTCGACGCCAAGTGCGGCCATGTCGGCATGGTATGCATCCGCATAACGCCGGGAGATGACGCCGATCGGAACCGCCTGCTCGGCCGCGGCCTGGTTGATCTTGTCGTCTACGTCGGTGATGTTGCGCGCGTAAATGACCTGCGGATAGCGCCGGCGCAGCACGCGGTAAAGAAGGTCAAAGATGACGGCTGGTCGGGCGTTGCCGATATGGGCGTAGTTATAGACGGTCGGGCCGCACGCATATAAGGTGACGCGTGCAGGGTCTTGTGGCTCAAAGGTCTCTTTTCGCCGGGTCAGCGTACTGTAGATTTGGAGGCTCATGGCGTTCAAGAAGGTAGCTGCAGGCTACAATTCGGCAAAGGACTGATAGTTTTCCAGTGTACCCAAATTCCCCAGGCTGCCCATGACCATCGCGCAGGATTTGCTCTTTGCTCAACATTTTCAGCACCGTCGCGCCGAAGTTGATCGAGCGCTCAACGAGCTTGGCTATGACGCGCTGCTGATCCACTCGGGGCGGCCGAAAGCGCGCCAGTTCGACGACCAGCACCCGCCATTCCGAGCGCATGCGCCCTTCGCGGCGATGGTTCCAGCGCCCTTTGCAAGCGATGGTCTGCTTGAGTTTCGGGCAGGGCAGCGCCCGCGATTGTGGTATTGCCAGCCGGAAGATTTCTGGCACCTGCCGCCGATGGCCCCGGAATCCTGGTGGGCCAATGAACTGGATATAGAGACCGTTTCCGATGCTTCGGCCTGGGTATCGCGGTTCAAGGGCCAGCGAGCGCTGGCCGCGATTGGTGCGCCCGAAGATCTGGCCGGGCTTGGAGAGCATGTTGCGATCAATCCGACGGCGCTGCTTCATCGTCTGGCAGAGGACCGTACGGTAAAAACCGCCTGGGAGAGGTTCTGTTTGACGCGGGCGAACGAGGTCGGTGCCCGAGCTCATCTGAGCGCCGCTGAGGCTTTCCGTGCCGGTGCCTCGGAGTTTGAAATCCATCTGGCGTATCTCGGCACGGCCGGGCAGGACCAGGATCAACTTCCTTACGCCAGCATTGTGGCGCTCAATGAACACGCAGCCGTTCTCCACTATCAGCATCGGGAGGTTGGCCGGCCGTCGGCTGCGCGAAGTTTTTTGCTCGACGCTGGCGCCGGGTGTTTCGGCTACGGAAGCGACATTACGAGAACGTCCAGTCTGGAGCAGAGCGTGACCTTCTCGGCCCTGATCAGTGAAATGGACGCTATGCAGCAACGGCTTTGCCGGGCGATGCGCGCCGACGCGAGCTTTGTGGATCTGCATCTGCAGGGCCATC
>CAZIMY010000051.1:0-17297 GCA_964540315.1 uncultured Wenzhouxiangella sp.
GCTTGCTTGAAGCTCGTTGGTCGTGACATCGGTTTTCGCCTGGGGCGGGCCGGCCGGTGGCGGAACCATCCGCAGCCGGCCAGAAGATTTTGAAGTCGAGGAGATTCTGGGTCATGAACCTACCGGTGACGGCGAGCATCTTTGGTTATGGGTGGAAAAGCGCGGACACAATACCGTCGATGTGGCCAGTTCCCTGGCGCGAGCCGCCGGTGTTCACCCAAGACAGGTCAGTTTCGCGGGTCTGAAAGACCGCAATGCCGTCACCCGGCAGTACTATTCGATCCATCTGCCCGGTCAGGACGATCCGGACTGGACGGCCTGGTCTGGTTCTGGCATCAGGATCCTCAATGCCGTCCGATCCAGTCGCAAGATTCGGCGCGGACGATTGAAAGCAAACCGATTCAGGTTGATCGTTCGCGATTTGGCGGTTGATCACGACAAGCTTCAGCAGCGCTTGGTCAGCGTGCGCGAGCACGGCGCCCCCAACGGTTTTGGTGAACAGCGATTCGGCGGCAATAACATTGCGCGCGCCAGGGCCCTGTTCGCCGGCCAGCTCAGGCGAAAGCCTTCCCGTCACAAGCGCGGGTTTTACCTCTCGGCGTCTCGCAGCTTGTTGTTCAACCGGGTTCTTGTTCATCGCATCGCTGATGGTAGCTGGAACCGGATGATCGACGGTGATGTGGCGCAGCTTGATGGCAGTCACTCCATTTTTGTTCCTGAGCCTGACGACCCTGACCTGTCTGGTCGCTGTGAGGAGATGGATCTGCATCCGACAGGCCCTTTGGCCGGCTGCGGCGAGAGCCCTGTTTCGGGCGAGGTTGCGGTTCTTGAGCGAGAAATTTTTTCCCAAGAAGCTGATCTGGTTCGGGGGCTGGAGCAGTTCGGCTTGCGCCATGAGCGGCGAGCGCTTCGCATGGCCGTGCGGGACCTTGAATGGCAACAACCTGAACCCGATACACTGAGGTTGGATTTCACCTTGGGCCAGGGGAGCTATGCGACCTCGGTCTTGCGAGAACTGATTGAATATGACATTTCGACTTAAGGCTGCGTCAGGCCCTAGAACCGGCGAGGCTTTTGATCTTGCCGATGAAACGCTTGTTGGCAGCGGGCGGGACGCCCAGATTCAGATTGAGAATATTGCCGATCACCATATGGTCCTGCGCTTTGACGGCGAACGCCTGACGCTTGACGCCAAGGCCGAGACACACGTTAACGGTGAGTCAGTGACGAAAAAGGCTCTTCAGTCAGGTGATGAGATCCGATTGGGGCCTAATCGGTTTGTGCTGCAGGCACCGGGGTTGCGACCGCCCAGCGTATTGTCCGAACCTGAGACCTCGCGCATGGCGCCGTGGGCCTGGATTGCTATCGGCCTGGGTGTGGCCGGCGGGGTCGCAGCCGTGGCTGCTTTCTTCCTGACTCAGGTCTAGTTTTGAGGTCTTGCCAGGACTGCAAAGCACAAACTCAAGGCCTTTTCGGCTTAAACTCGATCCCCGCTCCAAACTGCATCGGCGTCTCATGAGTAACCATAAGTCTTCTTTGGCCACCCGCGTCATCCACGCCGGTCAATCGCCTGACCCGTCTAACGGCGCGATCATGACGCCGATCTACACCACTTCGACCTATGTTCAGTCGAGCCCCGGTGAACACCAGGGCTACGAGTATTCGCGCACCCACAATCCGACCCGCAAGGCTTGGGAGGCCTGCATCGCGGATTTGGAAGAGGGTTCGGCCGGCTTTGCTTTTGCTTCTGGAATGGCTGCCGTCGATACCCTGATGGCACTGCTTGAGCCTGGCGATCACGTGCTCGCTGTCGATGACCTTTACGGCGGCAGCTGGCGTTTGTTCGAACAAGTGCGTCGGCGCGCCTCAGGCATCAATTTCAGCTTTATCGACATGAGTGACCTTGACGCGGTGCGGTCCGCGTTGACCAAGCAAACCAAGATGATCTGGGTCGAGACCCCAACCAACCCGATGCTGAAGCTGGTTGATATCAGCGGGGTGGCCGAAATCGCTCACGCGGCCGGGGCGCGCCTGGTTGTCGACAACACTTTTGCCACACCCATGCTGCAGCAGCCGCTGACGCTCGGCGCCGACATCGTCGTGCACTCCGTGACCAAGTACTTGAACGGTCATTCCGATATGGTGGGTGGAGCCGTTGTGGTAAAGGATGGCGATCTGGCCGAGGAATTGGCGTTCCTTCAGAACTCCGCAGGGGGCATACAAGGGCCATTCGACGCTTTTCTGGTCATGCGGGGCGTCAAGACGCTGGCGTTGCGAATGCAAGCCCACTGCGAAAACGCCCAACGCATAGCGGAATGGTTGGTAACGCGACCAGAGGTCAACAATGTCGTCTATCCGGGCTTATCGGACCATCCGCAGCACGCGCTGGCGGGACGCCAGATGAAAGGCTTTGGCGGGATGGTGAGTTTTGACATTGGCGGTGATCTCTCGCGAGCCCGATGCTTCCTGGAAAACACCCGCCTTTTTGCGCTGGCGGAATCACTGGGTGGTGTTGAATCGCTGGTCAATCACCCGGCTATCATGACCCACGGTTCTGTGCCAAAGGACAGGCGCGAAGCGCTTGGAATCACCGACACCCTGATTCGCCTGTCGGTCGGCGTAGAAGACTGTGACGACCTGATGGATGATCTTCGGACCGCCCTCGAAAAGCTCTGAGCGCGGTGCCTGCTAGAGGCCGACCGCGAACAAGGCCAGACAGAGAACCAGCCCTGCCAGCGGAATAATCACGGTCAGAGCGCCCATGGCTCCGTAGGCTGCAGCGTGGGTTTCTTTGCAAATCGCTCGGATCGTCGTCACGACATAGCCGTTGTGCGGCAGCGAATCCAATGCGCCCGACGAGATCGCGACCACGCGGTGCAGCTGGTCCGGGTCGACCCCCTGCTCGATGTAGTGCGGACCCAGAATGGGCAGCGCAATGGCCTGTCCGCCAGAGGCCGATCCGGTCATCGCGGCGATGGCTGACACTGCCGCGGCGGCTGAAACCAGTCCGGAACCGGGCAGGCCGGTTACCCACACCACAGCTGCATCGAAAGCAGGGGAGACCTTGGCTACGGTGCCGAACCCCACGACCGCGGCGGTATTGCCGATTGCGATCAGCGCACCGGTGCCGCCCTCGGCGAGCGCTTCACCGGGGCGGTCGAGGTGTCTAAGGTTGATCAGGGCGGCGCCAATGCATCCGGCCAGCAGGGCCACGATGAGAGCGGATGTGCCCAGATCATCATGGGTGGTAAACGACACCCCCAGCACCAGCATCAAGGGAATCATCGCCAGGGCCGGATGGGGCAGTTCAGTCCGCGCGGACTCCGGGTCGTCAGCGCGGACTTCAAAAACCTCTCCTCTTGCGACCGCCCGATTCAGCATCCACCGGAGCCAGACATAGCCGGTCGTGGCCATGAAAATGGCGACGATCAGGCTTGCCTGCCAGGCGGCCAGTGGACTGGTGCCAAGATGCTCAATCGGAATCCAGTTTTGAATCTCGGGCGAACCCGCTGAAGTCATTGTGAAGGTGACTGAGCCGAAGGCGAGAGTGGCTGGAATGAATCTCCGCGGCAGGTTCGCGCCCCGGAACAGCGCCAGCGCCATCGGATACACCGAAAAGGCGACGACGAACAGACTAACGCCCCCGTAGGTCAAAACCGCGCAGGCAAGGACGACTGCCAATGCGGCCTGCTTGGTGCCCAGGCGGGTAATGATCCAACGCGAAACGCTATCGGCGCCACCGGAGGACTCCATCAATTTACCGAACAGCGAGCCCAGAAGAAAGACAAAAAACCAGGAGGCGATAAACCCGGTAAAACCGTTCATGTACTGGGTTACCAGGTTGACGCCGTCTGCTTCAGCCAGCGGGGGCAGCAACGGAACCCCGGCGGTCAGCGCAACGATGAGAGCGCATAACGGTGTCGCTACGAACAGGCTCATTCCGCGCATGGTCAGCACGATGAGCAAGCCAAGCCCGCCTAGCAGGCCAATCAGACTTAGGGTCATGATGAATTCCGGCTGGATAACTGAATACAAGCCGAATGGTCGCCCCGCCTGAAGCCCATCGAAACTGTACCAAGGTACAAGTTACAGACAGACTGGCCTGCCCCATGCTTGGGACCTTGAGGAGACCCCGATAACGATTCGACACAAGGGAAACGACCGATGAATACTGTTTGCAAATCCACCCTTAGCCTGGCCATAGCGCTGGCGCTGAGCGCCCCCGTCGCTGCGCAATCCAACGAATCGGATGAAGAGCGTCTTGAACGCACCGAGTCAGCTGAGATGGATACCATCCGTGTGACGGCCCGTCGGCGGGAGGAAAGTGAAATTGACGTACCCATCTCAATGACTGCGCTGACAGGCGAGGCACTAACGGACGTCGGGGCGCAGGACATCACTTACTTACAGCAGGCGGTCCCGAATACCACGCTGGAAGTTTCGCGCGGCACCAGTAATACCCTGACCGCGTTCATTCGCGGCGTCGGTCAACAGGATCCGGTAGCGGGTTTCGAGGCCGGGGTTGGTATTTACATCGATGATGTGTATCTCAATCGGCCGCAGGGCGCGGTGCTCGAGATCTATGACGTCGAGCGGGTTGAAGTTCTCCGCGGGCCGCAGGGTACCTTGTATGGCCGTAATACCATTGGTGGCGCGGTCAAGTACGTTACCCGGCGTCTCGGTCGTGAGCCGGCGGCCAAAATACGCGCCAGCGTCGGCAGCTTCTCGCAGCTCGATCTGGTGGTTTCCGGTGAAGCGCCCGTCAGTGACACCGCGGCGGTCGGCGGTGCCATCGCCACCTTCAATCGCGATGGCTTCGGCACCAACCTGACTACCGGCAAAGACAACTACAACAAGGATGTCGTGGCCGGCAGAGCCAGCCTTGAGTGGACGCCAACGGACAGCAGCTTTATTCGCCTGGCGGGTGATTATTTCGACGACAACTCCAATCCGGTCGGCGGTCATCGGCTGATCCCCGGTCTCCTCTCGGGTGCGCCGGTGCTCGACGATGTCTATGATTCGCGCGGGGCCATGGAAGGTCGCAATTTCACCGAGGCTTGGGGCGTTAGTCTGACGGCTGAAGTCGATCTGAGCCCGAACCTGCAGCTCAAGAGCATTACCGCCTATCGCGATAACGAAAATATCCAGCAGATCGATTTCGACGCGCTGCCGCCGGTTGACCTTGACGTGGCCACCATTTATCAAAGCGATCAGTTCAGCCAGGAACTCCAGCTCAACTTTACCGGCGACCGCTACGCTGGCATTGTCGGTGCGTATTACCTCAAGGCAAACTCCTTCGGCCCGTTTGATGTCCGTCTGTTCCAGTTGGGTGATGTGCTCGGCCTGCCAGGTTTCAATGCTTTTACCCTGGGTGACGTGGATACTGACACCTGGTCGGTGTTTGCCGATGTCAGTTTCGATCTGGCCGCCTGGCTGGGGATGGAGACGGGACTGGAGCTTTCGATCGGGGGGCGCTATACCAGCGATGAGCGCTCCTCGCGCGTCCTCCGCCAAAATATGCTCGGGGCATCATCGTTCTTTGGTGGCAATCCGATTGTTCTGGCCACGACTTCGGACTTCAACGGCGACGACACCTTCAATGAGTTCACCCCGCGCATCAGCCTGGCCTGGAAGCCGAATGCTGATCAGAACCTGTACGCCTCATTTAGCCAGGGCTTCAAAGGCGGCGGCTTCGACCCGCGCGGCCTGACCTCGGCGGCTCCTGATCTCAATGGGGACGGCACGGTCGGTGAGGACGATGTCTTCCAGTTCATGCGCTTCGGTCCCGAAACGGTCGACAGTTATGAGCTTGGACTGAAGTCGCGCTGGGCCGATGGTCGGGTGAACACCAGCCTGGCCCTGTTCTACAGCGACTACACCGATATCCAGGTGCCGGGGTCGATTGGCGTTGACACATCCGGTGACGGCGTCTCGGATACCTTTGCCGGGGTCACCACCAACGCGGGTGCAGGCACCGTTCAGGGCGTGGAGTTCGAGATGACCGCAGTTCTCGGGCGTGGCCTGGGGGCCGCCGGCGATGCTCTGATGCTCAATACCGCTGTCGGTTACGTTGATGCCGGTTACGACGAGTTCATCACCGCGGTCAACGACCCAGCCACCGGCTCGACGGCACTGGAGGATGTTTCGGATCAACGCGTGATCCAGAACACGCCCGAATGGACGACGCATGCCAATCTGCGTTATGACCTGCCTGTGAGCTGGTTCAGCACCGAGGCGACGTTCTCGGTTACCGGTGCGTGGTCGTATCGCAGCAAAACCAATCAGTTCGAGATTCCATCAAGCTTCCTGGATCAGTCCGCGTACTCGCTTTACGACTTAAGCTTGGTCTGGCGCCGGACCGATGGTCGCTATGAGGTGGCCCTTCATGGTCGTAACCTGTCGGACGAGCAGTACAAAGTTTCGGGTTATGTGTTCGCGACTCCGGATGGCTCAGCGTCTACCCTGGGGCTAGAGGGAGTGATGAACGCCTTCTATGCGCCACCACGCACCTTTACTCTGACTGGGCAAATCAATTTCTAAACCGTCTTTTTCAACGCTCTCCAGCGTGTTCGGGTCCGGGGCGTTAAGCCTCGGGCCCGCTTTTCTTTCGCGATGAGGTATGTGAGTCGCTAACATGGCGCGGTGATCAATCTTTCCACCGCGACACTTGTTCTGGCCGGTCTGGCCTGGCTGGGCCTACTGTTTGCCTTTGCCATTTACGGCGAGCGCAGCCGCCGGCTGAGCCAGCGCCTCTGGCCGATCATCTACTCTCTGTCGCTGGCGGTTTACTGCACGGCCTGGACCTTTTACGGGGTGACAGCCCAGACCGCTCGCTCGGGATGGTGGGTGCCGCCCACGTTTCTGGGGACGATCGCGTTCTTTGTGTTCGGGTTTCCGTTCCTGATTCGGCTTGTGCGACTGAGCAAGGCCGAAAATTCGACCAGCATCGCTGACTTTATCGCCAGTCGCTTTGGCAAGTCTTCGGCTTTGGCGGCAACGGTCACGGCCGTAGCGCTCCTCGGCATGGTGCCGTATTTGTCGCTGCAGTTAAAAGCAGTCGCCATGAGCTTTGGCGCGCTGACCTTTGGTGCGACCAACGGGGACGAGCTTTCAACCTGGCTGGACCTGGGCTTTTACGTAGCGATATTCATGGCCCTCTTCGCGATGCTGTTTGGAACGCGCAGGTCCTCATCAACCGAGCAAAACCGGGGTTTGGTGGTGGCCATGGGTTTTGAGTCGCTATTCAAGCTTGCGGCGATGCTGGCCTTGGGCGCCTTTGCAATCTTTGCGCTGAAGAGCGGTAACGCGTTCGGGCAAATGCCGACCATGCCCCCGTTCAGCAATGCTGACAGCTTTCTGACGCTGACGCTGCTGGGTGGGTTGGCGATGTTTACTCTGCCGCATCAGTTCCACATCGGCGTGGTCGAATGTCGTGACGAAGTCCACCTGCGCACGGCCCGGTGGCTGTTCCCACTTTTTCTGATCTTGATCAGCCTGCCGATTGTGCCGCTTGCGCTGGCGGGAAACGCACTCCTCGAAGGCTCGGGCATTGCGCCCGACCTTTACGTTCTGCTGCTGCCTTTGATGGCCGATCAGGGCGGCCTCTCACTGTTTGCGTTCCTGGGCGGGCTAAGCGCGGCCACCGGAATGGTGGTGCTGGCCTCGCTCACCCTGTCTATCATGATTGGCAATCACTGGCTGACACCGGCTCTGGTTAATCGGGATTGGTCCGTGGTGAGTACCCGCGGAATTCCTGTCAGGATGCAGCGCAGGCTGGGTATCGCGGCGGTTCTTGCACTGGCCTATGTGTATGGGCGTTTGATCGACAGTGCGGAACCACTGGCGGATATCGGCAGCCTGAGTTTTTCGGTGTTGGCACAGCTGGCCCCTGCCGTTGTTCTGGCTGTTTATCGGCCCGGTTTATCGCCAAAGGCCGTTATGGCCGGGCTGTCAGCCGGAGTGCTGGTTTGGGCATATGTGCTGTTTGTGCCTCTGCTGGCTGGCGCGACTCCGCCGGACTGGATTCGCGAGGGGCCACTGGGCTTGAGCGCGCTGTCGCCAGCGGGTTTTGTTGGTCTCGACGGGTTGGCTCCGCTGACCCGCGCAGTCATTGTCAGCTTGGTGGTCAATGCTTTGATGACCTGGCTCCTGGCGATAGCGGCTCCCCGCCCGAGCAATGTAAATGACTCGGATCGGTCGCTTGAGCCCGGCCTTTTGAGACAGCTTGCAGAGCGCTTTTTGCCGGCTCGCCGGATAGAAGTCCTGTTTGCGTCAGACCGTTCGCCGGAGACGCTGGAGGCACGCCTCGAATTGGAGTTGGCTGCAGTGGTTGGTTCGGCCTCGGCAAGTCTGCTGCTGGACGCGGCTCGTCGGCGAACACCGGCGCCGCTGGACACGGTCGCCGATCTGATTGGCGAGGCCGCCGCCCAGGCT
This sequence comes from uncultured Wenzhouxiangella sp., assembly GCA_964540315.1. GTDB lineage: Bacteria > Pseudomonadota > Gammaproteobacteria > Xanthomonadales > Wenzhouxiangellaceae > Wenzhouxiangella. The sequence continues at coordinate 8,434 of CAZIMY010000051.1, forward strand.
CGTTTCAGTCAGGAAGTTCTGTCTGGCGCACTTGAAAACATGAGTCAGGGCGTGTGCGTGGTGGATCAGGAGATGCGGCTTGTCGCTTGGAACCAGGCCTACCTCGATTTGTTTTCATACCCCGATGAATTGATTCAGGTGGGACGCCCGGTTGCCGACCTGATGCGGCACAACGCCAAGACGGGTTTGCTGGAGGGAAGCGAAGAGGTCGAGCATCGCATCCAGCGGCGCCTGAAGTTCAAGAAACTTGGATCGCGGCACAGGATCGAGAGACCCTGGCCAGATGGCCGGATCATTGAAATCCGCGGAAACCCCATGCCGGGCGGCGGTTTCGTCGCCACATTCAGCGATATCACGGCGTTGCGACAAACAGCCGAAGAGCTGCGTCAGGTCAATGAGACGCTTGAGCAGCGCGTGCAGGCGCGAACGGCAGAACTTGAGGGCGCCAAGATTGAGGCTGAGCACGCCTCAGAAGCAAAAACGCGTTTTTTGGCCGCAGTTAGCCATGACCTCGTTCAACCGCTCAATGCGGCTCAGCTGTTGACCCACTCCCTCGAGGATCGAATAGGCAGCGCTTCTGGCCGCGAGGCTTTGTCCCAGATCAGTGGCGCGCTGGCGGCCACGGATCGGTTGATCGAGGGTTTATTGGATATTTCCCGCCTTGACGCCGGCGGCTTGCAGCCTCGTATTACCCGCTTCCCGCTATCGGAATTGTTTGGTCAGCTCTACGGCGAATTTTCGCTGCTTGCCAATGAGCGGGGTCTCAAGCTCAATTACCTTCCCACGGGCGCTTGGGTGGAAAGCGATCCGCAATTGCTCAGGCGAATCCTGCAGAACTTTTTGTCCAATGCGGTGCGATATACCCGAAGTGGCCGAATTTTGATCGGGGCGCGAAGACAGGGGCCCTGCATGTTGGCCGGCGTTTGGGATACGGGCGACGGCATTGCCAAGCATCAGCGACAGGCGATCTTCGAGGAATTTCGCCGGCTCGACACCAACCAGCACTCGCCCGGCCTGGGATTGGGTCTGGCGATCGCAGATCGGATGGCAAGGCTGCTTGACCATGAGATCGTCCTCAAGAGCCAGCCGGGGCGGGGGGCGATGTTTGGGGTCTGCGTCAAGCGGGTTGAGCCGATCGCAGAACCAAAGAGCGATGCGCGGCGCGAGTCCGTGTCGGCGTCGGCTTCCGTGCTGGTGGTCGATAACGATCCGGCAATGCTGCAGTCACTTGACGCTTTGCTGTCGGGTTGGGGCTATCGGATCAAGTCCGCTGACTGCAGCGAAAAAGCGCTCGCCTGGGCCAGAAGCACGGGTTTTTCACTGCTGGTGCTGGATTACCATCTGAATGGAGGGGAGACCGGGCTTGGTTTGTTGCAGCGCTTGCGTGGCGAAGGTTGTAAGGCGCCGGTGGTTCTGATCAGCGCGGATCATACGGCTGACCTGAAGAATGCTGCGGCTGAGGCGGGCTGTGATCTGCTCCATAAACCTCTCCGGCCGCTTGCCCTCCGGTCGCTGGTCAACCGCCTGATCGACGAACCTATATAATGATCCGCTCGATTTACATTTGCCCGTTTAGAGGCCTGGAAGTTTGCCATGCTGTATGAGAACGTCGTCGTAAAGTCCGTTGCCGCCATAGAGGCGCCGCACACGATTGCCAGTGAAGAGGTGGCTGAACGACTTGCGCCGACACTGAAACGGTTAGGGGTGGCTGGCAATCCGCTGATTGACCTGGCCGGCATCCACGAGCGGCGGTTGTGGGATGTGGGCATGCAGCCTTCAGATGGCGCAACCCTGGCTGCACGTGAGGCCCTGGCACGCGCCGATATCGACCCCAAGCAGGTCGGTATTCTGATCAACACCTCGGTGTGCCGCGATTTTCTTGAACCCTCGACCGCCTGCCTGGTCCACGGCAATCTCCAGCTCTCTGAAACCTGCGAAAGCTTTGATGTCGGCAATGCCTGCCTCGCTTTTGTCAACGGCATGAACATTGCTGGACAGATGCTCGAGCGCGGCGAGATCGACTACGCCTTGATCGTCAACGGCGAAAATAGTCGAGAGATCAATGAACACACGATCGAGCGCTTGCGACAGCCCGACGTCACCGAAAAACAGTTCAGGGCTGAGTTTGCCAGTCTTACCCTCGGCTCCGGCTCTGCCGCCATGGTAATGACGCGGGGCGATCTGCACCCGGAAGGCCACCAGTATCGCGGCGGGGTGGCCCGCGCGGCGACCCAGTTCAATATGCTGTGCCGCGGATGGAACCATCAGATGTGGACCGATACCAAGACTCTGCTTGTCGAGGGGATGAAGCTGGCCACGGTGACCTTTTCCGCTGCCCGCACGGTGCTCGGCTGGGTCGTTCAGGAACTGGATCATGTCGTGATTCATCAGGTCTCCAAGGCCCATACTGAATCTGTTATTAGAGCTTTTGGCGCGAAGCCTGAGACCGTTCACCGTATCTTTCCGCGCCTGGGAAACATTGGCCCGGCCTCGATTCCGACGGTGCTGGCCCATATTGTCGACAACGGCAGCGTTCAGCGTGGTGATCGTATAGCCCTGATGGGTATCGGTTCTGGCCTGAACTGCGCCATGTCAGAGGTGGTTTGGTAAAAACTTTGAGTTCCGGTCGCCGGTTTCCGGTTTGCCGGGGCGGGGCCACTCCTGAAACCGGAACCCGCGAACCGGAAACCATCACAATGTTCTCCTCTCCTTTGTATCCATTTGAGTCGAATTTTTTCGAACTCGAAACTGGCTTGAAGCTGCACTTCCTCGACCAGGGGTCGCCGAGTAGCCAGCCGGTCGTGATGGTGCATGGAAACCCGACCTGGTCGTTTTACTATCGAAATCTGATTCATGCACTTTCCAGCACTCATCGCTGCCTGGTGCCGGATCATATCGGCATGGGTCTATCGGATCGGCCTTCAGATGCTGACTATGACTACACCCTTCAGAGTCGTGTCGATGACTTCGGGGCCTGGATGAACGAGGTCGAGCCCGAGCGCGAGATTGATCTCGTGGTCCATGACTGGGGTGGAGCTATCGGTCTTTCCTGGGCTGTGCGGAACCCGCAGCGCGTGCGCCGTGTTTTGATTTTGAACACATGGGCTTTCAATATTCCGGCGGGTCGGTCGCTGCCCGGCTCGCTTAAATTTGCCCGGACACGCCTCGGCGCGTTTCTGATTCATCGCTTCAACGCTTTTTCCGGTCTGGCGATTCGCATGGCAACCGCCAATAGGCTCGACCCTGAGGTCGCCTCGGGCCTTGTGGCGCCCTACGCGGGTCCTCCGGCAGAGCGTTTGGCCACACTTCGCTTCGTTCAGGATATTCCGCTGACGCCAGACGATCCAGCGTGGTCGGTGCTGGCCGAGACCGAAAATAAGCTCGCCGTGCTGGCAGACAAGCCCGTCCAGTTTGCCTGGGGCGCCAAAGATTTCGTGTTTAACGACGACGTGCTGGCCATTTGGCGCGAAAAGCTGCCGGATGCGCCGGTTGAATACTACGACGACGCCGGACACTACGTTCTTGAAGATGCGGCTGACCGAATCCTACCTTTGGCTCAGCGCTTTTTCGGTTAGCTGACTGGAGCAGCTTATGAACATCGCCCAGGCACTGACCCGTCAGGCCCGGAATCAGCCGGACGGCATTGCACTGATTGTCCCGACCAGGCGCACCCGGCAGGGTTGGCAGGACCGCCGTTACACCTACAGAGAGCTTGATGAATTGTCGAATCGGCTGGCCGAGGGGCTTGCCGGTCTGTCGATTGCCCCTGGCACCCGAGTGGCTTTCATGGTGCCGCCGTCAGTCGAGTTCTTTGCGCTTTTTTTTGCCTTGTTTAAAGTGGGTGCTGTACCGGTGCTGATCGATCCCGGTATTGGCGTCAAACCGCTCAAGACCTGCCTGGCTGAAGCGCGGCCTTCGGTGTTTCTGGGAGTGACCAGGGCGCAGCTGGCGCGTTTGCTGCTGGGCTGGGGTCGGGGCTACGTCAAACGGCTGATTACGGTCGGGCCGCGATTGCTGTGGGGCGGAGTCCGATACGCTGACCTTGCCAAAACCGCGGTGTCTTCGGCGGTCTCTCGCGACGTTCAAGCCGATGACCCGGCAGCCATCCTTTTTACTTCGGGTTCAACCGGTATTCCAAAGGGGGTTGTCTACCGTCATCGTCACTTTGCCGCGCAGGTAGACCTGGTTCGCGACGCCTATGAAATTCGACCGGGCGAGGTTGATCTGCCGACCTTTCCGCCGTTTGCCTTGTTCGATCCAGCCCTGGGGATGACGACAGTGATTCCTCCCATGGATTTCACGCGTCCGGCTCGGGTCGACCCGGAAATGCTGGTCAGTTTGATTCGTGAGTACTCGGTCACCAACTTGTTTGGCTCGCCGGCGTTGATGAACACGTTGACCCAGTATCTTCAGGCCAATCAGATCCGACTGCCTGGGCTAAAACGCGTGCTGTCCGCAGGAGCACCGGTGCAGCCGAAAGTCATTGAGCGTATGCATAAGGCACTTGAATCGCACGCCGATATTCATACGCCATATGGCGCGACTGAGTGCTTGCCGGTTGCGACCGTGGCCGGCCGCGACCTTGTCGGTCCGCTCTCGGCGGGCAATCGGGCAGGAAGAGGTATCTGCGTCGGTCAGCCCCTGTCTGCCAACCAGGTGCGCGTGATATCAATCTCTGACCGTGCCGTCGATCTTGCCGAACAGGCCGTTGACGTGGAATCCGGGCAAATCGGGGAGATTTGTGTCTGGGGCCCGACGGTGACGGATACTTACTGGGCGCGGGAACAGCAGACCCGAGAAGCCAAAATGACCGATGCTGATGGCCGCATATGGCATCGGATGGGTGATCTGGGCTGGTGCGACGAGCAGGGGCGTCTTTGGTTTTGCGGCCGTAAGTCAGAGCGAGTTCAAACGGAAAAAGGGGAGCTTTACACGGAGTGTGTCGAGGGACCGGTCAATGCACTTGAAGGTGTTTATCGAAGCGCTCTCGTCGGACTAGGCCCCGTCGGCCATCAGTGTCCGGCTGTGGTGATTGAATTGGAGCCTGGCGCCGATCGCGACTCGGTTCGGGATCGGGTTGAAGATGTGGCGAAGAAGTTCGGCATCAGTCGGGTGGAGTTCAGCAAAGCCTTCCCGGTCGATATCCGTCACAACGCCAAGATTCGCCGCCAGGACCTGGCGGCCGAATTGGGCTAGCGAATTGGGCTGGCGAGTTGGCGCCAGCTGGAAGCCTCGACAGAATTTGCCGCGATTACAGCCGTTCGGAAATATTGACCCGCGTACCGGGTAAATCGAGCACCGAAACGGCATCGCTTTTGCCCTGAAGGTCACCGGGTTGAGCCTGCACACCGCCGGTCATTGAAACCCGGGCGGTAATGACAATCTCCGGAAACGTCGAAATATTCATTCCGTCGACCATGGCATCGCCGTCACTGAGCCCGATGCGAGTCGGCAGGTCGGCTACAGTCATCCGCCTCACGGCCAGCGGGGTGGGTGGCCCGGCGGCAGCCTGGGCAACCACGAAAACAGTTTCGCTGCCGCTCAGGCCTTCTTTCAAAGCCGGGTCAATATCGAGCTCGACGCCAAAGCTGGGTCCGCTGGCTGCCGGCGCACCAGCGCCAGGGTCGCTGGCCATAGCCGGGGGTTCCGGCGCGGCTTCCATTGGTGGATGACCGGGCGGCAGGGCGGCTGAAGAGTCGACGGGTCCCGGGCGCGTCTGTGGCTGCTCTGCTGTGGGGTGACCCGGTGGCATTGACGTCACACCCGGCGGGAGTGGCCCTGCCGTTTGTTGGGGTGCGGACATTGGTGTTGTTGATGGATGACCTGGCGGCAGGGTCTCTTGCCCGGGCCGGAGCGGTGGCGCCTGTCGCGGGGGCGGTAATTCACCGGGATCCTGGCCCAGTTCTACACGCGCCTGGGCAATCTGCCGGGCAACCGAGTTATAGACAGAAGAGTTTGGATCCAAGAGCGGAACCAGACGCTCCCACCAGACAAGAGCGCGCTCAAAATTGCCGGCCTGGAAGGCCCCAATGCCCATCAGCCACATCGCTTTTTGGTTATTGGCATCGGCGATCAGCGCCTGGGTGAGCAACTGACGGGATTCGGCGGGCAGACCGTCCCGGCCCCCCATGAACATGAGCGTCTCGGCCAATTCGACTTTGATGAAGGGGTTGTCGTCGTTAATATAAAGCGAGCGCCGCAGGGCGTGCTGAGCCGAAGAGAATTCCTGGATGTTCTTGTAGGCCATGCCGAGTTCGGCCCAGCCTTCAGCATTATCGGGGTTGCTCTCAAGACTATGGGCCAGTTCGATGAGGTCAGCGCGCAGTTCGGTGACCGGATCTTCAGCCGGAGTGAGACCCTCCGGCGTTCCCACCAGTTGATAAAGCAAGAAAGTCGCCAGAGGAGCGGCAATCGCCAACCCCACGACCATGCTTTTTGGCACCGAGCTGTCTCCTCCGGATTCGAGCAGCTCCTTGCGGAGCTTGCGGCGACGCTCCGAATAGTCTTTTGGATCGAGCTCGTCGATCAATTCATCCAGGGCGTCCAATCGACGCTGTACACCCGCTCGCTTCGGATTTCCATCGAGCAGGGGGCGCAGAATGAAGAAGGCAGCAACGAGTACCGCACAAGCGGCCAATATGAGGAAAGTTACGGAAGTCACAAGGCTTGACGTCTCTTTTTGATCACAATCAGCGTGCCGATCAAGGCACCCAGGAGAAGCAGGGCCGGTCCCGCCCAGAGCAGAAGGGTATGCCCGGCCAGCGGCGGCCGGTATAAGACAAAATCGCCGTAGCGGTCGACCATGAAACTACGAATTTCGAAGTCCGAGCTCCCTTCCTGAAGCATGCTGAAAACCTGCATGCGGATGTCACGAGCCAGCGGGGCTGTCGATTCTGACAGCGCTTCGTTCTGGCACACCGTGCACCTGAGCTCGCCGGTCAGCGCCTTGTAACGGCGCCGCTCAGTTTCACTCCTGAAAGGAAGGGGTTCAATCGGTGTCACCATGGTGCCCATCTGTCCGCGCTGGACCGCGGGAGAGGTCCCTCCAGGCTGCTCCTGCACGGCCCCTTCGTTGTTGGTGCCAGGCGTCTCGCTTTGTGCCGTTGCCTGACCGGCAACAAGGCCACCGGCGAGGAGGGTTATCAACACCAGATATAAAAACCCGCTTGAAGTCCGTCTCACGATTCCGCCTCCAGGCGCATTTTTTCAATTCGCTGCATCAAATCAGCATAAATTTCTTCGTTGACCGGCCCGATCAGTTTGTGCTGAATCACGCCACGATGGTCAATCAGGAACGTTTCCGGCGCGCCGTAAACACCGAGGTCGATGGCGGCCCTGCCTTCTTCGTCAACCATGTGAAAAGTCCAGGCATCTCCGAACTGGTTTAGCCAGGCCAATGCGTCTTCGCGCTCATCACGCCAGTTGAAACCGACCAGCGGTATGCCCGCCTCGCGACCCAGTCGCTCGATGAAAGGATGCTCAACCCGGCAGGAAAAGCACCAGCTGCCCCAGACATTAATGATGAAAGGCTGCCCGCGAAGGTCTTGCGTGCTGCGTTCCACTTCAGGATCGCGCAGACCCGGAAGCGTGAAGTTTGGGACTTCTCTGCCGACCAGGGGAGATTCGACCTGACGGCGTTGCTCGGCCGTCGGCAGGCTGATCAGAAGCAGCAAGACCAGCCCGACGAAAACGCCCAGCGGCACGAGCATTTTGATCATGCGGGCACTTCTCCACCCTCGCCGGCGCTTTCGCGCGCTTCTTCGCGCAGCTTTTTCCAGTACCGCCGATCAGAGGCAGCCAGTAGCCCGCCGATCATAAGGAGCACTGCTCCGCCCCAGATCCAGCGTACGAAAGGCTTGATGTGCACGCGGATGCTCCAGGCACCCGTGCCATCCTGCATTGGTTCGCCCAGCGCGATGTAGAGATCGTGGAACAGTCCTGGGCGCAGTGCAACCTGCGTCATGAGCTGCTGTCCTCGATGATGAAGCCGCTTCTGGGGCAGCATGGCACCAAGCTCCCGATCGCCGCGATACACGGTGAACCGTCCTTCCTGGGCGATCCAGTTCGGCCCCTTGACCTGGGCCACCTCGTGCAGGTGGAAGGTATAGCCAGCAGCTTCCAGGCGATCGCCGGGCTCAAAGCGCATATCACGTTCATAGGTCATGGATTCAACCATGCCAACGCCGATCACGAAGACACCGACACCGGCGTGGGCCAGGATCATTCCCATCTGGCCGCGCGGCAGGGAGAATCTGCGAATCTGGTCCTTATACCGCATCAGATAGCTGAAAGACCCGAGAATGAGCCAAAGGCCGCCAACCCAGCCGGTGATGGCGCGCAGGTTGAACGCTCCAATCGCAGCAGCAATCACCAGGCCGCCGACAACGGCAATCGCCATCGAAATCAGGAGCGGCGCCATGACGCGCTTAAGATCGTCCTGGCCCCAGCGGCTCATAGGTCCGAGTGGGATCAGCATGACGACCGGCGTCATCAACAGAATGAACATGGCGCCGAAGTAGGGAGGACCGACAGAAATCTGACCCCAGCCCATGAAGTCGATGACCAATGGGTAAAGCGTGCCGAGCAGCACCATGCCTGCCGAGACGGTGAAAAACACGTTGTTGAGCAATAGAGCAGTCTCTCGGCTGACAAAGTCAAAGCCTTTACCCATCATGATTCGGGGGGCACGGATGGCGTACAGGGTCAGTGCCGAGCCCGTGACCACCGCCATGAAGGCGAGAATGAAGACGCCTCGTTCCGGGTCAGTCGCAAAGGCATGCACCGAGGTCAGCACGCCGGAACGCACCAGGAACGTGCCCAGCAGGGAGGTGGAAAAGGCCGCGATCGCCAACAAAACCGTCCAT
>CAZIMY010000052.1:0-17208 GCA_964540315.1 uncultured Wenzhouxiangella sp.
TTCTTGCTTTTCTCAATTCGGCACGTCTGATGGCTGTCTTTGCGCTAACGTCTGTTTAATGCACGGTCATTTATGCCGTTTGCTTCTGCCCATAGCTGGCTTTTTTAAAAGACTCCCGTTCAACCCCACCTGCTGCTCCGGTTACGCCGTTCTGATGCTCTTTAGTGGTCGTTGCGCCCGAACCCGAATGAAGGCGCGCTACCATAGAGGCCATGTGCGGACGCGGCGGCCATGACTTTTCGTGGAAGAAGGTCTACGACTACCTGAACATTACCGGGGAGGCGCCCGCCGGTCATTTTCGGCGGCTTAACGTGGCGCCCTCAAGCCGCCGTGGCGATGGAGTCGACTGGACCCAGCTACCTGCGGTCATCGCGAACGGTAACGATCAACGAGAACTCGCTCGCATGGTCTGGCCGCTGGTCCCCGGCTGGATGAAGGGCGACCTGCCAAAATTTTCCACTGCCAACTGCCGGTCCGAGCCGGGCGAGTCGTTTTCGAATACGGTGGCCAAGAAGCCGACCTTCCGCAATGCCTGGCGGCGCAACCAACGCTGCCTGGTCCCGTTTTCGTGGTTCTACGAGTGGGACCAGCGCACCAAGCCCAAACAACCTTGGCGAGTGTTGCCAGCCAAGGCACCGATGCTGGTGATGGCGGGGTTGTGGGATGAGACACAGCCGGCCGATGGGGCGGCATTTCGCTCATTCACGCTGGTCACAGCGGAGCCGAACTCGCTGCTGCGCGAGATTGGTCACCACCGCGCGCCGGTCCTGCTGGGTCCCGATCAGTGGTCAACCTGGCTCACGGGATCTGCAGATGAGGCCGGGACCCTGATCGTCCCGCCGCCGGGGGATGCCCTGATTGCGCACCGCGTGACAACCAAGGTCAACAACCCCGCTTATCAGGAACAAGACCTCTTGCAGTCGCTGGACAACGCGGAAAGCGGGGCGGGGGTCTGATCTTCCCTCGGAATGAGCACCAGTGCCGGCGCGAATGCTCCGGCACAGACCAGCAGCGGCCGAAGGGCCCGTTGTGATCTAAACTGCAGGCTTGGATCAAAGTGAATTCCTTAAGGAGAACGCTGATGAACATCACCGTCCTGGGGGCCGGAGCCGGAGGCATGGCTGTCGCGTTCGATTGCGCGATGCACGGGCACAACGTACGTCTGTTTGACTTCCCTCGGTTCGCCGAGAACATTAAAGCGGTGGCCGAGCGTGGGGAGATTGTTGCCGAAGGCGATATCTCGGGAACAGCCAGGATTGCCTATGCAGGGCATGATATTGAACAGGCGTTGAAAAATGCCGAGTTGATCTACGTAGTGGGGCCTGCCTACAGTACTGAGCCCTTTGGCAAACAGGTAGCCGGGAAGCTGAACTCGGGGCAGACTGTGATCGTTTCGCCTTGCTCTTGCGGCGGCGCGCTCGCGTTCAAGAAGGCCGCAGGCCTCGCTGTCGAGGACCATGCTATTCGCGTTGCCGAGACATCGACGCTGCACTACGCGGTGCGAGTTGTTGGTCCAGCGGAAATCAGGGTATTTCTGAAGCTCAAGGCCGGCAATCTTCTGGCAGCATTGCCCAAGACGCATACCGCCGATATCCTCCAGCTCGTTTCGGATGTGTATCCGAGTATGGAAGCCGCCGACGGCGTATTACAAACCAGCCTGCAGAACGCCAACCCGGTTATTCACCCGGCAGTAACACTCAGCAATGTCGCGCGGATTGAAATGACCGAAGGCGACTTTCTGTTCTACGAAGAAGGCGTGAGTGATTCGGTAGGAAGACTGATCGAAGCGCTGGACAAGGAGCGCATCGCAATCGGCAAAAAGCTCGGTATCACCATTCATACCGACCCCGAGATGGGCATTCGACAAGGCTATATGCTCGAAGACAATTACGGTACAGGCTACCGCAATGCGCCAGGCTTTCAAGGGATTGGGGCGCAGCCGAAGCTTGACCATCGCTACCTGAACGAAGACGTCGGTTACGGGCTTGTCTTCATGTCGACGCTGGCTAAACAGCTTGACGTGGCTGTGCCAGCGATCGATTCGGTTATTGAGCTTGCATCAATCGTCATGGCGCGCGACTACCGGGCTGAAGCACTGCGAACGCCAGACACGCTTGGGATTGCAAACCTCAGCGCTGAAGAATTGGCGAGCCTGTAATCGGCCCGCCCAATGGCAAGCGGCCGTGTCAATTAAGAGCGGTCTTTGTCCTGCGGGCACCTAGAATTTCATCGTGGCGCGCAGACGGAAGTCCCGGTCGCGCTGGGCAATGACGGCGCCTTCGCGCAGCTCCTGTTCCTGACGCCAGCGGGCCCTGAACTGCAGGCGAAGGGGCTCGGTAATCTGCCAGCTCCAGCGAAACTCGGCCAGCGAGTCGTTAGCGCGGTAATCGTTGGAGATCAGCCAGCCAGCGTCCGCCTGCCCGATCACAATGCCTGCGGTATGACGGGGAAAAATCTCGACGAGGTCGGCGCCCAGCTGCCAGGCCAGGCCGTCGGCCTGGCCGCTTTGGGGTATCCCAACCACCGCATTGTCCGGCCGATTGAGAGCGTGTCCCATTGATCCGGCGACGACCAGTCGGGTCGCCGGTGTGCCGATGGTTGCGCCAACGTCCCAGCCGGCGGCCATCTTGAGAGTAACGGCGGCGTAGTCATCGCGTTCCGGCGATTGGAATCCGTTGTCCGCCAGGGCGTCGGGGTACCAGGTCAGGGCAACGGCGCGCAGGAAGATCGGGCCGAGCTCGGCGTCGCTTTCCAGCGTGGCGAAGGTGCTGATGCGGCTTCCGGAGTCATTGAACTGCAGCGGATCGCGGGTAACGATGCCGTTGCCCTCGCGGCTGTTGTACTGACCGGTAATGGTCGCCTTCCAGCGCTCGCTGAGCTGGCGACCCAGGTAGAAACCATCGGTCCAGCCCACATCAATATTCGAGGCCTGATTACGGTCCAGGCTCTTGCCCGTGATCAGCGGCAGCTTGAAATTACTCTGCAGGCGTCCGACCCGAAACTCGGTGCGGCCATCGTCGGATCGATACTGAACGAACAGTTCGTCCAGGGTCATGGAGCCCGGCTCAATGGACGTCGCGCTCTCACGTGCCGAACGAATATAGAATTCCGGGTCGTTGCCGCTGTCCTCATAGCGCGTTGCAAAGCGGCCCTGAATGCGCCAATTGTTATCGATATTGTTTTGCAATCGCATTCGCAGTCGACCGCCGAAGCCGTCGCTGTCGGTTTCCGCTCCAGAGCGGGTATCTCGCCAAGAGGCCGAATAGATCGCGCGCAGGTCTCCGCTGAACTTCCAGGTCCCGGGCGCGGCCGCTTCAGCGGGCTCGTGCATGGCCGTCAGCGCCAGCAGGCCACAGGTCAGGCAGGCTTGCATTACTCTCATCATGATCTCGCAGTCGGGTTCATCCACCACGATATTACAGTTTCTGCTTGCTCGCTCGATGCACCCGCATTTTTACTGTGGCTTTGGCCCATTTTTCTCCTGCGCCACCCGAGGTCGGCGCAGCTGGCGAAATTTTTTCCTCAGACGGGCGTTACGTGGGCATATGTCTATGCAAGGCCAAGCATGCAAGCCGGAGCAGAGTCATTTATCATCGGAGGCTATTCGTTATAGAGCATTTCGGCATGTCCAAGCCACTTTCGCAAGAAAAGATGCTGCAGGACTTTGCGGATGCCTTTGATGCGTTGCCGATTGCCGCATGCCGCATTCTGCCTGATCGCGACGGGCTGATCGTCATGGCCAACACCCAGATGGCGCGCCTTTTCGGTCTAGACGTTTCAGCCAAAGCAATCGGCCACAGCTTTAAAGACCTGTGCCCGGACGAAAGTCCATATGAAAAGCTGGTTGATAAATGCTTGGAGCTGGGCGTAGTTCGAGGATATGAATGTACTCTTGTTACTAAAGCCGATGGAGTTTGCGCTTTCGCGCTAACCGCTGTCGCACATAAAAACGCAATTGATGCAAAAGTCATTGATGTGCTGCTCGAACCAGTCACTGAGCGTCGTGAAATTTTTAATCCTTTACTTGAAACGCCATTCCACCTTATCCAAGCACAACGTATCGGTGGTCTCTGGCCATGGACGATAGACCATCAAACCAATCAGCTGCTTTGGTCGAAGGGGATCTTTGAACTGTTAGGAATGAATCCGGACGCAGCCGGGCCCAGCTTTGAAGGGTTTTATCAGGTAATTCATCCGGAAGATCGAGAGCGCGTCCAAGCAACGTTCGAGAGATCTCTGCGCCAGCAAGCCCCTTATGAAATCACCTACCGAATCGTAAGGACAGACGGGGCTTTACGCTACATCAAGGCAAGAAGTGAGGCCACTTTTGATCGCGAGGGTCAGCCCTTACGGTCGATTGGTGTAGTCCAGGATGTGACCGACCAGGAACTGAGTCGCCTGGCCGCCGAGCAGGAGAGTTCGCGTCTCAACGACGTGCTTGAAGCGACAAAGACCGCCACCTGGGAATGGAATGTCCAGACCGGAGAGGCTAGATTCAATGAGCGTTGGGCAGAAATCATTGGTTACACGCTCGATGAGCTGGCGCCCATTGATATTTCCACCTGGCTGAACGCTTGCCACCCTGAAGACCTTGCCCGTTCGGAGCAGGCACTCAAAGCCTACTTCGACGGCGAATCTGACTTTTACAACGTAGAAGCGCGCATGCGCCACAAGAATGGAGACTGGGTCTGGGTGCTGGATCGCGGCCGCGCCGTCGAGTACGACGACAATGGCGAACCCGTCTGGATGTATGGCACACATCAGGACATCACTGAAAAAAAGAAAGCCGAAGCGCTGGAGCGCGATACGCTCAGCCGGCTTCGCAAGCTGACCAATCAGGTCCCGGGGGCTATCTATCAATATCAGCAGTGGCCGGACGGTCGCTCAGCGATTCCCTATGCAAGCGGCGGCATTTTTGATGTCTATGGCATCAAGCCTGACGAGGTCATCAATGACGCCGGAATGGCTCTGGCGAGCGTACATCCAGATGACCTTGATAAGGTACTCGAGAGCATCACCCACTCTTTCCATACGCTTGAGTTATGGCACTCTGAGCATCGCGCGATTCCTGACGGCAAAACGACGATCTGGGTGGAGGGTCTCGCCCAGCCTGAAAAACAGGACGACGGTAGCGTTCTGTGGCACGGTTACATTCGAGATATTACGGCAAGAAAAGAAACCGATGCCCGCCTGACCGAAGCCAGTACGGTGTTCAGGCATGCCGATGAGGGTATTTTCATTACCGATGTAGAGGGGACGATTCTCTCCGTCAATACCGCGTTTACCACCATCACCGGATTCAGCACCAGGGAAGCTGTTGGCAAGAACCCGCGCATTCTCAAGTCCGGCCGTCATGGCCTGTCTTTTTATGAGGATATGTTTGGGGCCTTGCAGCGGCATGGGAAGTGGTCCGGAGAGATATGGAACCATCGTTCAGATGGCGAATTGTTTGCCGCCCGACAAACCATCAGCGTCATCCATGACGAGTTCGGAAAACCGACCCGTTACCTGTCGTTGCTTTCGGATATCACGGAACTCAAGGAGAACCAGGACAGGCTCCAGAGTCTTGCTGAAAAAGACCCGCTGACTGGACTGCCGAATCGCCTTGAGATTTCCCGTCAGATCGACGCTGCCATGACGCGATCGTGCCAGAACCAGACCAGCCTTGCGGTGGCCTACATTGATCTCGATGGGTTCAAGGAAATCAACGACCGGCATGGCCACTCCACCGGGGATCGTGTTCTGAAAATAGTTGGCGAGCGGCTGAGCCAGTCATTCCGGGACAAGGATCTTCTAGGCCGCATTGGCGGCGATGAATTTGTCGCGATCATGGAACATGTTTCCGCCGGTGAGGATATTCAGAATGTGATGCGCCGCGTTCTGGGCGCCCTCGCTCAGGAGATCAGCCTTGGTCATGAAGCCCATCAACTGTCGGCCAGCATCGGTTTGAGCTGGTTCAATCCGGGTGCCAATCTTGATGGCGATCAACTGATTCGCCAGGCTGATCAGGCGATGTATCAGGCCAAGCAGGCGGGAAGAAACTGTTATCGGAGTTTCGACCTCGCGCAGGACTCACAGGTGCGCTACCTGAATCAGCGCGTGGCCGAAGTACGACGCGGGCTGGAGAGCGGGGAGTTCGTTCTTTACTATCAACCCAAGGTCAATATGAAAACCGGCGCGATTATCGGAGCGGAAGCGCTGATTCGCTGGCATCACCCCGAAGACGGGTTTCTGGCCCCGGGTCAATTTCTGCCGGAGCTTGAGGGGCTGGATGTCATGAAAGCGCTCAGCCTCTGGGTTCTTAATGCAGCCGCCGACCAGCTGACGGCCTGGAAAAAAGCCGGTCATACCGTCCCGATCAGCGTCAACATGGATGGCTACACCCTGCTGCAGGTCGATTTCATCGAAGATCTTGATCAGTGCCTGGCAGCTCATCCACTTGTTGCGGCCGATGATATCGAGATCGAAGTTGTCGAGACCAGCGCCTTGCAGGATATCTCTCGGGTCCAGCGGGTTATCCAGGAATGCTCAGCCCGTGGTGTGAGGTTTGCGATCGATGACTTTGGCACCGGGTACTCGTCACTGACCTACCTGAAAAGGCTGAAAGCCGACCTGCTGAAAATTGATGCTTCGTTTGTCCGCGACATGCTGGTCGATCCTGACGACTTGTCGATCCTCAAAGGCGTTTTGAGCATGGCCGACTCCTTTGGGCGAAGCTGTATTGCCGAGGGGGTGGAGACCATCCAGCACGGCCTGCTGCTGCTGGCCTGCGGCTGCGAGCTGGGCCAGGGCTATGCGATTGCCCGTCCAATGCCGGCCGATGAAGTCATCGCATGGAGCCGGCAGTGGTCGCTGCCCGAGGCCTGGCGCTCGTACAACGATCAGCCTAGCGTCGAAACCAAAGCGCTGTTTGCTTTCGTGCAGCACAATGCCTGGATCGCGCAGCTGCGACAATTCCTTGACCACCCTCATCAGACCCCGGTGCCTGCCGATGCCAGCCATTGCATGTTTGCAGCCTGGATCAGAGAGGCCCAAGACTCGATGGCTGGTGAGACCAGCGTGTCCGACGAGCTCATTGAGTCCCATAGTCAACTTCACCAACTGGCTGAATCTCTTGTCCGAGCTCGCCAGGACGAGTCCGGGTTTGACCCCGAAGACGGCTTGGCGCGCATTGAGCGCCTGCATCAGAAAGTGGTCGGTCAGCTCGAGGAGCTCCTCAAGATCAAGCTTCAGGATGCCTGATCGTTGATCCGCGGGCAAAGACCGCCGGATATCGGCGAGGCATGGCCCTAGGGTTGTCGTTGGAACAGTGCGGTCTTCTTTCAGCCCAATCCGACCATCAGGCGCTGGCGAGAAACACGCCGAAGCGTTCCTGGCAAGGGGTAGACGCCGGAATATGGATAGCCGTCTGCCGCTCAACAATCGCTTCGGCTACATCAACACGGCCGTGGCCAGGCCGAGAAAGGCGAAGAATCCGATGACGTCGGTTACGGTAGTGACAAACGGTCCGGAGGCCAGTGCGGGGTCAATGCCGAGTTTGTCCAGCGCAATCGGGATTACGATGCCCCCCAAAGCAGCTGCGATCAAGGTCAGCAGCATCGCGATGGCGATCACTGCGGCGAGCATCGGTATACCAAACCAGAACCCGGCAACCAGGGCCATCAATAAACCGAAGGCCAGGCCATTGATGGCGCCAACCGTGATTTCGCGCCAGCATACGCGCAGTGCGTTGCTGGCCGTCAACTCACGCGTGGCAATGGCGCGAACGGCAACGGTCATCGTCTGGGTGCCGGCATTACCCCCCATAGAAGCAACGATCGGCATCAGCACGGCCAGCGCCACCATCTGATTGATGGTATCGGCGTACATGCCGATCACCAGCGAGGCAACGATGGCCGTAATCAGATTGACCATCAGCCACACGGCTCGACCCTTGGTCGTCTGAATCACCGTATCTGCCAGGCTCGAGTCCTCGTCGACCCCGGCCATGCGTAGCATGTCTTCCTCATGCTCCTCATCCAGTACCGCCATCGCATCGTCGATGGTGATCACTCCGACCAGGCGGCCATCCTCGTCGACGACCGGCGTTGAAATCAGGTGGTAATGGTTGAACAGATAGGCGACGTCCGACTCTTCGTCGGTCACAGTGACCGTGCGATAGCTAGGTTCGAGATGATCCAGTAACTTGCTGTCGCGCCTCGATGACAGCAGGCGCCCCAGCGCCACGTAGCCCGTCGGCTTCATGGCCGGTGAGACCAGAATCAGGTGATAGAACTGATCTGGCAACTCCTCGGCGTTTCGAACGAAATCGATTGCCTGCCCGACGCTCCAGTCCTGCGGTACCGCCACCAGTTCGCGCTGCATCAAGCGCCCGGCGGAATACTCGGGGTAGGACAGCGCGCTTTCCACGCCGACGCGGTCGATTGCGTCGAGTGCGCCAAGAATTCGAATTTGCTGCTCTTCGGCGAGATCTTCTACAAGATCCACGACATCGTCGGAGTCGAGGTCCTTGATGGCTTCGGCCAGAATCTCAGACGAGAGCAGGCCCAGCACCGGTTCGCGGATGGACTCGTCAAGCTCGGACAGCACGTCGCCGTCTATGTTGTCGCCCCAGACTTCAACCAGCGCCTGGCGCTCGGCCGTCCCGATCTGTTCGATCAGATCGGCAACATCGGCCGCGTGCAGCGGCTCCAGCAGTTCACTGACCTGATCGGGATTGTTGGCGTCAACCGCCTTGAGGACGGAATTGACCAGCTCTCGGTCAAGGACTTCCGGCGTGGTTTCCTGATCCTGTGGTATTTCGGTTTCCATCACTGCACTCCATGCCGCCGGCTCCCGTGGGGCGGCGTGAATTGAATCCGTTGCGCTCGATTCGGGCTCATCGGTCTCATTGTGATCTGTATCCACCCCAAGATCTTGCACTTCGTCTCGTGCGGATCGCGACCCTTCTGATGCCCCCGGTTTTAGCCTTGTTCGAGTAGCCGCCTCAACTCGATCACCGCGGCATTCGCCCGCGCAACATAGCTGGCCATGACCAGAGAGTGGTTTGCGGTCAGCCCAAAGCCGCTGCCGTTGAGAATCACTGGGCTCCAAACCGGCCGCTGGCTTGCTTCCAGTTCGCGGATGATCTGGGCGAAACCGGCTTGCGCGTTCTTGTTCTCCAGCACCGCCGCAAAATCGTGCTCGACGGCTTTCAGGAAGTGAATCAGCGCCCAGGTGGTGCCGCGGGCTTCATAGAACACGTCGTCGATTTCCAGCCAGCTTGTCTTGACGCGTACTTCCCGTCCCAGATTACCGCTCTGCTGGGCAACCGGATCACCGGTCAGATCGACGTTCAGTCGGTTTTCGCCAATACTGGCCGAGAGCCGCTGGCCGACGCTGCCCAGACGTTTTTCAACCAGCGAGAGATATTCGCGCAGATTGTCCGCCCGGTCGAAGAAGCG
Source organism: uncultured Wenzhouxiangella sp. (assembly GCA_964540315.1). Taxonomy (GTDB): domain Bacteria; phylum Pseudomonadota; class Gammaproteobacteria; order Xanthomonadales; family Wenzhouxiangellaceae; genus Wenzhouxiangella. The sequence goes on from CAZIMY010000052.1 coordinate 9,444, forward strand.
GGCATCGCCGCGATCCGGCTGGCCCAACCGGTCCAGGTAGTTCTCCAGCAGCTCGATGCCTTTTTTGTACTCGCCCTCGGTGCTGGGCAGAATCCAGGAACCATAGTCAAAACTGAACTGCGGATCAGCCCTCGCCAAATCAGGATCTTCGGCAGACTGGGTCTGAGAGCGGCTAAAATCATTTCTCAGCACGCGGGCCAGATCGCGGGCCTGAAAAATCACGCCGATCTCCCAGGACGGGATATTGTCCATCAATATGAATGGCGGCAAAACATCGTTTTGCAGATAGCCGCCACGCTTGTTCAGCAGTGTATCCACGACCTCAATCAGGGTCGAGGTTGTCACGTATCCGTTTCGGATTTCATGGTTGCTGGCACTGGCGCGGGCATTGGCAACAGCGATAACGTCGAACTGATCCGGTTCATGATCGGCCCAGAACATCAGCAATGCGCTCAGGACAATGAGCCCGAGCACGCTCAATGTCACTATCCGGCGCCAGCCCTCTCCGATCAAACGGTTGATCCAGTGCATTCATTCGCTCCCTGAGGCCATGGTCTTTAAAGGTCTATCGTAGCGCGGCAGGACTGAATCCGTTGTCGCATCGCTCGCTTGCGGCGTCACCCGCATCGTGATTTCAACCATCACCGGTGCAGACAACCGTATTGCCTCGGCCGGAACACAAAGGTTCGAAGCCGTTCCTGGGCGCAGTTGAGTTGCCTCGTTACACGGGGAATGGGGTGAGGTTAATTATCTGAAACTAATATAAATTCCGGGTGCCAGTCATTTTGCTATGCCTGACTGATGCGGTTATAGTCCGATGTGGGTAGGAACCTAACTCGCGACTCTTGAGTCGTGGGGCAGATTGACTGGAGGGAAAAGTGGCTCGACTAACGGATCTAAAGCTTGGAACCCGACTGCTGGTCATTCCAGTGGTGGTATTTATCTTCACTGCACTGATTCTGGTGTTTTTCTACTTTCAGATGGCTTCTCTCAGGACTGTATCCACCGAGCAGACGGGCGAAGCGGTGATGACCGGTTTGCGGGAGAAAGTGCAGGTAAGCACGAATGCAATGGCGGAATCACTGTCTGTGCTTCTTGCAGAACTTAGCGATCAGGCCGACGACGAGGCGAGAGAACGACTCCTGCGCGAAGCGGTGAAAGACATTCGTTTCGAAGAAGACGACTCGGGATACTTTTTTGTCTATCGAGACACGACTGTAATTACCGTACCAACGAACACGGCTTTGCAGGGTCGGGACCTTGCAAACACGGCAGATGACAACGGCGTTCGCTTTGTTTCGGATTTGGCCCAGGCAGCCGCATCCGGCGGTGGCTTTGTCAACTATGTGTTCGAAAAGCCGGGGGCCGGGATTCAGCCGAAAGTCTCTTATGCAACCATGATTCCCGGCACGCCCTACTGGATTGGCACTGGCGTATACGCCGACACCGTTGCACATCGTCAGGATGTCGTAGCGGAGCTGATCAACGAACAGACACAGCGTTCGCTGTTGTTGTCAGCCGTGGGAATTCTGGGGTTTTTCCTGCTGGTTATGGTCCCGCTGATGGTCATGATCGTCCGCAGTATCGGCAAACCGATCTCGCGCTTGGTGGATATCGCCAAGCAGATTGCTGATGGCGACCTAACGGTCCAAGCCGACCAGGCGTTGCTTGCTCAGAAAGACGAGGTCGGTGAATTGGTTCAAGCCATTGATCGCATGGTTGAAAAACTGCGCGACGTCATCGGTTCGGTAATCACCGGGGCCAACAACATCACCGCGGCCAGCGAGCAGACCTCTTCGACCGCTCAAAGCCTGAGTCAGGGTGCCAGCGAGCAGGCCGCCAGCGTCGAGGAAACCACGGCTTCGGTCGAACAGATGTCGGCGTCCATCGAGCAAAACACCGAAAACGCCCAGGTCACCGATACGATTTCTTCCAAGGCGGCTACGGATGCCGGAGAGGGCGGCGAGGCGGTGAACAAGACAGTCGATGCGATGAAGTCGATTGCCGATAAGATTTCGATCATTGATGACATTGCCTATCAGACCAACCTTCTGGCGCTGAATGCCGCCATCGAGGCCGCCAGGGCGGGCAACCATGGCAAGGGCTTTGCGGTGGTAGCGGCTGAAGTGCGCAAGCTCGCCGAGCGCAGCCAGGTGGCCTCCCAAGAGATTGGTGAAGTGGCCCAAGGCAGCGTGAACCTCGCGGTGCGCGCCGGTGAGCTACTCGACGAAATCGTGCCCGCGATCGAGAAGACGTCTGGGCTGGTGCAGGAGATCAGTGCTGCGTCCAGTGAGCAGAGCTCTGGGGCCAGTCAGATCAATCAGGCGATGGAGCAACTCAACGCCATCACGCAACAAAGTGCGTCGGCCTCCGAGGAACTGGCATCGACTTCTGAAGAAATGAACGCGCAAGCCCAGCAGCTGCAACAGGTCGTTTCTTTCTTTCGCATCGACAGCAAGGTCACGCCATAGCAAAGGCAACTCAGTGATCGAACGTTGCCGCCTTGGTAAGATTTTCACTGGCTTCGGGAGCTGTGGCCGACCTGGTGATTATCGCCGCAATACTGGTGAAAATGACTGACGCGGGAATTATTGTCTCTTTGGGCGTTGATAAAAATCATTGAAGTCAATAAGTTATCGACTCATCTCGGTATGGCATGAAAGCTGCATTTGATGGTTAAGCCAAGCCTCCAACAAGGATGAGAAATGCCTCAGGACCGCCTTAAAGATTCCGCCGCTAACGTTCATCCCTGGCCCAGCGAGCGCGCTGAGGATCGATCAGCGTTTGCCGTTCCGGTCGACCGGCTGGAGCAGTTAATTGCCCGGGCCAGCGTGTTGCAGCACGCCCAAGGAACCGGCGACCGGCGTCTGCTGAGCGAACAGGAGGTGTTGGCCATCGGCCAGGAGGTTGGCCTGTCCGCCGAGCATGTCCGGCGGGCGTTGGCGGAGTTCCGCGCCGACGCCCTGTCGCCGCCGGCCCCTGCTGACCACCCTCTGGTTGAGCGCGTGGTCGGGCCAGCTTACGCGCGCGCTCGGCGCGTGGTGCCTGGCGGTGCAGATGTCGTTCATCGCCAGCTTGAGCGCATGCTGACCGAGCAGGAACGCCTGCGCCCGCGTCGGCAGCGCGGCACCTCCTCGGTCTGGGAGCCCAATCAAAGCCTGGGCAGTCGCATCACCCGGGCTCTCGATCTGGAAGGGCGCGGCTACGAACTGTCCCAACTGGAGTCGCTGGATATCTCGGTTGCGGCCGCCGACACGGGCAGCAGTCTGGTCACGCTGACCGCCGATATGCGAGAGGCGCGCAAGGAAAAGCTGCAGGGCTGGGGCATTGCTCCTCCGATCGTGTTGATTGTGCTGGCGGCCACCGGCACCATCAGTCCCTGGCTGGCCGCGCCGCTGCTCATCGCCGGATTGTTTTTGATTCCGATGGGCGTTCGCTGGAACCTTGACAGCCGTCGTCGGCGCAACGTCTTGCTGCTCGAAGGCCTGCTCGACCAGCTCGAGCTGCGGACTCGATCGGGCTGAGCGCGTCGCGCGGATTTGTGTTTGTCGCCGAAAGGAAACGGCGACATTCTGCCAAGAAAAAGACAACTTCTGGATGCTCGCGGCAATCTGGTTTGCCAGAGAAGGCTTGCTAATTGCCCAGAGTTGTCATTGCCTTAGCTGGGTTTCGATCGCCTTGAGTATGCGAGCGAAAGCCTTCTCGCCAGTCTTGGCTGCCGACCCGGTGATCCATCGCCCGATTAGCGGAATTCGCACGCAGAACGTCGAAGTCCAGCTGACTTCAGTGCCTTCATCGGTTTCTTCCAGCTGAATGCTCCCCAACTCGTGCTCAATGGGTGGTCGCGAACGCAGAATTCGATAGTCCATCCGAAACGGTGGGCTGAAGGCGGTAATTTCTTCCTCAAACCAGATGCTGCCCAGATCGATTCTGCGGACCGCACCCAACCCATTGGGCTCTTTGTCGCCTTCCTTAAGAAGCCGGGCGTCCTTGATGCCCCTGAAAGCGGTATAGCGGGGATGGTCACTCAGAACCGCAAAGACATCACCGATTGGCGCGGTGATTGTCCGCCTGACAACGATCGTTTTGAATTTGCTCCGCGGATTCATGCTCGGTGTCTTCCTTACTGGGGGATGCCTCTGGTATTCAGGCGCCTGCCGACAACAGCCGCGATTGGAACGGAAAGTATTGCGCCCGGGCACGGGGCGTTTTGTCCCATTGATGTCGTGACTTCTTCGAAGACGCGCCTGTGCATTTTAGGGCCAGCGCGCGTTGTTCGGCCTTTGTTGCCGGCGTAAATGCTATGTTGATGGAATTATTTAGCCATTTTGGGTGACTCTGAATGAAACTGATTCTGTTGTTGATCGCACCGGTACTGCTTGTTGGTCTAGCCGCATGCAATAGCGAGACTTTAAATCCTGACTCAGCGGTAGCGCAGGCATCGACCGAAGCGAGTGCGACCGAAGCGTCGGCCGGCGCGGACTCAACGCGGACACAGACGAACACAGCCGAGGAAACGCGGGAGCCGAATGCCGAATGGCAAGAACCCGCTTTCGACGGCCAGACGCGTGCCCCAATTCCGACCGAAACCGAGCGCTGGCGGCTTGAAACCGTGGCCGAGGGGCTGAATCACCCGTGGGCGTTGGAACTCTTACCGGATGGCGCCATGCTGATTACCGAGCGGCCCGGCAGTCTCCGGATTGTGAGCGTCGAGGGAGTGATTTCAGAACCCATTGGCGGCGTCCCCGCGGTTCACGCCAGGTCTCAGGGCGGCTTGCTCGACGTTGCGTTGGCGCCGGACTTTGAATCCTCGCGCCGGATTTACCTGACCTATGCCGAACCCACCGAAGCCGCAAGTCGCACCGCCGCAGCGACTGGCCTGCTCAGCGCTGACCGCACCGCACTGACCGACGTGGAGGTGATTTTCCGCCAGCAACCCGAATTCAACTCGCGCGGGCACTACGGATCCAGGTTGGTGTTTGACCAGAAAGGCCACGTCTACATCACGATGGGTGACCGGATGGACCGCAGTCGTGAACTGGCTCAGGACCCTTCCAACACCATTGGTACCGTAGCGCGGGTCAATCTTGATGGCAGTATTCCGAGCGACAATCCGTTTGTCGAAGATGCGGCGAAAGCCGACGCGATCTGGTCCTGGGGACATCGCAATATTCAGGCCGCCGATCTTCACCCGGAGACGGGTTTGCTCTGGACCATTGAGCATGGCCCTGCCGGTGGCGACGAACTCAACCAACCCGAAGCCGGAAAGAATTACGGCTGGCCGGCGGTGTCTTACGGCGAAAACTACAACGGCAGCAAAGTGACCGAAGGTATTACCCAGCGTGAAGGTACCGAACAGCCGGTGTACTACTGGGATCCGGTCATCGCGCCGTCCGGCATGCATTTCTATACCGGAGAAAGTTTCCCGGCGTGGCAGGGCGATCTATTTATCGGCGGCCTGGCCAGCGCTCGGGTGGTCAGACTGGTGCTAGAAGGTGATCGCGTCGTTGCAGAAGAGTGGTTGGACATCGGGGAACGGGTGCGCGACGTTCGCCAGGGTGCTGACGGGTTTCTTTACCTGGTCACCGATATGGACAACGGGAAGATCATGCGGATCATCCCCGAAAGCTGACTCACTTATCTGCTCTCACGGCCGGAACGGTCAGTCGACGCCAGTTGGAGGGTCTGGGTCAGGCGGCTCATCCGGCTTGGGCTCCGTTTCCTCTGGCTGTTTTTCTTCGCGGGATTCCAGCAGGCCGCGCAGCAGGCTGCTGGCGGCGTCACGGCGACGTTCGCCTTTGTCGGCTTCAGAATCGGAAGCTTCGTCCTCCGATTCGGGTGGTGTTTCGGCTGTGTCGTCTTGCAGCGCGTCGAGCAGCCGGCGGCCGAGCTCTTCTCGCACCGCGCCTTGGGCGATTGAGGCTAAGTCGACGCGCACCGTTGGCTGCGTCAGTTCGCCGGTGATGCTCAAGGGTATGCGGCCACCCGTGGCACGGCGCAGGGCATCGGGCAAGCGGGCCGTGGTCTCGTCACCCAGGTCGAGCATCAGAGCGTAGTTCACCTGGTTTGCGCCGAGATCTATCTGACCCTCCCCGGTGGCGCCGTAACCGGCGGTGCTCAGATTCATATCGGGCAGCTGCATGACCCCGTTTTCGATTCGCATCGTGCCCGACAGGCTGCGGAAGCGGGTTTCGCCGCCAAAGGCGCGGGCAATGTTGCCCAGACTGCTCGTGGTCAGCTCCTGGTCGATGAGGGCCTGGATGTCCAGGCCTTGAAGCACGCCATCATTCAGCGCGAAGTCACCGTTACCGTTGAGAGACGAAAGCATCGTCTGTGGCGTAAAGCCGCTGAAGCGGATATCCATGGAGACGTTGCCCTGTCCGTCGACCGGCGACTGGCCGGTAAGAAGCGATGCCAGTTCAGCCACGCGGATACCTGCCAGGTTTGGCGTGACGGTCACCGTCGGCGGACTCTGATTGAAATCAACCTGGGCGCGACCTTCAAACCGGCCACCGAAAAGATTCGCCGAAAGCGGATCAAGGCTCATCTTGCCGTCGACCAACTGGCTGCGCGCGATGACCTTGGTCAGCAGAGCACCTTCGGCCAGCTTTAGCGCGCCCAGGTCAAGGGCCAGTTGAAGGTCGAGGATCTGCAGGGCGGCGTAGTCGGCGTTGCCCTCAGACGTTGGTTCGGCTGCAGCGGCATCGGTCGATGCCCATTGCGTCAGGTCCAGCCGTTCGCCGGAAACATCGAGACGCCCGACAATGCGCTCACCAAGGCTCGCTTCGCCATTGAGCCTGAGTATCTCGCCGTCGATTTCCAACAGCGCACCGGGCAGGTCCACACTGATCACGTCACCGAGCGTTGCCTCGATAGTTGGTTCGGCCGTCAGACGAAGGCCTCGGCCGCCGATATCGACCAGCAGCTCGAAAGGCTCGAGCCGAACGCGCATCGGTGACGCCGCGGGCTCCAGCAACAGATTGCCCTTGGACGTGCCTTCAAGACCTGCACCGGAGAAATCGAGCGTCCAGTCCGAAACACTGATCCGGGACAGATCCGAAGTCATGTTGATGCTGCCGTCGAACGATGCCGTCAGTAACGCAGCATCGCCTCCAAGCACACGCGCTGAAAGAGCAATTGCCACCTCTCGACCGGGCGCGAAGGGCGACAGAGACAGGTTTTGAAGCTCAATCTCGGTGCGCGTGTCCTGGCCCAGATCGATCAGGCTAAGCACGACGTTCTGGAATTCGATGGCCCCGGTACTCAAGCCGGACAGGTTAGTTGGCTGGTCTGGGGTTGCCGCCTCTTCGTCGCCTTGAAACAGACCGTCGAGGTTGGACGCGCCGTCGCGCGAAGTCACAACGCTGATCTGAGCATCTTCCAGGCTAACTCCACCGACCTCGAGTCTGCCGGTCAGCATAGGTAGCAGGCGAACCGACGCTGAGGCGTGCTGAATGCTAGCCAGCTCCGGTGCCTCGGGAAAGCCGACCGGGTTGCCGATGCTGACATCCTTGATGTCCAGCGCGATCCAGGGGAAGATCGTGAGCTCGATCGCACCGTCGAGACGAACCTCGCGACCAAGCTGCTCGCTGGCCCGTGATGCCAACTCATCCCGAAAGTCATCTGGATCGATCAATAACGCCGCACCAACAAACACTGCGATCAGCAGGGCAATGGCAATCAGTATCAGCAGAACTGTTTTGCGCAGCATCGAGCGGACCTCCACTCTGAATGAATAATCGGGCAGCTTACCAAAGCCCCGGGG
>CAZIMY010000053.1:0-16676 GCA_964540315.1 uncultured Wenzhouxiangella sp.
ACAATATCGACATCTTCTTGCCCGACTGCTGCGCCTGCGCTGGGCCGTGGTGATCGGTTCGGCGACGCTGTTTGTGGTCGCGGTCTTGAGTGCCGACCAGCTTGGCAATGAGTTTTTGCCGCAGCTCGATGACGGTCAGGTCGGTGTTCGGATCAGCCTGCCGCCCGGCACGACGCCTGAGCAGACCGATCAGGCTTCGCGCCTTGCCGAGCAGGCGCTTCAGTCTATGCCCAATGTTGAAAGCGTCTTTGCCCTGTCGGGCGGACACTTGCGCGGCGGTGTGGTTTCCGAGCGCCCCGGCACGGCAAGGATGGACGTCGTACTGACCGATGCAGCCGACCGTCCGGATATGCCGGCCGGGCTTTGGGTGGTGGAAGCGCGCAAGCGGCTGGAAGAACTGGACATTCCCAACGCACGAATCTGGATTCGGCCGCCGCGCATCCCCGGCCTGAATTTTGGCGCCAGCGGCACGGACATGGACTTGATGATTGTGGGGGATGAGCTGACCGTGCTGCAGGCGCTGGCCCAGCAAATGGCCGAGGCGCTTGAGGGGGTCGCCGGTCTTCAGGATCTCGAGATTGCACGCGAGGACCGAACACCGCTGTTGAGTGTCGATGTTGATCGTGAGCGGGCCGCGGCACTTGGTTTAAACGTGGCCGAAGTGGGTCAGGCATTGCGCGAGGCGGTCACCGGCGCCGTGCCAACGCGCTTTTCGACCGGCTCGGATGAATATGATGTGCGCGTTCGGTTGCCGCGTGCAGCAACCGGCGATCCGGATGCCTTGAGTCAGCTGATCGTGGCGGCGCCTGGCGGTCGGGTTGTTCAGCTGGCCGATGTGGCTTCGTTTCGCCTCGGCGACGGGCCGGCCCACATTGAGCGGGAGAACCAGGTTCGGATTCAGCGCATTACCGGTGAGTTCAATACCGAATTGGCCGACGCCGGTGCCATCATGGATGAAATTCGCACGCGGGTCGATGCCGTCGGCTTGCCGGAAGGCTATGGGCTGATCTTTGGCGGTCAGTTCGAGACCGTCGAGGACACTGACCGCGAGATGATCGTGGTGATCCTGCTGGCCGGTTTTCTGGTCTTCGTCGTCCTGGCGGTGCAGTACGAACGTCTGTCCAATCCGCTGGTCATTATGGCTGCCGCGCCACTGAGCGTCATCGGCGTAGTCGCCATTCTCTGGGTAACCGCGACACCGCTTTCAGCGCCCGCTTTCCTCGGCGTCATCTTGCTGATCGGCATCGTCGTCAACAACGCTATTTTGCTGGTTGAGTACATCGAGCGGGCGCGCCGGCGGGGGATGGCGGTGAACGACGCCATTGTCGAGGCTGGGGGTATTCGGCTGCGCGCGATTCTGATGACGACGTTGACCACGGTTGTGGGCATGGTGCCGGTGGCGGTCGGGATGGGCGCCGGTGCCAACCTAATGCAGCCCCTGGCCATTGCGGTAATCGGCGGGCTGCTGTCGGCCATGGTGCTGACCCTGTTCCTGGTTCCGTGTCTGTATGTGATCGTGCAGAAGACCAGTGACTGGCTGCTGAAACTGCTGCTGGGGCGGCCCGGTCGTGGACAGGCCGACGCGGAGCTAAACGGTAGTGTTTCGGTCGACGCGACCTGAATTGGTCAGGCAGAATGAAACGATCTGTCTGGTAGAGGCGCTTTGATGAACAGATGTTTCCGGGCGGTTCTTGCCCTTGGCATGCTCTCCCCAGTCGCGGTTGCATGGGCGGGTGCCAGCGAGGAAAACGGTCCTCAGATTGAAGAACGCCAAGAACGCCAAGAACGCCTGATCGAACTGCACTGTCGAGATGATCAGGGTCGACCTGAGAGCTGGCTGGACCGCTCACACGCCTACATGAGCCAGCGTTTGTGTGAGCCGGCCGCCTGGTTCGACGGGTTTTTCGGTGATCCGCGCGCCCTGGAAGAAACGCCGGTAGGCACTTTCATTCGACTTCGCAATTCGCTGGAGTGGGATCAGTCTGAGGGCTGGGGTTTTGGTCTTCGTGTCAGGGCCAATATTGAACTGCCCAGAGTGTCTGATCGCGTTCGCCTGCTGATCAGCCGCGATGATGACCTGAGCGGAGATTTACGCGACGGACCGACGACTGACGGTGACGGGGATGAGCGCACGCGCCTGGGCCTGCGTTTCATTGCCGCGGCCCAGGAGAGCTCACAGCTTGACCTTGATGGCACTATCCGGGTCAGCAGCGATGGTCTGAATCCACGCCTGCGCGCGCGCTATCGTCACGTCGTTGGTCTGACATCCCGGACGCTGATCCGGGCCACGCAAACCGCGTTCTGGGAGCGTGAGGAGGGGCTCGGAACCACTTCGCGCGTTGACTGGGAGTGGCTGCCGGATCGGAATGCGCTAATCCGTTGGTCTGCGCGCGGGACGCTCTCCGAAGAGTCCGAGGGCGTGGACTGGCGAACGTCGCTGACAGCGTTCCGGCAACTGGACCTGCGCACGGCGGTGAGGACTGAGGTGGGTGCTTTCGGCTACACGCGGCCCCGGTTTGAGGCAGAAGAATATTTCGTCGCCGTTCGCCTGCGCCGACAATTTGCGCGTCCGTGGTTGTTCTACGAAATTCAGCCCGAATATGCCTGGCCGCTGGATGAGAAGACCGGCCGGCGCGGATCGGATTGGCGCCTGACTTTTACCCTGGAAATCCAGTTTGAGAATCAGCGCTCGCGCCAGCAGAGAATGCGACGGTACTGGGGCGAGAATCCCGAAGACATCGACTGGGATGCCCGCGAAGATCCGATTCCACTGGGCCCCTCGGGTGACAGCCACTTTCCGGACGGCGCAGAGCACCCTGATGCGCCGGAGGAAAGTCAGGATAACGGCCCCAACGAGGGCTGATCATCACTTAGCGAGCCGGATCGATCTGGCCCTGTACCGAGGCGTTGATTCGAAACCATCCGGCAATGCTGAAACGATCACGCCTTGATGGCCGGACCTCATGCGGTACTTCTTCGCTCAGAAACAACACCAGCCTCCCGGCATGCGGCGCGATGGTCTCCACGACGCAGGCCTCGGCATTGTTGTGCAGCACGAGTTCACCTCCGTGGGCTGGCTGCCAGTCGCTGTTTAGATACGCAACCAGGGAGATGACCCGATTGGCCGCGCCGCGGAAGCTGTCGAAGTGCCGCTTGTAACCCGCGCCCTCGGGATAGTGCGCGTAGTGGGCCTCGAATTCGAATAGGCCAAGGAAAAGATATCGATTCAGCGCCAGACGAAGGCGCTCCATTTGGTCCAGAAAACGGGCTTGAACCGGATCTGATCGGCTTAGCCAGCGAATCCGATCGCCCCGAATATCGGGCCGAACCCGAAAAGCTGTCTCGCGTCCGACACCGGCACGCCGCAGCGCTTCTTGTTCTCTGAGAGCTGAAAGATTGTCCAACAGTGCTTGGACAAAAGAAGGCTCGAGCACGTTGTCACCCATCCACCAGCCCCTTTGTTGAAGCGCCGTGGCTACGGCCTCGAGGGCATCGGCAGAGTCGAGCAGGGAAACAGGCGCAGACTGCCCCAAAGCGGAGATATCGTCCAGTAGGGTGATCTCGGTGAGTTGATGGGCTATTTAAGCACGGTTCCCGGCGGGCAGGGCAATCACTTCGTCACCGGCAATCGCCCAGGTTGCCTGCGTTGGAAAAGCGGGGCAATCCATCAGCCCGGTAAATCGGCCAAAAGCGGGGAGGACGAGGTGTTCGCCACCCCTGAGAAACGCGGGCAGGCGCAGCCTCTCGTGTCCGGCTCGGATCACTGCCCCGGGATGAAGGTGACCAGAGAGACTCGGTCCGGTCAGTCGCTTGTCCCACTCATGAACCAGCGTCAGTCCGGCAAGTTTCAGCCGATCAAGATGATCGGTCATCTGCCAGTGCGCCAGCCAGGAGGCCAGCGCCCGGTCATGGTTGCCCTGCACCAGTTCAAGCGACAGGGACTGGTGGCTATCCCGCCAGGCACGAATGTCTTGCGGCCATTGATCATCAGGATGCGGTGGTGCGTGGACCCAGTCGCCAAGCACGATCAGCCGCTCGGCGCGCGTGTCCTCCAGTAGGGCCGACAAGCGCCGCAAGTCTGCTTGCAAAACGCCGGCGGGCACGGCCAGGCCCTGGTCGCGAAAGACCTGGTCTTTGCCTAAATGGACGTCGGCAACCAGAAGACAGCTTTGCGCTGCCCAGAACACGGCGCGTTCCGCGCGCAACTGTAATTGATGGCTGCCTAGGTTGAGGGAGACGGTCATTCGGAGCTGGTTGCAGGGTCTGTTCGAGACCTTTTGCCGGATTTTCCGTGCCCTTCAAGCCGCGCGAGCATGCGGCTAACCCGGTCCTGAAAATCCTCCGTAGAGAGCTGGCCGCGCAAGCGATCAGCCCAGAGCGGGAAGGCCATCGGCGTCAGGCGCTCGGTCTGGTGAATTTTGATTGTCTGATGCTGGATACCCGTGAGTGTGGCCCGCAGTCGCGTCAATTCCATTTCGGCTTCCAGGACTTCGGTCCGTGCCTGGGCCAGGAGAAGATTGTCTGGGTCGTGTTCGCTGAGCATGTCGAACATCAATCCGCTGGAGGCCTGTATCTGGCGGACGCGCTTTTGCCGGCCGGGGTAGCCCTGAAAAATCAGCCCGGCCACGCGGGCAATATCGCGGAATCGATGGCGCGCCATTTCGGCTGCATTGAGACTGGCGAGGATGTCGTCTTCAAGATGATCGGGCGACAGCCATTGGCGCAGCCGCTGCTCGGAAAGGTCGACGACCCGGTCGCTGACAAGCTCGATGCCATAGTCGTTGACCGTCATCGAAAAAGTCCGCGGCTCCGTGCGACCGATCCGCCAGGCCAGCAGGGCCGCCAGTCCCTCATGTACCAGCCGTCCGGCAAAGGGAAAAAGGTAGAGATGCGCTCCCTCACGGCTGATCGTTTGTTCCACGACGAGTCGATCCGAAGTTGGCAGGCTTGATTGGCTGGACTGGCGCTGGAGCAGTAGGCCGATGGACTGAAGCCCGGCGGCAGATGCACTGGATTGCGATCTGGCCAGAAGATCCAGCATGGCGTCGGCCAGCAGGGTCGAGAGCGGCAGCCTTCCGCCGGCCCAGCGGGGCACGTTGGGGCGGGCGGAGCGACCCAGCCGGACCCAGGCAATCAGATCCCGGATGCGTTCAAGCCGAAGCAGGCGGCCTGCGAAAATGAAATGATCTCCGGGCTTCAAGCGGGTCAGAAATCGTTCTTCGACATGGCCGAGCGAGCCGCCCTTGACGAAGCGCACCTGCAGATGGCCGTCGGCGGTGATTGTGCCGATGGACATCCGGTGCATGGCGGCAATCCGCCGGTCACGAACCTTGAAATGACCGTCGTGCTCAGTCACCCGCCGAAACCCCGGGTAGGCTTTCAGCGCCGGGCCGCCGCGGGTGATGAAATCCAGCAGCCAACCCCACCGCGTCCTGTCGAGGTTTGCATAGGCGTGGGTGTCTTTAAGCTCGCGGTACATGTCTTCGGCGAAAAAGCCGCCGCCCAGCGCACAGCTGACGAGGTGCTGGGCGGCTACGTCCAGACTGCCGGTCAGCGACCGACGACTTTCGACCCGCCCGGCGGCAACCTGGCCAGTGGCGGCGGCGATTTCCAGCACTTCCAGGGCGTGGGTTGGAACACACAGCAGGCGACTGGTCTGCCCTGGACGATGACCGGAGCGGCCCGCTCGTTGAATCAGTCGGGCGATGCCCTTGGGGCTGCCGATCTGGATGACTTGGTCGACGGGCGAAAAGTCCACGCCAAGATCAAGGCTGGAAGTGGCGACGACGCAGCGCAGCTGGGCTGACCGCAACAGTTGTTCGGTTTCCAGTCGTTTTTCCCGGTCAACCGATCCATGGTGTAAGCGCACTTTCTCTGGCCAAGGTACAACGGCCTCAATCGCCTGGAACCAGAGCTCGGCCTGAGAGCGGGTATTGGTAAACAGCAGCGTCGAGTCGGCCCGGTTCAGCGCTTTCAATACGCCGGGCAGCTGGTGCAGGCCGGAGCGGCCGGCCTGCGGGAACGACTCGATTTGCTCCGGCAGCAGGGTTTCGATGGTGATCGGCCGCTCGACGTTTCCAGCAATGCACCGGCCCTTGCCGGATGGACCAATAAGCACGCTCATGGCCTCTTCGACATTGCCCAGCGTTGCTGATAATCCCCAGCTTCTGAGTCCGGGATTCAACGCGCGCAGCCTAGCCAGTGCCAGTTCGAGCAGAACGCCGCGCTTGGAGCCCAACAGCTCATGCCACTCATCAACGACGATGGCGCGCAAGCGCCCCAGCCGCGTTGCGCTGTCGGCATAGGACAGCATCAGCGACAGCGACTCGGGTGTCGTGACCAGCGCCGGGGGTGGGGCTTTCTTCTGCCGGGCACGCTCGCTGCTGCTCGTGTCACCGGTTCTCAGGCCCACCGCCCAATCCAGCCCCAGATCGCCAACGGCTGCATTGAGGTTGTTGGCGGTATCAACAGCCAGCGCGCGCAGCGGCGTGATCCAGAGGTAGCTCAGGGCGGTCGGTGGCTGGCGAACTGATTCAATCAGCGGCCCGCCCCAGGCCGCCAGCGTTTTGCCGGAGCCGGTCGGGGCGTGGATCAGCCCCGAATCACCGTCGGCGTAGGCGGTCCAGGCCTGGCGTTGATAGTCGAAAACAGGCCAGCCGCGATCGCGAAACAGCGCTTCCAGGCGGTCCATGGTTCAGGCGTTCTCGATCCCAAGCAGACGCTTGAGATCGCCGAGTGAGTCAGCATCGCCGACCTGCAGATCTTCGCGCCAGCGGTGGATTCGGGGAAACCGAAGCGCGATCCCCGACTTATGCCTGCTGGACACGGAAATACCTTCAAAAGCCAGCTCGAAAACATGGACGGGATCGACGGATCGGACCGGCCCGAAGCGCTCTCGGGTATGACTGCGAATCCAGCGGTCCAGCCGATCGATTTCATCCTGTTTCAGGCCCGAGTAGGCTTTGGCAACCGGCACTAGCTCGTCGCCGTCGTGGACAGCAAACGTGTAGTCGGTAAACAGTCCTGATCTGCGCCCGTGGCCGGGCTGGGCGTATATGAGCACGGCGTCGAAGGTGTAGGGTTCAACCTTCCACTTCCACCAGTCGCCGCGCTTTCGCCCCACCCGGTAGGGAGAATCCAGGCGCTTGATCATCAGGCCTTCCACGCCGCGCTCTCTGGCGCTCGAGCGAATCTCCGGCAGTTCTTCCCAGCTCTCAAAGCTGACTTCGGACGATCGCTCCAGTGACGGGGCGGCTGCCAGGGCCTCTGCAAGACAGACCTTGCGGTGCTTGAGGGTATCTGCGCGAAGATCGCGGCCCTGCCATTCGAGACAGTCGTAAGCCAGGAAGGTGACGGGCGCTTCGGCCAGCGTTTTGGCGCCGGGTTTCTTGCGCCCGATTCTTCGCTGCAAAACGCCGAAGGCAAGGGGACCAGAATCGCGCCAGGCCATGATTTCTCCGTCGAGCACGCAGCCGTCCGGCAGCGACTCGGCAGCGGTCTCGATTTCCGGGAAGCGGCCCGTCATCAGGTCTTCGCCGCGCGACCAGATAAAGGTCTGGCCTCCGCGGCGGATCAGTTGTGCCCTGATGCCGTCCCATTTCCACTCCGCCTGCCAGTCGCTCGGGCTTCCCAGCGAAGCGGGTTCGTTTTCCAGTGCGGAGGCCAGGAAAAAAGGGTAGGGCGTTGCTGAATCAAGGTCGTCATCCGAGGCTGGTGCTATCAGCGACCGGAAGGCATCAGCATCGGGTTGCCAGCGACCCATCAGTCGATGCGCAATCAGGGTTGCGTCGACCCCGGCGACTTCGGCCAGGGCCCGGGTGATCAGACGTTTTGAGACCCCGACCCGAAAACCGCCGGTCAGCAGTTTGTTGAACAGAAAACGCTCTGTCCCGTCGAGCACCTGCCACATTTCGGTCACGGTTTTCCTGCGCGCTGCTTCGTCGCGATTTTGCAGCGGCCGGATGCGGGTCTCGACCATCTCCGCCAGGCCTGGCGCTGCTTTCGATGTCTCGCCGGCCGGCAGCAGCAGGTGCATGGTCTCGGCCAGGTCGCCGACTTGCTCGTAGCTGTCTTCAATCAGCCAGAGGGGCAGCCCGGTTACTTCGGCCGTCCAGGCGCGAAGTTCGCGCGTGTTGACGAGACGCTTGAGCCGCTTGCCGGTCAGAAAACTGGTTGCCCATGCGGCATCGGCAGGATCGCTGGACCGGAAATAATCCACCAGCGCCGCCAGCTTCGCGTTGGTGGCTGTTGTCCGGTCCAAACGGTCGAACAGGTTGGCGAATTCCCTCATGACGCGGAGGCCGGGCGCAGGCTGGCCCGCAGATTCCAGGATTCGGCTTCAAATCCCAGTTCCCGCAAATAGCCCGACAGCGCCTCACCGTTACCGTGGATGGTGATGACTCTTCTGGCTTTCATGTCAGCGACGGTCTCAATCAGGGCGGGCCAGTCGGCGTGGTCAGAGAACACGAAGCCCCGGTCATACCCCCGGCGGCGGCGGTGACCGCGGATCCGCATCCAGCCCGAGACGAAACCCGATGAGTGCTTCGGGAAACGCCGCATCCAGGCTGAGCCGGCCGCAGACGGTGGGGCCATGATCAGGTCACCGGCAAACTTGTAGCCCTTGGGTGCCTCACTCACCGGCTGGGTGTCGATCATCCGAATGTTCTGGTCGCGATAGCACTCGGTGAGCGGCTGCATGGCACCATGTAGCCAGACCGGTCGGTCGGCACGCCTGTGCAGCTCGGCCAGAACCCGCTGTGCCTTGCCGAGGGCATAGCAGAACAATACAGCCGGTCGACCGGTATCCCGACAGGCCTGCCACCAGCCCATGATTTCGTCGATGACCTCCTCGTTCGATGGCCAGCGATACACGGGTAGCCCGAATGTGCATTCGGTCAGCCAGACGTCGCAGTCGAAGGGCTCGAAGGCTTGGCAGGTTGGATCCAGCGCGCGTTTGAAGTCGCCGGATACACCCCAGGTGCCAGTGTCGCTTTCGATTCTGACCGTCGCAGAGCCAAGAATATGGCCGGCTGGAAACAAGGTGACGCGGGTATTTCCCAGTTCGAATGGCGCGCCGTATTCCACCGGGGTGAACCGGCCTGTATTGCCAACCCGATGGGTAAGCACCGGCAGCCCCTCTGCGGTACCGAAATATTCACCGGCGCCGGACCGCGCGTGGTCGGCATGGGCGTGGGTGATCACTGCTTTTGAAACAGGTCGCAGCGGATCGATCCAGAAGTCGCCGGCCGGACAGTACAAGCCGCCGGCGTCCGGGATGAGTAGTTCGTTTGTCATAGATCGAAAGGTTGCCTGATGGGCAGTGAATCGGCAGACAAATCAACCTGATCCGTTGACGCCGGAACAGTTCTTGACGTTTCGTTACTTGTATCCGGGGCGAAGTAGGCTTTATGGTGAATCTCGCGTAGATCATCGCAATTCAGTTTGTTGAGAGGAACGAGTGCATGTCCGATCAAAGAAAGAAATTGCTTCGGCTCGTTGAGCGGATCACCTACGGACCCACGCGCCAGTTCGTGGCGCTTGCTGAGTCGCTCGGTTACGAGGCATTTCTGGACTGGCAGCTCGACCCGGAAGGCATCGATGACGGTGGGCTTGAACAAGCGTTGCTCGAGTACTTACCGACGCTGAGCATGGATGCTGTGGAGCTTGCCGACTTTGTGTTCGAGCAGCAGAATTTCGGGGCGGTTCAACGTGACCTGACTTTGGCCACCATGATTCGGCAGATCTATAGCCCGCGCCAGTTGTTCGAGCGGATGGTGGAATTGTGGACCGACCACTTCAACGTCCCCATGAACAGCGTGGTCACTTCTTATTTCAAGACACTGGAAGACCGTTCGGTCATTCGGCCGCTTGCGCTGGGCGGATTTGGGCCACTGCTTGAAGCGAGTGCCAAAAGCCCCGCCATGCTCTTTTATCTGGACAACTTTTCCAGCACGGCAGCAGGCCCGAATGAAAACTATGCACGGGAGTTGCTTGAACTGCACACCCTGGGCGTTGACGGAGGCTACGCTGAATTGGACATCAAGGAAACGGCACGGGTGTTCACAGGATGGACTATCGAACAGCCGGCTGCCTTCGCTTTCGAGCCCTCGATGCACGACGACGGTACCAAGCAGGTGCTTGGGCAGACGATCCCGCCATCCGGAGTCAGCGAAGGCGAAGGGTTGTTGGCCCGGCTTGCAGGGATGCCGGCGACTGCGCGACATCTGGCGATCAAAATGGCCAGGCGATTCGTTGCCGATTTGCCAGATGAGGGGGTGATTGATGCGGTTGCACAAGTGTTTACCGACTCTGACGGTGATATTCGGTCAACGCTCAAAGCTTTGCTCATGCACCCGACGGTTGTCGACACCATGCCGTTGAAACTGAAACGTCCTAATGAGTTCAGCGCGGCGATTCTGCGTGGGCTTGAAGCAGATCTTGAGCAAGACGTTCTGACTCGTCACTACGACGCCCTGGCGGCCGGGGGACATCTGCCGTTTTCATGGCCGGCGCCAAACGGGTTTCCGGATGAGCGCACCTATTGGCAGTCATCAAACGGCCTGTTGATGAGGTTTAACCAGTCGGGGCGTGTTTTCGCCGATCTTTTCTCGAGTTCCTCGGTCCTGCTTGAGGCATCGCGGTTGAGCGATATGGATGCACAGATTGAGTTGCTCGAGAGCGCCCTGCGGCCTCAGGGATTGAACCGCAGGGAGCGAATCATGCTGATCCGTTATGCACTGAGCTTTGACTTGCCTCCCCGTCAGAGGGCCGAGGCTTTGGCAGCCTGGATAGCAGGCAGCCCATACGGACAATGGAGATGAACCATGCAGCGACGTGAGTTACTGAAATGGATGACGATCGGGAGCGGTGCCGCTGTCTCACCCGCGTGGGCATGGTCAATGACACAGAGTGGTCTGTCTGATCATCACCTGATTGTTCTGTTTCTTCGCGGTGGTGCCGATGGGTTGGCCTTGGTGCCGCCGTTGGGCGAGAACGCCTATTTTGATCTGCGCCCCCAACTGGCCGACGCAGAGACTGACGCGCTTGCCCTGGATTCCTTTTTCGGTCTTCATCCAGCCGCCGGTGCGATAAAAACCTTGTTTGATGCCGGCGAGCTGGCTGCCATTCACGCCTGCGGTCTGACCACCGCCGAGCGCTCGCACTTTGAGGCGCAAGCCATTATGGAGCAGGGCATCGATGCCACCGATATGGCAACCGGTGACGGTTGGCTGGGCCGGTATATGGCGACCCTCAACAACGGCAGACCACTGGCTGCCGTTGCCCTTGATACCGCGACCCCAATGTCCATGGCCGGCCTGGATAGCGCCCTTGCCCTTGGCCAGATCGATGCATTCAACCTGAGCTTGAACGGACAAGGCCGCACCGTGATGGAGGGGCTCTACGCGCTAGACCCGCTGCTTCGTCCAACGGCACGAGCGGTTTTCGATGCGGCCGACGCGCTGGCGCCCGCGCAACAGGCGCTGCCCAATCCGGCCTATCCAGCAAACCCGCTGGGTGTGGCCTTGAGCGATGCTGCGCGACTGATCAAGACTGGCAGTGGAATGCATGCCGCTGCGATCAATACGGGTGGCTGGGATACCCATGAGGGCCAGAACGATGAATTTGGTGGCCTCGTCTCCAACCTTGGTGATGCGCTGCTCGCTTTCCGAAACGACCTGGGCCGGGACTGGGAAAAAACCACGGTCATCATACAGACCGAATTCGGCCGGACAGCTGCTCAGAACGCCTCAGCGGGCACTGACCACGGTCACGGCGGCGTGATGCTGCTGGCCGGGGGGAGAGTCCAGGGTGGTCAGGTTTACGGTGACTGGCCCGGGCTGCACGGCAGTGCCTTGACAGACGGCCAGGACCTTTCGGTGACCACTGACTACAGACAAGTCATCGCCGAAGTGCTGGCGAACCGTTTCGGGGTCAGCGATTTCTCGCCTATTTTCGGCGGCTGGAAACCCGGCGGCTGGAAAGGTCTGCTGCGCCCGGACGGGTTTGGTCAAGCTTTTCCAATGTTGGCCAAGTCAACGACACAGAGCGGCCAGCCGCCTCGAAACTGGCGTGCGCCGAGTCGTCTGAGCTTTGATGGATTGGGCAGCTTGCCACTGGCTCCTGGGAGGGCGGATTCAAGCGTTCGCTAAAGGCCAAGATCGGGGTCTCTTGCCGCACTGAATTTCAAGGTTGTGATTCAACCAGCCAGCGATTCATCCAGGCTTCCATTTGGCGGTAGATATCACCTCTGTGATCCGGCTTGCGGAAAAGGTGGCCTTCGTCCGGATAGCTGACCGCCTTGAAAACCTTGTCGTGTTTTTCGAGTGCTTCGACGGCGGCTTCGAACTGGGAAAAAGGGGCGCGTCGGTCAAGTTCGCCGTGAGTCAGCAACACCGGGGCCTGGACTCGCTGAATCTTGTCGAGCAGGTTGCTGGCCAGATAGCGGTCAGGGACTTCGGCAGGCGATCCGCCGTGGCCATAGCTGAAGAACATCCGGCCCAGGCGGTCGGCTTCTGCGTGGGCATTGGCAAAGTCGTAAATGCCGCTCATGCTGGCGATCGCGTCGAAGTTGCCCGGAGCCTGCACCTCGGCGGCCAGAGCGAGAATGCCCCCATAGCTGTAGCCGTAAGCGCCAACCCGTCCGTTAGACCAGTTTTGATCCCTGATCCACCGGGCAGCGTCCACGGCATCCAGGGCCTGGCGATGCGCCCAGTCGCCGATGCTCAAGTCCTGAAACGCTCGCCCGAAACCTGAACCGCCCCGGTAGTTGACCGCCAGGACCACGTAGCCCTTCTGCGCCATCAGTTGTTCAACCAGGTTCAGTCCGTTATAGAACGAGTGCGTGCCGCCGCTGTGGAGTTGAACCACGGCCGGGTATGTGCGGCTTCGGTCAAAGTCCGGTGGCACGAATACAAAGGCCTGGATGTAGAGCCCATCCCGGGTCCGGAAACTGATTTCTTCGGGGGTCTGCAGGTTTGCCCAGGGGCTCGACAGGAATGTCAGCCGGCGCAGGCTTCCCCCATCGACGTCAATCGCTTCTACCTCCCGTCCTCTCTGCGGCGTAGAGCGAACCAGCAGCAGTTGGCCAAGTCTGGGGTTGGCCGCGAGACCATCGATCATGCCGCCGCTGTGGGTCACGCGCGAAGCCAGACCGCCGTTGGCGGCGATCCGCCAGACGTCCAGTTCGCCGCGTTGGTGCACGGAAAAGAACAGCTCTGAGCCGTCCATGGACCAGACCGGTCGACCGATTTCTACCGGCTGTACGCCGCCTTCCAGTTTGCGCTCTGTGCCCGTTTCTGGATCCAGCAGGTACAGATCCGCCATATGGGTGTACCAAAAGCCGTCTTTAGGCGTACCGAAGGCGGCAATGCTTGATCCATCGGGTGAGAAGGCCGGTGCTCCGAGCGCCATGAACGAGCTCGATAAGCGTCGGGTTTCTCCGCTTGGAACGTCGGCCAGCCACAAATCATCATGCCAGGGGTCAGCCCGGTTTGAAACATAGACCAATTGGGCGCCGTCCGGAGACCAGGCGTGCCCAAAACGCAGTTCACCGGCTGCCATGGCGCCGTGGGTCAGCGCCCGTGCGCCGCCGCTTGCGTCGGTCGGGACCAGCCACAAGTCCTGGTGACCTGAGCGCCGGCTGGAAAAGGCGACAAGATTGCCGTCCGGCGATGGAAGAGGCTGGGCCACATCGTGCTCGTCATTGGTAAGGCGCTGTGCTGAAGTGCCTGTCAGCGAAAGCGTCCACAGATCGCTGTCTTGGACGAAGACAATGCGCGCACCGTCGCTGAACCACGCCGGGGAGTGTCCCGCGGTCCAGTAACGGGTCTGTCCGGTTTCGAGGTTGAGCAGATGGATGCCGGCCTTGCCGGGTGTGATGACGCTCAAGGCCGCGTGCACCCCGTCCGGGGAAACGCGGATGCTGGTGACGCCGTCGTGGCCCGCGCGGTGGCAGATTGCCGACTCACAGATAGCCTGCCAGGTCAGCGCAACGGTATCTTCGGCGGTGGCAGCGTTGGCCATGCCGCCAATCAGCAAGAGCATGACGACCATAGCGGCCGGTGGTGTCGGGATCGAATGAGCGGAGATCATCGGTCGCATTATCGCAAACCCGATGGCGGCGGAGGGCTTGGGCCTAAGCCGCCCGGGCAGCTGAAACGGTTTCTATGCCCAGGCTTTTAAGCAGGCTTTTGGCAGCCTCTCGTCCTTCGAAAACCGCCGTAACCACAAGGTCCGAGCCCCGCACCATGTCACCGCCGGCAAAGATACGTGGGTGACTGGTCTGGAATTCGGCGCGACCGCTGCCGCCACCGACCTTGAGGCGGCCGTCATCGTGGGTTTCAACGCCGGCCTCGACCAGCCAGCTCGGTGGATTCGGCTGAAAGCCAAAGGCGATGATCACCGCATCGGCCGGCAGCACTTCTTCGCTGCCCGGCACCGGAACCGGTCGACGGCGACCGCGGTCATCCGGCTCGCCTAATTCTGTGCGGACCACCCGGACGCCCTCGGCGCTTTCTTCGCCGAGAATCTCAACCGGCTGGCGGTTGAACAAGAACTCGACGCCTTCTTCGCGGGCATTCTTGACCTCGCGCCGACTTCCGGGCATGTTTTCTTCATCGCGGCGGTAGGCGCAGGTGACCGAGTGGGCGCCCTGCCGGATGCTCGTGCGAACGCAATCCATGGCCGTGTCGCCGCCGCCGAGCACGACGACCCGCTTGCCGCGGAGATCACGGTAGGGAAATTGGGATGCCGGTTCTTTGAGTACCCGATTCACGTTGCCGATAAGGAACGGCAGCGATTCAATGACGCCTTCAAGATCCTCGCCCGGCAGATTGCCGCGCACATAGCGGTAAGTGCCCATGCCGGTAAAAACGGCATCGTATTCGTCGAGCAGTTCCGGCAGCGTTTTGTCGCGGCCGATCTCCACGCCAAGATGAAACTGAACGCCCATGCCCTCCATGATTTCGCGACGGGTCTCCACAACCTGCTTGTCGAGCTTGAACGGCGGGATACCGTAGGTC
Organism: uncultured Wenzhouxiangella sp.; assembly: GCA_964540315.1. Taxonomy (GTDB): domain Bacteria; phylum Pseudomonadota; class Gammaproteobacteria; order Xanthomonadales; family Wenzhouxiangellaceae; genus Wenzhouxiangella. The sequence continues at coordinate 15,021 of CAZIMY010000053.1, forward strand.
AGTAGACCGCCAATGCGGGTGTAGCGATCAAACACGTGCGCCTCGACCCCGTTGCGAACAAGAATGTCGGCCGCGCCCAGCCCAGCCGGCCCGGCGCCGATAACGGCAACGCGTTTGTCGGTGGCAACGACCCGGCTCATGTCGGGGCGCCAGCCCTGGCGCACGGCTTCGTCGGTGATGTACTTTTCGATCGAGCCGATGGTGACCGCTCCCAGCCCATCGTTGAGCGTGCAAGCGCCTTCGCAAAGTCGGTCCTGCGGGCAGATTCGCCCGCACACTTCGGGCAGTGAGTTGGTCTGGTGGGAGAGTTCGGCGGCTTCGAAAAGCCGGCCCTGTTTGATCAGTCGCAGCCAGTCGGGAATGAAGTTGTGCACCGGGCACTCCCATTCGCAATAGGGGTTGCCGCAGTTGATGCAGCGCGCCGATTGATCGGCGGCACCCTCGGCTTCGTACTGTCCGTAGATTTCGTTCCAGTTGCGCACCCGAACGGGAATCGACATTGGCTCAGGGTCGCGGCGCGGGGACTCCAGAAAATGCAGGTGATCGCTCATGCGGCCTCCTTGAGTGCGGCAATCAGGCTGTCCAGGTCGGCAGCCTTGGGCTTGATCAGCCAGAACTTGGGCAACAAACGCCGGAAGTCATCCAGTATCTCGGCGGCCCGGCGGCTGTCGGTGAGCTCAAGATGCCGCTGAATCAAGCCCCGTAGGTGATGGACATGGTTCTCCATGACATCCGGGGCAATGTGGTGGATGTCGATCAGCTCATGGTTGTAGCGGTCAACGAACTGACGCTCTGCATCGAGTACGTAGGCAAAGCCGCCGGTCATGCCAGCGCCGAAGTTGATGCCGGTACGTCCCAGCACCACGACGACGCCGCCGGTCATGTATTCGCAGCAGTGATCGCCAGAACCCTCGATGACCGCGACGGCACCGGAGTTGCGCACCGCAAACCGCTCGCCCGCCGTGCCCGCGGCGAAAAGCTCGCCGCCTGTTGCCCCGTACAGGCAGGTGTTGCCCATGATGGGGGTGATCGAGGCCTCGTAGCGAATACCGGTCGGCGGCTGCAGAATGATCTGTCCACCCGCCATACCCTTGCCGACATAGTCGTTCGCTTCCCCGGTCAGGCGCAGATTCAGGCCGCTGGCGTTGAAAGCTCCGAAGCTCTGCCCCGCTGTACCGACGAGATCAAGCGAGATGGGATGGTTCTCCATACCTTTGTCGCCCCAGCGCCGGGCAATTTCACCCGAAAGCCGGGTGCCGATGGAGCGGTCTGAGTTTCGGACCAGGTAACTGAACGAACCTCCTGTCGCCTGTTCAACTGCCTCTGCGGTGTCTTTGCAGATGGTCTCAGCCAGCAGGCCCTGATCATGCGGCGGATTGCGCTCGACCATGCACTGGCGGTCGGCATCCGGTGACAGGCCGGTGGTCGCCAGCAGGGGTTCCAGATCAAGCTTGTTCTGACGTACGGTCAAGCCTTCGATTCGCTTGAGATATTCCGTGCGCCCAATGATGTCCTCGAGTCTTCTGACGCCCAGACCGGCCAGAATTTCGCGCACCTCGCGGGCAACAAACTCGAAGTAGTGCACTACCATGTCGGGCAGCCCGATAAAGTGCTTGCTGCGCAGGGTTTCATTCTGGGTGGCGACGCCGGTCGCGC
>CAZIMY010000054.1:0-16651 GCA_964540315.1 uncultured Wenzhouxiangella sp.
GCGCCGCTGCCATGCGCATCGGCTGGAAAGCTCGACCTATAAATCAAAAAACTGCAGCATGCGTTCTTCAAGATAGGGATAGAAAGGGTTCCAATGCTGCCGCAGCATGGTCGAATCGCTGATCTGCAAGACTCCGCGCTCACCTCGTAAGGCAACCTTGCCGAGGCTGATGCCCGGACTTTCTGATGTCGGACTCGCGCCATAAAGCGGGTCGTTTTCGGGAAAGGTCAGGGCAACATGCGAGAGCGAATAAACATCCTGCGGCCAGCTCAGATCCAGCGGCCGTTGGCCAAGCATCCCTCCGGCGGCATACTCACGCGCTTCGACCGACCGACTGTCCGGTGCCGTATTGGTCACCAGGGTGATGCGGTGTCTGGCCTGGTCGGGGCGATCCATGCGCGCAATCCACTCATCTGGCCGCCATTTCAGCAGCGAACTCATGCCGGTATAACGATTGACGTCAAACAAAACCAGTTCGTGATCGCCGTCTGGCAGCGGATCGAACAGCCTCGCAACTAGTTCGGGCGCTCGGACGGTGGCATCAACCAGGGAACTAAAAGCCAGCAAAGGGGGCATGGCCTCAAGCCGCCCTGCGCGCGCGAGCCGCTGAATCCGCTGCTGGACTTCCGCGGTGATCCGATGTGACAGATCCCCCGCGGCGACTGCGAAAGACCCGTACTTGAACGGGTCATATTCAAGTTGCAGGCTGTTCCAGGCCAGCTTGTCCAGACCCAGCCACCGGCCCAGCCGGGCTTGCCAGACCGCAAGGGCCGCAGCGCTGCTGACCGCGATCTCGGGTGATACGAGCACCAGGCGGTCCGGCAGCCGCCGGTCCGCCATCTCAATGGCTGAAAGCGTGTGATAAAGGGCAAGGGCAGCACCGTTGGAGTATCCGACCAGGTAAAGCGGCTTGCCTGGAAATCGCTGGTCAAGATCGGCTGCAGCCATGTTTACTGCGGCGGCCATATCCTGCCACGTGGTATCGACCAGACCGACCGGCGCGGTCCCGTGGCCCGGGATGCGCAAGGTCAGAACGTGCGCGCCTGCTGCATGAAGGCCCGATGCCGCGGCTCGAAGACTGTAAGGAGAATCCGATAATCCGTGTAACTGCAATACAACCGCCTTTGGATCTTGCTGACTCAACTCAAAGGTCCGGTTCCAGTTTTGCGACCAGCGGGCAGGATCAGAGGCACTTCCGCGCTTGTAACGATTCAGCTCATAGCGCGCTGCCGGGCCGGTCTGGTCGTAGACCTCGCGTTCAAGCTGATCGAACAAGTCCCTCTCCAGGCTCACGTATTCCGCAACAGTCCGGATTTCAGAATCCACCGTGAACTCGGCATCGAGCTCAGCCAGATGCCATGCATCAAGATCAGGCTGCGATTCAAGCAAGAAAATAAGGGCGACGACCGCCAGCAAGAACGCACCCAGGACGCCGTATAGACAAGCCAACGCAAAATGTTTGAAAACCGAAATCATCAGAAAAATCCCTGCGGAGAAAAGCTACATGCCGACAGCCATTACGGCCCCCACTGCTCAGCTAATTGCTGTGCCTCGATTTTTAGTCGGTATTCGGGGCCTGCTGAAGCAAACAGGGATAACAATTCGGCCAGCTGTGCCTTGGCTTCTTCTTGTCTGTCTAACTCTTGAAGCACCTTGGCCCGCAGCAACAGGGCTTGGCCAAAATTGGGATAGGAGATGAGTTTTTGGTCAAGAGCTTCCAACGCTTGTTCGGGCTGACTATTATCCAGACTGTACTCGGCAACGAGCGCAAGCAGAGGATCCCGCAGTTGACTCAGCAAACCAAGCGAGGTCCCGCGCAGTTCAGCTTGAGCGTCCTCCAGCTTCTGAAGGGCACCGGCATAGTCGTTTTGCATGGCAAGAACGCGCGCAGCCACCATGTTGAACTGCGCGCGCTGACCCGGCAATTCGAAGTTATCGATCAGCTGCCGAAGGTTTTCGAGCGACGCCTCGGCCGCCGGCAAATCATCAGTTTGTTCGAAAATCGGAATACGAGCCTGCTCCAGCAGCACGCCAAAGGGGCTACCCACGCTGGTTTGCGCTCGCTCAAGAACGTCCAGTGCTTGTTCGTATCGACCCAGGTTGGTCAAGAGGCCGGTCCGCAAGCCCTCGACGGTCAGCGTTCGAACCATGGGCGCCAGGGCCTGCCCGAACGTTGCCGCATGGCTATCCATCAAATCCAGTGCTTCTTCAGACCGCCCCAGATTATCCAGCGCGTAAATGAAATCCTGCATCAGCGAAAATTCCTCGCTGGGCTGGAGTTCGCCCTCCAGCGCCTGGCGGTATTCGGCAAGCGCCTGTTCGTAATCTCCACTGCGCGCCTCCAGCCGGAGCAGGCGCGCCCGTGATGTAAAAGGATTGCTGGCCACAAAGCCGGCCCGCTCATAGGCCTCCGTTGCGCCCTCAATATCACCGGCACGTTGACGCACATCACCTAAAGAAATCCACGCTGCATCATCCTGTGGTTCCGCGCTCAGGTAGTCACCCAGCATCTCTGAAGCGAGATCGAAATTGCCGGCCAGTTCTTCGATTTGCGCCCTCGTGCGGTCCAGAGACGCTCGATCCGGATCCAGTTCCTTGGCCTTGATGTTGGCCTCACGCGCCTCATCGACTTCACCGACCAAAAGCAGATTGCTGGTCAGTGTCATCCATGCTCTGAGGTTGTGAGGCTCGACCTCGGTCCACATCCGCAGTACTCGAATCGTCCGGTCCATATCACCGGCGACCGCATACTGGTTGGCTCGAAGAGCAAACTGCGTTTCAGTATCGAGTTTGTGGTCCTGCGCCAGCGCTCGCTCGATAGCAGCATTGGCAGCCGCCATATCACCCCGGGTCCTGTGCATCTGGTGCAGCCAGGCCCAGCCCGGGGCGAAGGTCGGATCAAGCTCGAGCGCAGTCTCCAGGAACCCCACGGCAGCGTCGACGTCGGACTCAAAAAGCATCGCCCGCATACCGCGAATAAAGGGCTCTATGACCTCGGGCTGCGTAGTGGTGCGCTCTGCCAGACTCAGCGGTCGATAGCTTGCCGCACCGCGATCAAGGCCCTGGACCAGCACATCGCCGATATCGCTACCCAACACATCAGCCGCGGCTATGAGCGTTTCCCCCCGCGCCTGCAGCGTATCAACCAGGGCCGCATCTTCAACCGAATAAATCTGGGCCTGGAGCGAATAGCCGTCAGCCTCCATCTGGTATTCGCCGCGAACCAGGAAATCAAAGCCGCTTTCGGTGGCCAGACTCAGCGCCAAGGCCAGAGGCTCGCCGACGCCATCAGCGTAGCCTGCCGACGCCAGTTCTTCGATGATGGACCGGCTAAAAGCCACCCCGCCGGTGATCAGTGGGTCTTGCGTGAAATCAACGCTGACCAGCCAGGGTGCGGCATAGCTTTCCCACGACACCGTTGAGCCGGATCCGCCAGTCTGCGGCCAGAACAGGGTCAGCACCGAGATGCCATAGCCCTCCCGGGCCACCTGATAAACCTGTTCCTGGCCTTCTTCGTCAACCAGCGTCCGCTCCAGAACGACGGGCTGAGCCGTGCGGATATCGGTCGTGGTGACCGGTGGACGCATCTGAGCGATGAGAAAGACTGCACCCACGGCCAACAGCAGATTGGTCGGGACCAGCAAGGTTTCAGTCTTGCCCCAAACATCGGGTCCAGGCGCGCCGTGCCGCCAGGCCAGCAGCACCACGCTGGGCAACAGCGCCACCAAAGCCACGAACAGATAAAAAGCAAAAGACGAGGGCAAGGCCAATTGTTCGGTCACCCAACCGCCGATCTCGACAACAAGCCAGAGTCCGGCGATATACGTGCCAACGATCTGCGGCACCCGACGGTGCATGAGCTGCTTGAGGAAAGTTTGCTGCTCGGTCATGGCACGGATCTCACGGTGTTTGCACCAGAAGAAGTTTCGGGATTATACCTACCGCTAACCGCCTGCCCTCACCAAGGCGATTCAGCTTTGAGCTGACCGATCGCGCGCCAGATATAGATAAATCGCGGGAACAACAAACAGGGTAAATGCGGTTCCGATAGTCATGCCTGAGGCGATCACCAGACCAATCGCGAAACGCGAGCCCGCACCCGGCCCGCCTGCGATCAACAAGGGGATCATCGCCAGAACGGTTGCGGCTGTGGTCATCAGGATGGGCCGCAGACGAATCGAGGTTGATTGTTCAATGGCCTCTCGTTTGCTGTTGCCTTCATCCTGCAGCTTGTTGGCAAATTCAACGATGAGAATGCCGTGCTTGGCAATCAGGCCGACTAGCGTAAGCAACCCGACCTGGGTATAAATATTCAGGCTGGTCAGGCCCAGTGAGACAAAGATCAGCGCACCGGCAATACTCATCGGCACCGTCACCAGCATGATGATGGAGTCGCGGAACGACTCGAACTGCGCGGCAAGCACCAGAAAGATCACGATCATGGCAAAAAAGAAGGTGACCACGAGCTGCTGGCCTTCTGACTTGAATTGTCGGCTCTGGCCGGCGTAGTCCACCTTGTAGTTACGCGGCAGGATGTCTGAGGCCGCCTGTTCGAGAATGCCAAGCGCCTCACCCAGGCTGACACCGGGACGGGGCACGCCGGTGATCGTGACTGAATTGAGCTGCTGGAAGCGTTTGAGCTGCTGGGGCTTGACCGACGGCTCCATCGAGATCAGGCCGGACATGCGTACCAGCTCGCCCTGGCGATTGCGCGTATAGAAATTACCAACCTGTTCGGGCGTTAGACGTTCAGCGCGCTGTACCTGGGGTATGACCCGGTAAGAGCGATTGTCCATGGCGAACCGACCCACAAAACCGCCGGCCAGCATGGTGGACAGGTCGCCGGAGACCTGGGCCATGTCAATCCCCATCAGCGCTGCCTGGTCGCGGTCGATTCGAATGTCTTGCTGCGGTCGATCAATCGCCAGATCAGAGTCGACGAAGATAAAGCGCCCAGACTCCATGGCTTTGGCCATGACTTGACCAGCGAAACTTTCCAGGCTTTCAAAGCCATCGGTTGAGCCAATGACGAACTCCACTGGCGGTCCGCCGCCACCGGGCGAGGGAAGATCCGGCGGGACAACAGCGAATGCCTGCACCCCGGGAATCTTGTCAACGAAAGGCTGGACTGTTTTTTCCAGCAAAGCATGGGTACCGATGTCACGCTGATCCCAAGGTTTGAGCACAATGCCCGAAATCCCCTGATTCGTGGCGCCAGGCCCCGATCCACCGCTCAACCCATTGAGCAGGAATACGCCTTCGATGGCGTCGGTTTTTTCGCCTAGTTCATTCAGTCGGCTCGTATTGCGCTGGAGGTAGTCGAGCGTCGCAAAAGAATCCGCCTCCAGAATCGAAAACATGAAACCCGAGTCTTCCGGTGGCTCCAGCTCGCTTTCACTGGTCACGAACAGGAAATAACACGAGGTGAGCACGATCAGGCCGAACAGCGCCAGAACGTGGCGGTCGTCCAGCCACTTGCTCAGCTGCCCGCGAAAACCGTCGCGCAGTCGGTCAAAACGTTGATCCAGCCAGGTCGCAAATTTGGGACGCGCTTCGCGGCGCCGCGAGCGCAACACGCGCGAACACATCATCGGCGCAAGGGTCAATGCCACCACGCCCGATAGCACCACTGTGGCGGCAAGGGTAAAGGCGAACTCAATAAACAATGTTCCGGTCAACCCGCCAACAAAGCCAATCGGCAAAAACACCGCGATCAGCGTTGTAGACATGGCAACAATCGGCCAGGCAAGCTGGCGGGCCCCTTCGAGTGCAGCATCGAGACGACTCTTGCCCTGCTCCATCTGCCGCTCGATGTTTTCAAGCATGATGATGGCATCATCGACCACGATACCGATCGCCAGCACCATGGCCAGCAAAGTCAGCAGGTTGATGGAAAAGCCCATCAGAAGCATCAGAAAAAACGTGCCGACCAGAGACAGCGGCACGGACAAGGCCGGTATCACCGCGCTGCGCGCCGAGCCGAGAAAGGCATAGATCACGAGGACTACGATGACCAGCGCCAGGAAGATCGTGAAGATCACTTCATTGATGGCGCTCTCGATGTATTCGGCCGAGTCATAGGAAATGGTGGCATCAAGGCCTTCAGGCAGCTGTGGAATGATCACGTCATTCCAAACATCCCTGACCTCACCGATGACCTCAAGCGCATTGGCATCGGGTGAAACTTCGACGCCAATAAAGACCGCATCCAGCCCGTTGTAGGTTACGGAGGCGTCATAGCTTTCCGGACCGAGCTCGACTTCGGCAATGTCTTCCAGACGAACCAGGGATTCGCCGTCGCCTCGAACCACCAGCCGGCGGAATTCCTCAGGCGACTGCAGGTCGGTGTCAGCGGTCATGTTGATGGTGACCATCTCGCCCTTGGTCCTGCCGACCGCAGACAGAACGTTATTGGCCTGCAGGGCGCGGCGAACATCCAGACCGGTCACAGCCTGGGCTGCCATCCGCTCAGGATCCAGCCAGATGCGCATGGCAAACGTACCGGCACCCAGAATCTGAGCCTGCTGCACGCCCGGAATCGTCGCCAATTCCGGCTCGACCTGGCGGACCAGGTAGTCGGTGATCTGACTGTCCTCCAAGATTTCGCTGTAGAACGACAGGTACATGGCCGCAACCTGTTGACCCACGGACAGGTCGACGACCGGGTCCTCGGCTTGCTCAGGAAGCTCGGACCTTAGTTTGTTGACCTGTGCTGCGATCTCGGTGAGGACGTCATTCGGATTGGCGTCGAGCCGCAGGTAGGCCTGCAAAACAGAGACACCCGGCACCGATGAGGACACCAGATAGTCAATGCCTTCTGCCTGGGCCACCTCGCGTTCCAGCGGCGTGGTGATAAATCCCTGAACGAGATCGGCATCAGCACCAATGTAGGTCGTACTGACGGTGACGACCGCATTCTGAATTTCCGGAAACTGCCGGACGTTCAGGTCGAAAATGGCACGCACGCCGAGCAGCAGGATAAACAGACTGACAACAATGGCCAGCACGGGCTTGCGAATGAAAACATCAGTAAATCGCATGGAGAGTCCTTAGGTCCGATCAGTTGTTCTGCGGACGCGGGTTCGGATTCTCATCCGGCTGGACCGATGGATCATCATCGATGCGCACGGGGCTTCCGTTCTGCAGCTTCAATAGTCCGGATGAGGCGACCTGATCTCCATCTTCAACGCCGTCGACGATCGTGATCAGATCACCTCTCGACATGCCGGTCTGAACAAACCTCTGGGTGACCTGAAGACCTTCTCCATCCTCGGCTTCATCGATCAGGAAGACCGAGTCGCCATAAGTTGATGCACGAATAGCGGTTCGTGGCACAACCAGGTGCGTTTCCGGTTCGCCAAGATCAATATCTGCGTGCGCGAACATGCCGGGCTGCAGCCACTGGTCCGGATTGTCGAAAGTTGCCTGCATGCGCACCGAGCGGGTGGATTCATTGACCTGCGATTCAACGGCATTGATCGTCCCCGTGAAATTTTTCTCCGGAAACGCATCTGAGCGGGCATAGAGTTCGGCGCCGACGCTGATTCGACGAAGCTGGCGCTGGGGCACGGTAAATTCGAAAAAGATCGGATCCAGGGACTGCAGGCTGACCACCGGTGTGCCGCGCGGCAAGAACTGTCCGGGGTTGACTTCACGAATTCCGAGACGGCCCGAAAATGGTGCCCGAAGCACCTTTTGCGCGATCACGGCCTCCCGGGCGGCTACCGCTGCGCGGGCCTGGTCGACCTCAATCACGGCGCGGTCCCTAACGGCCTCCGAAATGGACCTTTGCGCAAAGAGCTTCTGTTGCCGCGCCAGCTCCATTTCAGCCAGACGCAGTGAAGCCTCAAACTGCTCAAGCTCTGCCTGCACAACATCGGTGTCCAGTGACAGGAGCCTTTGCCCGCTTTCAACCAATTGTCCGTTCTCAAAGGAGACGTCGCGAATCAGGCCATCAATCTCAAGGCTTAAATCCGCGCCTTGCACCGCCTTAAACGTTCCAACCACTTCAAGTTGGGGCACCCACTGCTGCGCGCGCACGGTGCTCGCCGTAATGGTTACGGTCTCCGGACCCATGTTGTCGAAGACATCTTGAATGATGTTGTTGACGAAGGCCTTGTATCCAAAAATGCCTCCAAACAACACGAGGGCAATGCCCAACATGATCAGCATTCGTTTGTTCATGCCAACAACTCCTTTTCGATACGCGCGACTTGCGCGTCAAGTGCCGCCTGGTCTCCAAGATCAAACAGCGGACGCCAGTTCATGCCGTTCAATAGAATTTGGGCGTGTACGTAAATGGTTTTACGGGGTGCGCTGATCGCCAGTTGGTTCAACATGCCGCGCGTTTGAAGCAGCGACTGCATGCCGTGACAGACAGCCCAGGGGCCTAGCATCATTTCCTGAGCGTTCAGCACACCGGCATCGACCTCACCGTTATCAAGCGCTTCTTCCACCACACCGGTAATAGCGCTAACCACCGGCGAGAGTTCTGCAGTCAGCGCCTGTCTTCGGGCCGGTGAAGCCGTTTCCCAGACAACCTCTGTAAAGACGTACTGCATCAGCTTCGAATAATTCGGGTAATGCCGGCTGAAATACTCATCGATCACAGTCAGCGCGAACATTCGGTCGCGTGTGGGAGCATTCCACGTTGCTGCCTTGCAAAACAGCGCGCAATGCTCCTGCAATCGCATGGTGGCCAACGCCACCAGTAAATCTTCTTTGGACGCAAAATGCTGGTATATGGTGCCTGTGGCGTAGTCGCATGCTCTCGCCAAGCGCGCCATCTGCAAAGTCATCAGGCCTTCGTCGCGAATCAGACGCCTTGCGGTGTCAAGAAAAAGATTTTCGCGCGCCTGGAATTCTCGTTGCCGACGCTCTCGTGTCCCCATGTTTAAAAACGCTATCTCGATAATTGAACATAGTTCAACAAATGAGCCGTTACCAAACTGTGAATTTTTGCTTGTCATCTGTCTGACGAAGTCATCACGCGCCTTGACTAGCATTTCGGTCAGACCTAGCTAGGAGATCGTCATGAAAATATCCAATGTACTGACAGTTCTGTTACTTGGAAGCGCCCTGGGATTTGGAGTGTTGAGCCTTACTGCCCCCACTCAGGCTGGAGTAGCTTGGCAGGCGCCAGCCGACGCTGATCTGGCGCTTTCGGCAAAGCAGCGCGAGCAGATTGCCAACCTCCGAGCGGCCTTTCACGATAGGGTTAAGAGCCTGGATTGGGGGGTGCGCGATGGCAGCCATGACCGCGAAACTTTGCGCGAGGCTCGCGAACTCAGGCTCGCGCTACGGGCAGAAATTCGAAGCGTGATGACTGACGAGCAGCTTGAACACATGAAGTCGGCCCGCAAAACCTGCCCTCATGGCGGGCGCGCGCAGCCTGTCCAAACCGACAACGCGACTCTATATCTCTAAATCTAGTCTGAGGCCCTGTTCCCGACGGGGCCTCATGACTGCCCCCGTTTTTGCTAGAGTCGGTCGGTCCGTCTCAAATGGCCATCTAGCGCCCTATGCATCTCCATCTGCCTGTTAACAACCTCCACTGCGCCAGTTGCGTTCGTCGACTCGAATCAGCCCTGGCGGACACGCCCGCCGACGATGTTCAAGTCGACCTGGCTGGCAAGGCTGTTGGTCTTGAATGGCCGCAAAGACGGTCGCTGGGAGAACTGGTCAAACACCTCGGATCATCGGGCTTCCCCGTCGATGTGCAGGAGTCTGTCATCGGTATTGGCGGCATGCACTGTGCGTCCTGCGTGGGCAGGGTAGAAACTGCGCTGCAGAACATCCCGGGCGTCGTCTCTGCAGAGGTCAACCTCGCCTCTTCGGAGGCAAGGATCGAATTTATCAGCGGCGAGGTCTCTGACGCGGCCCTGACGCAGGCCGTTGATCAAGCAGGATACGAAGCTGAACTGCAAGATGGCAGACACACCGGCTCCGACAATCGGCGAGAGAACGAAGCAAAAAGCCTCAAGCGACGCTTTTTCACGGCACTTGCCCTGACCCTACCGATTTTCGCCGTCGAGATGGGCGGGCACCTTATTCCCGGCGTTCACCACTGGCTCCACGGCACGCTTGGCACCCCCACAATACATATTGCCCTGTTCGCGCTGACCAGCGTCGTGCTCTTTGGCCCTGGGTTGATGTTTTACCGGGTCGGTATACCGAATCTGGTACGTGGTCACCCGGACATGAACTCACTCGTAGCCCTCGGGACCGGAGCGGCCTGGGGCTACTCGGTCGTGGCTACCTTTGTGCCAGACATCATGCCGGAAGGTACGGCCAACGTTTACTTCGAACCTGCCGCTGTCATCGTGACTCTCATTCTTCTCGGCCGGCTGCTGGAGGCTCGCGCCAAGGGTCGCACGGGCGAGGCCATTGAGCATCTGCTGGGGCTTCAGGCTCGCACGGCCCGGGTTGAGCGAAACGGCGAGACTTCGGAAGTCGCAGTGGAGTCTGTCCGGCATGGAGAGCGCATCCGTATTCGCCCGGGCGAGACCATACCCGTTGACGGCGAGGTGCTTGAAGGTGAATCGCGGATCGATGAGTCCATGCTCACCGGCGAGCCTGAATCTGTGTCGCGGAAGCCGGGCCAGAAAGTGGTTGGCGGCACTGTGAACCAGGACGGCCTGTTGGTCATCAAGGCGACTGATCTCGGGGCTGACGCAGTGCTGGCTCGGATCGTTCGGATGGTTCAGAAGGCTCAGGCGGCCAAATTGCCGATTCAGGCCCTCGTCGACCGGGTCACCGCATGGTTTGTGCCCACTGTGATGACCCTTGCTCTGGTCACTTGCGTCGCCTGGCTGATTTTCGGACCTGAACCAGCGCTAAGCTTCGCGCTGGTCAATGCCGTTGCCGTGCTGATCATCGCCTGTCCATGTGCCATGGGACTTGCGACGCCGACCTCAATCATGGTGGGCACGGGCCGCGGAGCAGAGCACGGCATTTTGTTCCGCGGGGGTGATGCACTGCAGCAGCTCAAAAGCGTTGACGTCATTGCTTTAGACAAGACCGGGACGCTCACCCAGGGCAAACCAGCCGTTACGGATATCATGGTTCTGGGGGACGGATCCGAAGAAGAATTGCTGGCGCTCTGCGCGTCGGTCGAACTGGATTCTCAGCACCCATTGGCACTCGCCATTACCACTGCAGCGCGTGAGCGCGGTCTTGAGCTGCGGTCTACAGAAGACTTTAAATCAGTCCCAGGCAGGGGCATCTCGGCTGTGGTTGACGGCAAACGCGTGCAAATCGGAACCCTGGAGTGGCTGGACCAGAGCAATGTGGAAACGCAGGCTGCAACCGAAACGGCGAACGATTTGTCGGCGCAGGCGCGGACTCCGGTTGGCGTTGCCGTAGACGGTCAGCTCTCAGGACTGCTCGGCATTGCCGACCCCATCAAGAAAAGCACGCCGGCGGCGATCAAGGCAATGCACGGCCTGGGGCTGGAGGTGGTGATGATCAGCGGCGACCGCCGCGGCACTGCCGAAGCCATCGCCGGACAGTTGGAGATTGATAACGTGATCGCAGAAGTCTTGCCGGAGGGCAAAGTCGAAGCCATCAAGACACTCAAGAACCAGTTCGGCCGGGTAGCCTTTGTTGGAGACGGCATCAACGATGCGCCGGCGCTTGCCCAAGCCGATGTCGGCATTGCTATTGGAACGGGAACAGATGTGGCGATCGAATCTGCCGATGTGGTCTTGATGTCGGGTGACCTCGGCAAGGTGCCGACTGCGATCGCACTGTCTAGAGCAACCCTGCGCAACATCGGGCAAAATCTTTTCTGGGCTTTTGCCTACAACGTCGCACTCATTCCAATTGCTGCCGGTGCCTTGTACCCGCTGTTTGGCTGGCTGTTGTCTCCCATGCTTGCCGCGCTGGCGATGGCGTGTTCGAGTCTTTTTGTCGTGGGCAACGCGCTCAGGCTCAAGAAGATTCAACTGCAGGCGCCGGCCGCGGCGTAAACAGGAATTCCTGCAGACCATTGCCAAGAAGAACGGTTCGTTCCGGCTTCAACTGCGGCATTAAGCGTTCCATCTCTTTTGGCTTGTAGCGGGGCGAATCGACCTGCTCTTCATCGACCTGACTGGCGTGCAGCTTTGCGTTGGCGTCTGGCACCCAGGCCCCGGGGGTCGCGGGCATCAGTGGTGATGCGTACTCCATCAGCGCATGCACCCGCGTAGCGGGTTTAAAGCGCGGTGCCAACAGTGAAATCAGGTGAGAGATATCGGTGCGCTCAAGATAGTTGAGCAGGTTCCAACACAGGATCAAGTCCAGCGGTTCGGGCTGGTGGAATGAAAGCACCGACGCGAGTGCCGTGTGCCGAACATCAGGGTCGTCCTGATCAACAGGCAGTGGCAAAATATCTGGTAGGTTGGCAATATCCAATCGACAGCGAAATGTTGAAAACAGCGCAACCGTACCCGATCGAACATTACCCAAATCCAGGACCGTCAGGCGCCGTTCGGGGTCAATATCGCCGATGACCTTGCCGAATAGGGGTGCGGCCAACCCGGGTTTATGGTCTTCAACCATCCTGTCAATCCAGTCTGCGGCGATAACGGCCTAGCCGCTATCAGACCTCATTTAACCGCGCTCTGTCTTGGCGGCTGAATGGCCCTCCTGTTTAGACGGACTGGTAGACGCTGTCGAAGGTTGCGAATGAGCGGGTTTTGACGATTGACCACTAAAGGCAGATTTGATGGCTTCGGCCTCCGGATCCATGTCGATCGTGCCGTTGAAGCGAGCGCCGTCTTCCAGCATCACGCGTGGTGCGATCAGGGTGCCCCGAATCTTGGCGGTCTTGCGCATCACGACCTGCTCAGACCCGACAATTTTTCCTTCCACCTGGCCTTCGACGATAACGGTATGGGCAAAGATATCGGCCTTGACCTCACCGGACTCCCCGATGGTGACGCTATTTTTCTTCAGTTCAACTGTGCCATCGACCTTGCCCTGTATCAGCAGGTCTTCGTCACCCTTGAGGGTGCCGTCAATCTGAATGGACGGGCCGATGATGGCCCCGCGGTTTTGCTGATCACTCATACTGGGACGCTCCTGTAAGGGGGGTTGCTGCGGACTCGGCTCCTGCGGCGGAGAAGACGACTCGCGTTTATTGAACATGCTGGATACTCCGTTCCTTAGGCGGCCCTTTTCCGGGGCCCAATAGCAGACACTGTAACTGAATTCGGATTCAGACTAATTGCCGGCAAGCTCTTTTTCCAGCCGCGCCCAGGTATCGCGCAGTGTCACTGCGCGATTGAACACCGGCTGCTGATCGGCACCATCGACATCGGGCACGAAATAACCCAGCCTCTCGAACTGAAAATGCTCCCCCAGCCGGGCCGACCCCAGGCTCGGCTCAAGGCGGGCCTCGGAGATGACCTCCAGCGACTCCGGATTGAGGTGCTGAATAAAATCGGCGTCTTTGTCGCCAGCCGGATGTGGGACCTTGAATAAGCGATCATACATCCTGACCTCAGCGGAAATCGCATGCTCGGCTGACACCCAGTGAATCGTGCCTTTGACCTTGCGGCTCGCCCCCGGTTCGCCGGACCGGGTGTCCGGGTCGAAGCTGCACTTGAGTTCGATGATCTCGCCGGCCGCATTCTTGATCACTTCCTGGCACTGGACGATAAACGCATTGCGCAGCCGCACTTCGCCGCCCGGCTTCAGGCGAAAGAATTTTTTCGGCGCCTCTTCCATGAAGTCGTCTTGCTCTATATACAGTTCGCGCGTCAGGGGAACCTTGCGCGTGCCCTGTTCAGGGTCCTGAGGATGATTGGCCGCCTCAACCCACTCGGTTTGACCCTCAGGGAAGTTGACCAGGGTAAGTTTCAGCGGCCTTAAGACCGCCATGCGTCTCGGCGCGTGCGCATTAAGATCGTCACGCAGATTGCGTTCGAGAACGCCAAACGGAATGACGCTCTCAGATTTGGTGACCCCGATTTCAGTACAGAAATCGCGGATAGAGCGAGGCGTGAAGCCGCGTCGTCTCAGACCGGCAATGGTGGGCATACGCGGATCGTCCCAGCCATTGACATGACCTTCTTCGACCAGACGCGTCAACCGACGCTTGGACATGACGGTGAAATCCATGTTCAAACGAGAAAATTCGATCTGTACCGGGCGCGATGGAAGCGGCAGATGCTCGACCAGCCAGTCATAAAGCGGGCGGTGGTCTTCGAATTCCAGCGTACATAAAGAATGCGTGATGCATTCGATTGCATCCGACTGACCGTGGGCGAAGTCGTAGCTCGGGTATATGCACCAGTCATCACCGGTCCGATGGTGGTGATCGCGTCGAATTCTATACAGCACCGGGTCTCGCAGGTTGATATTGGGTGCCGACATATCAATCTTGGCCCGGAGGACCATAGCGCCATCGGGGAAACTTCCCGCGCGCATCTGCTCAAAGATTTCGCGGTTCTGCGACTTTTCACGGTCGCGGAAGGGGCTATCCGTGCCCGCTTCAGTCAATGTGCCCCGCTGTTGGCGGATTGTTTCGGCATCCTGTTCATCGACGTAAGCAAGACCATGGTCAATCAAATGAAGCGCGTAGTCGTAAAGTTGCTCGAAATAGTCAGAGGCATAGCATTCATTTTTCCAGCGGTAGCCCAACCAGGTGACGTCCTCTTTGATTGCGTCGATGAAACGCTGCTCTTCACGCGCTGGATTGGTGTCGTCAAATCGAAGGTTTGTGTACCCGCCAAACTCAGCGGGCATGGCGAAGTTCAAGACGATGGACTTTGCATGGCCGATATGGAGAAACCCGTTTGGTTCCGGTGGGAAGCGAGTCACAATTTCAGAATGCAGACCCGCTTCGACCTCCCGGGCGATCCGCGTTCGGATGAAATGGGCCGGTGCTGGCTTTGAGTCGGTATCAGTCATGGTCGGCGTGCATGTTTTTCCAGATTCGATGTGGGGATTGTACGGCCTGCCGCGTCGGGCCGGCGCTTGGCGTCTCGTTCTCGGTAAGCTCTGAGCTCATAGACCATTGTTCCTTACTGCGCTACCCTTTGGGTCCTGCCACCCCATTTGGGAATATCTCTCTATGACCGACGCCAGTTTTGATCACCGCAAGCTCTCGAACCGAATTCTGCTGGGTATGGGCCTGGGCCTGGTCTGCGGGATCTTGATCAATCTCACCGTCGCAGATCAACTGTGGGCGCAGACATTCCTAATTGATGGCCTTTTTGGTGTAGTCGGGGAAATTTTCGTTCGTTTCCTCAGCATGCTGGTTGTGCCGCTGGTGTTTGTGTCCTTGATCACCGGCGTCAGCGCGCTCAGCGATCCCAAGAAACTGGGCCGGGTCGGTGGCAAGTCCGTGGCTTTGTACATGATGACCACTGGAATTGCGGTCAGTCTGGCGCTCACGGCCGCGGTCATCGTCGAACCAGGCGTTGGTGCAAGTCCAGAGCAAACCGTTGAGCGCGAGATCTCCGCGCAGCCTTCATTCGGTCAGGTTCTTACCGATATGGTGCCCCGAAACCCCGTTCAGGCCATGGCCGATGGGGACATGCTGCCAATCATTGTGTTCGCGGTGTTAATTGGACTGTCGATCGCTCTTTCTGGCAAACCAGGGGAGCGTGTCGGTCAGTTGTTCTCGGATTTCAACGAGGTTGTTATGCGGCTGGTGGGGTTCGTGATGCTGCTAGCGCCATACGGCGTCTTTGCCTTGATTGCGTCTCTTGGAGCAACCACCGGCTTATCGACTTTTTTTGGCGTGCTCAAGTATGTTCTGCTGGTCTTATTTATTCTGATCCTGCATGCCACGGTGACTTACTCGCTGATGCTTCGGTTGCTAACCGGCCTTGACGTTCGTGTTTTCTGGTCAAAAATGCGCGCCGTTCTCGCATTCGCATTTTCAACCGCCTCCAGTGGGGCAACAATTCCCGTCACTCTGCGGACCGTGGAGCACCGCCTCGGAGCCGACAATAAAGTCGCCTCCTTTACCGTTCCCCTGGGTGCGACCATCAACATGGACGGCACGGCGATCATGCAGGGCATCGCTGCGGGCTTCATCGCCCAGTACTTTGCGGTGGACCTGACCCTGATGCAATATCTGATGATCGTTGTCATGGTCATCATTGCTTCGGTGGGGGCGGCAGGCGTTCCCGGGGTGGGCCTGATACTGCTGGCCGGTGTTCTTGCGCAGGTTGGTTTGCCAACCGAAGGAATCGCTCTGATCCTGGGGGTGGACAGGCTACTGGACATGACCCGGACCGCGGTCAATGTGACCGGTGACGCGACGGTTACGTTGATTGTGGCCAACTCTGAAGGCGAACTGGACCGGGAACTGTTTTACGCCGAAGACCCGCAATAGGTCAATACGGCCGCTTCGAATAAGCCTTGGCCATCAGCAAAAAAAACCCCGAACGCATAACGCGTCCGGGGCTTTCGGTGTAAATGCCTGGCAGTGACCTACTCTCGCACGGACGAACCGCACTACCATCGGCGCTGGCACGTTTCACTTCCGAGTTCGAGATGGGGTCGGGTGGTTCCATGCCGCTATTGCCACCAGGCAAAGCAAAACGAAGTCTGTTCTTGAGCGTCCTGACACTGGTCGTGTCATTTATTTCTTAAGCGTAATTGGCTTTGGTGTTATATGACCAAGCCTCACGGGCAATTAGTACTGGTTAGCTTC
>CAZIMY010000055.1:0-16583 GCA_964540315.1 uncultured Wenzhouxiangella sp.
TCGGCGCGCGGCCGGACCTTTGCCATGGCCTCCTCGCGCGCCATCTTGGCGGCGGTCTCGACCAGGTCGCGCACAATCGATTCGACGTCTTTGCCGACGTAACCGACCTCGGTAAATTTCGTGGCTTCGATCTTGATGAACGGTGCGTTGGCGAGTGCGGCCAGGCGGCGCGCGATCTCGGTCTTGCCGACGCCGGTCGGGCCAATCATCAGAATGTTCTTCGGCGTAATCTCCGGTCGCAGCTTTTCATCGACCTGAAGCCGGCGCCAGCGGTTGCGCAGGGCAATGGCCACGGCACGCTTGGCGGCCGATTGGCCAATGATGTGGCGGTCCAGTTCCTGGACAATTTCGCGGGGGGTCATCTGGGACATGGGAGGCTCAGTTTCCTTGCGCCGATTCGAGGGTTTCGACGGTGACGTTGTCGTTGGTGTAGATGCAGATTTCGCCGGCAATGTGCAGCGCCTGCCGGCAGACAGTTTCGGCATCCAGCTCGGTATGTCGGAGCAGCGCCCGGGCGCCGGCCTGGGCGTAGGGTCCGCCGGAGCCGATGGCAATCAGACCCTCCTCAGGTTCGATGACATCTCCGTTGCCGGAAATGATCAGTGAGGCTTCGGTATCGGCGACCGCCAGCAAGGCCTCAAGCCGCCGCAGCATTCGATCGGTGCGCCAGTCCTTGGCCAGTTCCACGGCCGCTCGGGTCAAGTGGCCGGAATGCATCTCCAGCTTCGACTCGAATCGCTCAAACAGGGTAAAGGCATCGGCCGTGGCGCCGGCAAAACCCGCCAGCACCTTGCCCTTGTAGAGGCGGCGCACCTTGCGGGCGTTGGCTTTCATTACCGTGTTGCCCAGGGTGACCTGGCCGTCGCCGGCGATGACAACCTGGGTGCCGCGACGGACCGAAACAATGGTCGTGCCGTGAAAGTCTTCCATCAAGAATGCCTTGCTTATAGCGTAGAGTCGTAGGTGGGGGCGATGGTCCGCTGTGGCAAGACCGATGCCGGCCGCGGTCAGCTGGACTTCTTTGCCCGCGGATGGCTCTGATCGTACACCTTGGCCAGGTGCTGGAAATCGAGGTGGGTATAGATTTGGGTGGTCGAGAGATTGGCGTGCCCGAGCAGTTCTTGCACGGCCCTCAGATCACCTGATGATTCGAGTATGTGCGAGGCAAACGAGTGACGGAGCTGGTGGGGATGGACGTGCTGGTCCAGCCCTTGGCGCTGCGACCAGTAGGCGACCCTCTTCTGGATTGCCCGGGTGGTCAGGGGTTTGCCCGACAGGCTGATGAAAATTTCGGACTGCGAGCCGTCGCCCAGTGTCTGGTGGATTGAGCGCCACCGCCCCAGCGCCTTGAGAGCCTGGCGGCCGACCGGGACCAGGCGCTCCTTTCGGCCTTTTCCCATCACCCGAACCATGCCTTCCCCGAAATCAACCTGGCTCCAGGTCAGCCCGGCTACTTCGCTCAAGCGCAGGCCACCGCCGTAAAAAAGTTCGAGCATGGCGCGGTCGCGCACGCTGAGCTCGCCGTCTTCGGGGATTTCCAGCAGCGCAAGCACCTGGTCGATATCCAGCGCTTCGGGCAGCCGTCGCCGGACCTTGGGCGCGCGCACGCCCTGGGTTGGATCGTCTTTAAGCTTTCCGCGTTCGCGGGCAAAACGGAAGAACCGCCGCAGCGCCGAGAGTCGCCGCTGGATGCTGCGGGGGCTGAGACCGCGGCGGTGTTCTGCGGCGGCAAAGGCGCGCACTTCGGCCTGGTCAATATCTTGGAACCTTTGCAAGTCCCGTTGAACCGTCCACTGGGCGAAACAGTCCAGGTCCCGCCGGTAGGCATCCAGCGTGGCCGGACTGACGCTGGTACCGAGGTGATCGAAAAAACTCGTCAGTTCACGGGCCAGCGCCGACGAGCCGGGATCTGCGTCAGGCGCGCTTGCGATCGTCCCACTCCGAGAGTTTGAGTCGCCAGGCGATGGTGTTGCCGATCAGTTCGAGGAAAACGGTGCCCATGCCGGGGTGGAAATGGTCCTCGCGGGCGGCGCCCACGGCCAGCAGGCCATCACCGGCAAGCGGAACCAAGGCGCACGAACCGACTGCCGGTTCAGCCCCGGGAAATAGCAGCTCGAGCTTTCGGCGGGTCAGCCGGCCGCAGTAGGTCTGTTTCCTGGCAACCAGTTCCTCAAGCCATTCAGGCAATTCAGGATCGTGGCTGATGACTTCGGGCTGTTGGCCGAGCGACCCTTGTTCAGCGGGTAGATGCAGACGCACCTGATCGGCCTTGAAGTTGTCGGCCATGCGCGTCAGCAGGCAGTCAATGAAGGCCTCATCGGTTTGTGCGCTCATGGCTTCGAGCGTGATTTGATGCAGGCGCTGCATCAATCGTTCGTTCTCACCCGCGATCTCGGTCAGCTGACGTAGCTTCTGATCGAGATGCTCGTTGTCCTGGCGAAGTCTCAGCAACTTGTGCTGGATCAGCGAGACGGCCTGGGCAGGGGCCGGGAGTTCCAGAAGGTCAATCAGATCCGGATATCGGCACAATAGATCAGGGTGCTCTCGAAGCCAGTCTGCGACGCTCTCCGCGGTGAAAGGCATATCTTGTGTCATGACAAAAAAAGTCCGTTGAAGACCCGTTGAGCCGGGCCGGTCATCCAAAGCGGGCAACCCTCGCCGCGCCAATCTATCACAAGCCGACCGCCCGGCTGATCAATATAAACGGGGGGGTCGGACTGCCCGGTCTGAATCAAGAAAGCCCCGGCAGCACAGGCTGCGCTCCCGCAGGCTCTTGTTGGTCCGACACCCCGCTCATGGACACCCAAGCGGGGCATCTGGCCGCCGTTCAAATGAACAAAACTGACGTTGATGCCTTCACGGAACGCCTGGTGCTGGCCAATGCGTGCGCCATCGTCGCGCACAATTCGCGTATCCGGGTCCCGGTCAAGCTGGAGGATCAGATGCGGATTACCCATCGACACCAGGCCATGGTTGACCAAGCCGGGAACATCGCCGATGACTTCCTCGATGTCCAGGTTTTCCGCCAGTCCTGTTACCCGGGGTCCAAATTCTGGCCTCCCCATTTCTACGCGTATGCCCTGATCACCGAGGTTTTCGGTTGCAATCAGGCCGGCGGGCGTGGACAGAACATAGGCCTGGCGGTCGGGCTGCTCGTCTTCAAGCCAGCGAGCGATTGCGCGCATGCCGTTGCCGCACTGCTGCGCCGAAGAGCCGTCCTGGTTAAAAATGCTGACCCGCACGTCAGCGGTATCGCACAGGGCAGGCTTGACAATTAACAGCTGGTCGAAGCCAATGCCCGTATGGCGATCGGCCAGCGCGCGAATCCTCTCCGGGTCAGGATCGGCCTGGCCCTGACGGTGGTCGAGCAGGACAAAGTCATTGCCCAAGGCTTCCAGCTTGACAAAGGGCTGACCGGCGTTCACGCCTTGGGGACGAAGCCGGTGGCCATCCAGTGGCGTTCAGTGGGACGCGAGAGGCGCAAGAACTCAAGGCCTGCGCTTTCGTACTGGTCGCGCACTTCCTCGATGGTCCAGGAAGCCAGCAGGCTGTTGTAAAAATCTTCCCTCAGAACCTCAGGCGCTCCAGCCGCGTGCTGATCAACCAACCATCGCGCCCGGGCCACAGAGTCCGGGCGGTGGAGGTCCATGATCTGAATATAAGTCCCGGAGCCCGCCAGCTGATCAACCGTTTGCCAAAGTGCCATCGGGTCGGGCAGGTGGTGCAGCAGGCTGTTGGAGACGATGGCCTGGAATGCGCCTTCCAGTTCGTGCCCGGGCAGCCGGGCGTGGACCAGTTCGATGCGGTCTGCCAAGCGGTGCTGATCAACGGCCTGTCGTGCCAGCTTCAGCATGTTGGGGCCTGCATCCAGACCGACGATGTACCACAACGGTAACTTTCTTGCTGTTCTCAGGCAGATGTCGCCCGGACCACAGCCAAGATCCACCAGTCGCCCGGGCGGGTGATCTTTGAGTTGTTCAGCGACCGCGGTTGAAAACAACTCGTTGGGTTCGGAAAAGTCAGCTTCGGCATAGGCACGGGCCTGGGCCGGCTCGTCCATCAGTTCAGGTTCAGGAACTCTCTTCATCTTCGGCCTGTTCGTCTTGATCGATCTGGGGCGGGGGCTCGCTTGGCAGGAAGAGGTCGTCCTTGAGACCACAGCCAGTCAAGGCTGCGGTCGACAGCAAGACGGCCAGAATCAGGGGTACACTTGGGCGCATGTCATCGCAATCACGTCAACTGCTGGAAAGCGTCGTACAGGAAACCGGGCCACAACCTGAACATGCTGTTATTTGGCTGCACGGGCTGGGCGCCGACGGAAATGATTTCGCGCCGATTGTACCGCACCTGAAAGCGGCTTCCCGGCGTCCCGTGCGCTTCATTTTTCCGCATGCGCCGGTCAGGCCGGTGACCATCAATGGTGGTATGGCCATGCGCGCCTGGTACGACATTCTGGGCATGGAAATTGACCGCAACCAGGACCAGCAGGGCATTGCCCAGTCGCTTGGACAGGTGGGTGAGCTGCTCGATCATCAGATTGAAAGCGGCATTGCGCCGGAAAACATCATTCTCGCCGGGTTTTCCCAGGGCGGAGCCATTGCCTTGCGGCTGGGGCTGACGCGCGCGCCGGCACTTGCCGGGGTCATGGTGTTGTCGGCTTACCTGCTCGACGCCGATCGGCTCGAACAGTGGGCGGCGAGCGAGTCAAAGCAGGTTCCGATTTTTATCGGCCATGGCGATCAGGATCCAGTGGTGCCGGTTCAGCTCGGGCAGGCAAGCTCTGAGCGCCTGCGGCAGCTTGGCTATCAGCTTGATTGGCAGACTTGGCCGATGCCGCATTCCGTCTGTCCGGAAGAAATTGCCGCGATCGACGCGTGGATGGAACGCTGCTGGGCGTGAGCGTTCCTCTCAGGGTGCTGGTTGTCGACGACGAGGAGCCCGCCGTTCGGCGGCTTGAGCGCCTGCTCAACGCCGCACGTGAGGCCGACTGTGTTGGCGCCGTTGGCAACGCTGACCAGGCGCTGGAGGCGTGCAAGAAACTTCGACCCGATCTGGTCTTGATGGACGTGGAGATGCCGGGGATCGACGGGGTTCAGGCCGCGCGCAGGCTGCAGGCCGGACCGCACCCGCCGGCGGTTGTTTTCGTGACCGCTTTTGAGCGTTATGCCGTCGATGCCTTCGATCTGCAGGCGGTTGACTATCTGGTCAAACCGGTCCGGGCAGAGCGGCTGGCGCAGGCGCTGGAGCGCGCCGCATCTGCAAGACCGTCTCAGTCGCGCCCGCCAGCGACCCTGAGCGCCCGCATCGGGGAACGCCTTCTGGCGATTCCCGTCGCGGATATCCGGCTGCTGCAGGCCGAGGACAAATACACCTGCGTTCACTATCTGGGCGGAGAAGCCTTGATCGAAGACTCATTACTGAGCCTCGAAGATCGCTTTGGCGAAAGATTTCTGCGCGTCCACCGGGCAACGCTGGTCTCGCGGCCACACCTGCGTGCGCTGTTTCGTGATGACGGGGGACAGGAGCGCGCCGAGATCGACGAGTGTCCGATTCGCCCGGAGGTCAGCCGAAGAAATCTGGCCGCTGTCCGGCAGGCGATCAAAGGACAAAATTAACTGGAGGAAGAAATGGTTCGATTGGCAACGCGAAAATCCCGGCTCGCACTTTGGCAGACCGAATATGTCGCCGCCGAGTTGCGCAAGCATCACCCCGATAGCGATGCCCAGCTGCTGCCGCTGAGCACGCGCGGGGACGAGGTGCTGGATCGGTCGCTGTCTGAAATTGGCGGCAAGGGCCTGTTTCTCAAGGAACTCGAGCGCGCGCTGTTGAATGGCGATGCCGATATTGCGGTGCATTCGCTCAAGGATGTGCCGGCGGAGTCGCCGCCAGGACTCAGCTTGTCGGTCGTGATGCCCCGCGCCGACTGGGCTGATTGGTGGCTGACGGCCGATGGGCGCACACCCGATGAATTGCCGGCGGGCGCGAAGGTTGGAACCTCCAGCCTGCGGCGCCAGAGCCAGTTGCTCAGACAGTATCCCGATCTTGAAGTCGTGCCCATTCGCGGCAACGTGCAAACTCGCGTGGGCCTTATGACCAGTGGGCAGGTCGATGCGGTCATCCTGGCGGCCGCTGGGCTTCAGCGCCTGGATTTCCCGCTCGATCATTACACCGCACTGGGCCCGCCGCATTTCATCCCCGCACCCGGCCAGGGCGTCATTGTCACGCAGTGCCGCTCAGACGACGCGCGCGTTCTGGCTTTGCTGGCGCCGCTGGGTTGTCCCGACACCGCAGACCAGGTGGCAGCAGAACGCGCGGTGGTCGCAACGCTGGGTGGTGATTGCCGGATGCCACTGGCCGCGCTGGCCCAGATCGATCAATCAGGCCAGCTGCGCCTGCACGCGCGGCTGTGCAGTCCGGACGGTCGTCAGTCGGTCGAGCGAATTGTAGAGGGTGAAAGGAGCCGCGCCCACGAACTTGGTTGTGTCGCCGGAGATTATTTGCTTGACCACGGAGGGCGCGAGATCATCGCGTCGCTGCCTGAATAGTCAGCCGGGTTTAAAAAAACCGGTCTTTTAGGGTGGACATATGTTTTTTGTAGTGGCATCATTTGGTTTAGTGCAGGGTCAGGGGTCAAATTCAGTTCGCTTTCCGGGTGCCGAATACGACCTTTTCTGTTGAGGTGCGTCCCCCTACTGCCAACGCCAACACGCAAGCCCCCAGCACTTTGACGGGTTTGGTCCGGCACCCGGAATTTATTCAAAAAGCTTGCCCACTCGGCAGGCTTTTTGTTTTTCTGGGGTCCCATGATTCTGGGGTCGCATGATTAGGGATACCGTCATCCTTGTGACCCGGTCAGGCAGCGAGGGGCAGGATCTGTGCCACAGCCTCAGGGCGGATGGCCTGAATGCGGTGCACTTTTCACCCGTATTGCTGGCCGGCCCGGAAGATCCGACCGAGTGCCGCCGCGAACTATTGGCGCTTCTGCCCTGTGATCGTTTGATTGCGCCGTCAGCCGAAGCGCTTCGTCAGGCGGTCTCGCTTGTTGGTATTGCGCGTTTGCGTGATCTGCCGCTGTTCGTTCCGGGAAAAGGGACGGCCGAGGTGGCGAGCAGTCTGGGCTTCAAGAAAGTCTGTCATCCCTCCAAGGGTCATGCGAGCGAGGATATTCTGGCGCTGCCGGCGCTCAGTCAGGCGCAGGGCTTGAGTGTTTTGATCTTGGCTGCCGAAGGCGGGCGGCAGATCATGGACCAGCAGCTTGCTGAGCGCGGAGCGCGCGTGTCCAGGCTGCACGTTTATCGGCGCCGGCCGGCGCCGCCGCCTGCCGACCTGGAAGAAAAGCTGCTTTGCTCTTCAAGCGCCATCACGCTGCTTGCAAGTGGCGGTGCGCTGAGTGCTTTGGAGTCGTCCCTGAGTGCGGCGGCCTGGTCGCACTTGGCTTCAGGGTTGATGATTGCGCCGTCGTTGCGGGTTGCGACGCTTGCGCGTGCCGCGGGTGTTGACCAGGTGGAAGTCGCCGATGGCGCCGATAACAGGGCCATGCTTTCGGCGCTGGCCGAAGCGCAGAGATCCGGACGTTTGCGTTACTCTTGATATAAATTCCCGACAGCACACGCATGAGCAGCGAAGACAACACACCAAAACCTGAATCAAAAGCAACGGTCGACCCAGCAACCGGCGCTGACCCTGAATCCGGCCCCGCGGCGATGCCACAAGCGGCCCAGCCCCGGGCGCGGACATGGCCGGGTTTTGTCGGGTTGTTTCTGGCCCTGGTGGCAATCGGAGTCAGCGGATGGTTGGGCTACGATCGTTACTTGCAGCAGCCAGGCGAGGACCTGACCGCCCAGAACCCGGCTTTGGAAGAGCAGTCGGCCGCCATTTCGTCGCTCGAACAGACCCTTGCTGAACTGGCGCGAAAGGTTGACGCGCAGCAGGAGGCCCGGGCATCGACGGCCGATCAGGTGAGCCGGCTCGTCCAGCAAAGCGATCGTCGAGAGACCCAGCTGGGTGCGCTGGAGCAGGGGCTGGGGCGGGTCGATGAGCGCACCGCGACCTTGGTACGCGAGATTGAGCAGGCCGAAGAATCGACCGTGGATCAGACCGCCGAGCTGGCGGATTTGAGGCGTCGTCTGGAGGCGGCTGTTGAACAGATCGATGCAGCCGGCGACCTCCAGCGCGAAATCGACCGGGATCTGCGTCGGCAAATGCTCATGCTTGAGGCGGCCGGGCTGCTGAGGGTTGGACAGGACCTGGCGGAAGTTCAGGGACGCTGGGACTCGGCGAAACGAGCCTTTGAGCGCGCCCGCAATCGGCTGGCGGAGGTGGAAGACGCCCGCTTGGACCCCGTGCGGCGCACGCTGGCGCGCGAGATCGAAGCGTTATCGGCTCACGAAGGGCCTGACCTTGATGCCGAGTTGGCAAGGCTGCAGCGACTGAGCCAGGAAAGCCGCGCTTGGCCGCTGCAGTTGCCCGGCACCGAGGTTATTGACGGCAGCCCAAGCCAGGGTTCGGATGAAAGTTGGAGCGACCGGCTGGGCCAGACATTTGGCGCGCTGGTGCGGGTTGAGCGGCGCGATGACCTGGGCCGGGATGAAGAACAGTTCGAGGCGGCCCGGGAGCAGCTGAAGCTTCGGCTGCTGGCAACCGAACTGGCCTTGCTCCGTCGCGATGAGCGTTCACTGAACCAGCAGATCGAAGCCGCTGTTGGCCTGATTGACGAGTGGTTCGATACCGATGCCGAGGAAGTTTCCGCCGGGCGCGACAGTTTGGAGGCACTCGGTCAGCTTGTCCTCCAGCCTGCCGCGCCGGAGCTGGGCGCAACGCTTGATCAGCTGCAGACGCGCTTGAGCGGTTCATGAAGAAGTTGATCCTGATACTGGCCGGTCTGGCCGTGTTTGCGCTGGCAGCCGTACTGGCGCCGCCGCTGCTGGAAAACCCCGGCCGTGTGGTGATTGATGCGGGCCCGTGGCGTCTTGAGATGTCGATGCTGGTTTTGGTCGGCCTGATCCTGACGATCTGGATCGGTCTTTCGGTGCTGATCGCTTTGGTGAGATTACCGGGGCGGGCGATACGCCGAGCCCGGTCAGCGCGCAGCCGGCGACGGCTGGAAAACGGTTTTCTCGCCTTGGCTGAAGGTGACTGGCGCCAGGCCGAAAAACACTTG
The DNA here is from genome assembly GCA_964540315.1 of uncultured Wenzhouxiangella sp. Lineage (GTDB taxonomy): Bacteria > Pseudomonadota > Gammaproteobacteria > Xanthomonadales > Wenzhouxiangellaceae > Wenzhouxiangella. The sequence continues at coordinate 9,161 of CAZIMY010000055.1, forward strand.
CAGCGTGCGCTTGAAGATCGCCCGTCCACGGCCGGCTATCTTGCTGCTGCCCGTGCGGCTGAAGGACAGGCCGATGCCGAGGGGCGCGACCGCTGGCTTGCTTTGGCTGACGGGCGTTTTGGCCGACGTCATTTCGCAACCGGCCTGGCCCGGGCCCGCATGCTGGTGTCTGAGGGTCGGGCCAGCGATGCGATTCCGGTGCTGGAAACCCTCCATCTCAAGCGGCAATCGCATCAGGGTGTGCTGCGGCTGTTGCTTCAGGCCTACCAGGACGCGGGCGCCTGGCGGGATTTGCGCTTGCTGACCTCTCCTCTGCACAAGGCGGGCATTGTTGATGCTCAACGTCGCGATGAATTGGCGATCCACGCCGGGGTCCGCGAGCTTGAGCAGGCCGAGCATGTTGCAGCCCTCGAGGCTGCCTGGCGGGCAATGCCCAAACGGCAGCGGGCTGAGCGCGAACTGATCCTGGCTTATGCGAGCAGAGCATCGGAGCTGGGCCGGTCAGAACTGGCCGGGGGGCAACTCAAGCGTCTGCTCGACCAGGGTCCGGATACGGAAGTCTTACGAGTTTACGCCATGGTTGAGGCGGGCGATCGACCCGCGCGAATCAACCACTGCCGACGCTGGCTGCAGGATAATCCGGACCACCCCGGTCTCCACTTGGCGTTGGGAATCATGCTCCTGAATGAGCGTGAGTACGACCCGGCGCGCGAACACCTGCAAAAGGCGCTAGCCAGTCAGCCTGACGGCGATGCCTACGCGCTATTGGGACGAATCCTGGATCGTTCCGGACAGCTGGAAGCCGCAGCGCAGTGCTATCGCAACGCCCTGCGCATCAAAAGCGGCAGAAATGCCCAGCCTTTACCGCCGCCGGAAAACAGTGAAGCGGTGAGCACCTCGTCCGATTCTTCAGCGCAAGAAACCTGAGTCATTTGGGAACCCGCGCTTCAAGCTGCGGTCATATTAGCAGTCATGAAACAAGCGAAATCTCCAACGCGTGCAGTTTTGCTGCCGTCACGGGGTGCTGCTACAATTGAAGGGTTAATTTTCGGGAGTGTTAGATGAGTAATCAGCTGGTACCAAGCCATCTCCTGGCGCCGGCCGGCACCGGATCGCTTGACGCCTACATTCAGGAGGTCAATCGGCTGCCGGTTCTGAGTCTTGATGAAGAGCAGAGTCTAGCGCGCCGTTTTCTTGAACAAGACGATCTCGACGCCGCGCGGCGAATGGTCATGGCGCATCTGCGCTTCGTGGTTCACGTCGCTCGCGGTTATGCTGGCTACGGCCTGCCGCTGGGCGACCTGGTCCAAGAGGGCAACATCGGCTTGATGAAGGCAGTCAAGCGTTTCGATCCGGATCAGGGCGTGCGTCTGGTGTCGTTCGCCGTGCACTGGATTCGGGCAGAAATCCACGAATTTATTCTGCGCAACTGGCGAATCGTTAAAGTTGCCACCACAAAGGCGCAGCGCAAGCTGTTTTTCAACCTCCGTCGCCAGAAAAAACGCCTTGGCTGGCTCAACCAGGCAGAGGTCAACCGGGTTGCAGAGGATCTTGGCGTCAAGCCCGAGGTCGTGATGGAGATGGAGTCACGCCTGTCCGGTCAGGACATCGGTTTTGATTTGACCAACGACGACGATGAGTCTTCCTACGTGGCGCCGGCCGCTTATCTGCAGGGTCTGACAGTGTCGCCGCATGACGCGATTGAAGCCCAGGACTGGGAAGATCATCATCATGATCTGCTGTTTGACGGTATGGATCAGTTGGATGAGCGCTCCAAAGACATTATTCAGAGCCGCTGGCTGATCGATCCCAAGATCACGCTGCAGGAACTGGCAGACAAGTACCAGGTTTCGGCGGAGCGTATTCGGCAGCTGGAGTCGGCGGCGTTGAAGAAGCTCAAGGCGCGGTTCGAGGCCTGAGGTCTCGACCTGCCAAAAGGGCCTCGGGCTCAAGCCTGAGGCCAAATGCGCGCTCTACGTCCAGGCTGATCGCGTCGATCAAACTGTCTAGTTGAGCAGCCGTGGCCTTGCCATGGTTGACCAGAACGAGCGCGTGGTTGGGGTAAACCCCGACCGGCCCCCGCGATTTTCCTTTCCATCCGCAGTGTTCGATCAACCAACCGGCAGAAATCTTGGTGCGGCCGCCGGGCATCGGCCAATTCGGTAGGGCAGGGTGTTCGGCAAGAAGGCGCTCAGCCCCGCTTGCCTGCAGGATCGGATTTTTGAAAAAACTGCCGACGTTGGCAATTCTGGCCGGATCGGGCAGCTTGTGGCGGCGCACCCGCATCACCGCAGCGGCCACTTGGCGGGCGCTGGGACGGATCGCTGCGCCGACTCGTTCGAGTTCCTGGGAAAGGCTTCGATAGCCGGTTTTTGGAAGGAATTGGTGTTCCAGACGCAGGCTGATCTCGGTGATCAGGAATCGGCCCCGATCCCGCGTTTTGAAGCGGCTCGACCGGTAATCGAAGTCGCATTCTTCCTTGCTGATCTCGCGCAGAGACTGACTACCCCAGTCCCAGACCGTGACGGATTCGAGTACGTCGGCCAGTTCTGTTCCGTAGGCGCCGATGTTCTGGATGGGAGCCGCGCCAACCGAGCCCGGAATCAGGACGAGGTTCTCCAGGCCATGCAAGCGATGATCGATGCACCAGCGCACGAGTTGATGCCAGTCCTCGCCGGCGGCCACCCGCACGCGGCTGAAGTCATTGGAGAGTGGCTCAACCGTTTTGCCTTTCAGTCGGTTGACGAGAACGGTGCCCGGCCAGTCAGCCATGAAAACGGTATTGGACCCGCCGCCCAGCATCAGCAGTGGTCGTTGGATGCGAAGGTCCTTGAGTTGCTTGGTGTGATCGAGAACGATCAGTTCGGCGGCCTTGGCCGGTAACCTGAAGGTGCTCAGGGTGTTCAGTTCCGCATTGGGTCTGTGTTCAGGCAGCGGCACGGGGTATCGGCGTTTTCCAGGCGCTGGTGCAGGCCCGGATCAGCCCCGGTCCCTCGTAGATGAAGCCCGTGTAGAGCTGGACCAGGTCCGCGCCTGCGTCTTGTTTGGCCAATGCGTCGGCGCCGGAATGGACGCCTCCTGAGGCAATGATTGGAAAGTCGGGTCCCAGTACCTCGCGGGCGCGTCTGAGAACGCTGGTCGATGGCGCCATCAGCGGTCGACCACTAAGACCGCCGGCTTCAGCAGCCTTGGCATGGCCTGCGACCGTGCTCCTATCCAGCGTGGTGTTGGTGGCAATCAATCCATCCAGGCCAGATTGACCAATGAGCTCCAACGCAGCGTTCAGGGTTCGATCGGTCCAGTCTGGCGCGATCTTGATAACGATGGGGCGATACACCTGATGCTCGGCCTCCAGCTGTTGTCGAGACTCGACCAGCTCGCCGAGCAGTTCAGTCAATGGCCCGGTGTCCTGCAGCTCGCGCAGATTGGGGGTGTTGGGGGAGGAGACGTTGACCGCGACGTAATCACAGTGCGGATAAACGCGTTCCAGGCAGATGCGGTAATCGCCGGCCGCCTGATCGGTTGGTGTATCTTTCTGACGCCCGATGTTCGCGCCGACGATGCCGTCATAGCGGGCGCGCGGCAGTTGACCGGCCAGGTGCTCGACCCCCTTGTTGTTGAACCCCATGCGGTTGATGATGGCCTCGTGTTCAGGCAGGCGGAACAGTCTCGGCTTGGGGTTGCCGGGCTGGGCCTTGGGGGTCACGGTGCCAAGCTCGATATGACCGAAGCCCAGTCCGCCCAGGGCGTCGATGAAATCGCCGTTCTTGTCGAACCCGGCAGCCAGGCCGACCGGATTGGGAAAGGTCAGGCCCATCAGTTCGACGGGCCGCTCCGGTCGAGACCCCGTGATCAGTCGACTCAAGCCGGTCATCTGACCTGCGGCCATGGCATGCACGGCCGCCTCGTGCGCCGTTTCCGGCGACAGCATGAACATGCCTTTTCTCAACCAGCGATACATCAAATATCGAACTTGATGCCCTGGGCCAGCGGCAGTTCGGTTGACCAGTTGATCGTGTTGGTCTGGCGACGCATGTAGGCTTGCCAGGCATCCGAGCCAGACTCGCGTCCGCCGCCGGTTTCCTTCTCGCCACCGAAAGCACCACCGATCTCAGCGCCCGAGGTGCCGATGTTGACGTTAGCGATGCCACAGTCCGAGCCCACGTGCGACAAAAAGTATTCGGCAGCGCGCAGATCGGTCGTGAAAATCGCGGAAGACAGTCCCTGGCGCACGTTGTTGTGCAGCTCCATGGCTTCTTCGAGGGTCTTGTAGCGGATGACATAGAGAATGGGGGCAAAAGTTTCTTCCTGCACGATGTCCCAGTGGTTCTCTGCCCGAATGATGGTCGGCTCGACGAAATAACCTTCTCCGTCGATGCGCAGTCCCCCTGTCAGCACCTCGCCACCCTCGCTCCTCGCGCGTGAGACCGCCTCCTCGAATCGCTTCACGGCCGCTTCGTCGGTCAAGGGCCCCATAAGAGTGTCAGGCTTGAGTGGATCTCCGATCCGAACCTGCTGATAGGCCTTGGCCAGCGTCTCGCAGACTTCTTTTTCGATCGACTCATGCACGATCAGCCGCCGGGTTGTGGTGCAGCGTTGGCCGGCAGTTCCGACGGCGCCGAAAACGATGCCGGGTATGGCGATCTCCAGGTCCGCCGTGGGGTCCAGAATAATGGCGTTGTTGCCGCCTAATTCAAGAAGGCTCTTGCCGAACCTGGCCGCGACCCGCTCTCCAACCATCCGTCCGACCTGGCTGGAACCGGTGAAGGACATCAGCTTGACGCGCTCATCATCGATAAATCGCCCGGCCAATTCGTGGCCCGATTCCATGAAGGAGGTGAAAATCGGCGGATAGTCGGCGTCCGCCAGGGCTTCGTTGACAATGTTCTGAACCGCGGCGCAACACAAAGCGCCTTTCGGGGACGGCTTCCAGACCGTTGCGTTGCCGCAGATCGCCGCTAGCAGCGCGTTCCAGGCCCAGACGGCGACTGGAAAATTGAAGGCTGTTACCACGCCGACAACGCCCAGCGGATGCCACTGTTCGTACATGCGATGGCCGGGGCGCTCGGAGTGCATGGTTTTGCCAAACATCATGCGTGACTGGCCCAGCGCGAGGTCGCCGATATCAATCATTTCCTGAACTTCGCCGTCGCCTTCCGGCTTGATTTTCCCCATCTCCAGGGCGACAAGGCTGCCCAAGGGATCCTTGTATTTCCGGAGGGCATCGGTCACCAGTCTGACGGCTTCGCCCCGTGCGGGTGCCGGAACCATTTTCCAGGCCTCGGCGGCATCCTGCGCGACCTTGATCACGCGCTCATAGTCGGCCTCGGTTGCTGCGCTGATTCTTCCGATGGTTTGGCCGTTGGCCGGGTTGATGGATTCAAATGCGCGGTCCTCGGAAACATCAGCCCACTGACCGGGGCCGAAGCAAGCGCCGGATTGAAGATCGTTGATGCCGAGTCGGGTAAGAATTTGCTGCCGGTTCATATACTCCTCGGGCCTTTATCAGGCGATAAATTCAGCCTTCCATTATCGCACCGCGCCTTCCGGGCTGCTGGACTGCACATGCTATTCTTCTGCGGTTCAAGGGGCCATGGGGTCGGGCGTAAGCGCTCCAGGCCATTTAACGGGAAACTAATTTGTCGGGGCGCTGTCCAGAGAAGTGTCCCGATCGTCGGATAGCCAAAGAAAACAGGTCAATGGGCGAAAGGGAAGTTGATCAGCTGCTGGTAGAGCGGGTCCAGAAAGGCGACAAGAGAGCGTTTGACATGCTGGTGCTGAAGTATCAGCACAAGATCGTGAGTCTTGTCTCGCGCTACGTCTCGGATCACGCTGAGGCGCTGGACGTCTCGCAGGAAGCGTTTATCAAGGCCTATCGGGCGTTGAAGCGCTTTCGTGGCGACAGCGCCTTTTATACCTGGCTCTATCGCATTGCGATCAACACAGCCAAGAATTATCTGGTAGCCCAGGGCCGTCGACCGCCCCAATCGGATATCGATGCAGTCGATGCCGAACAGTATCAGATTGATTCGCGGCTCAAGGATCGTGCTTCACCCGAGCACGAATTGCTGAGAGAAGAGATCGAGCAGACCATTCATGACGCGATTACTGATTTGCCGGAGGACCTGCGGGTTGCCATCACGCTGCGCGAAATGGAAGGCATGAGCTACGAGGAAATTGCGACCACGATGGACTGTCCCATCGGGACAGTGCGCTCCAGAATTTTCCGGGCGCGCGAAGCGATCGACCAGCGTCTCAGACCTTTGCTCGATAACCAGTGAGATGAATCAAGAGAATGACCATGACTGAAGCTAATCGAGAACAGATTTCCTGTCTGATGGATGGTGAACTGGAGCGCTCTGGCAGCGAGTTTCTGGTTCGACGCCTTGCCGCCGATGATGAATTGAGCGGTCAGTGGCAGCGATATCACCATATCCGGGCGTGCATGCAGCGCGAATGGGCTGGCACTCTGAGCCTGGCCGAAAGGGTGTCAGCATCGCTGGATGAGGAACCGGTAATGACCACCGGCAGCCGCGCGGTTCGCTGGCTCAAGCCCGCGGCGGGCGTGGCAATAGCGGCCAGCGTTGCCGTAATGGCACTCGTGGGCATGAACTCAAGTTTGCTCGAGCAGGTTCAGGTCGACCAGGTTGCCGGTCAGGCTGGGTTTGTCAGTCAGTCAACACCGCTGGATCGGCCTTTCAACCAGCCGCTAGTGCCGGTCAGCCTGTCTGAAACCTCTGCGGCCGACAGGCAGCGGCTCAACGGCTACGTCCTGCGCCACAACCAGGCGGCGGGCAGTGCTGGGTTCACCTCTTATGTCCCGGTTGTTGTCGGGTCCGGGCGCGCCGGCGCACGTCCGCCTGCGCCAGATGATGCAGTGAAAAAGACCGTCCAGAAGGACCGCTAGCACAATGCCATCAAAAGCGCGCTGGGCGGTGGGCTGTAGTGCGTTGGTGTTTGCCGGCCTGGCGCTGACGGCGGCTCACGCCAGCGATGAAGTCGATGCGTGGCTTGATCGAATGGCCCGCGCCGTCGACTCGTTGAACTATCGCGGCACGCTCGTGCACATGCGTGACGGCCAGGTCGACACGCTCCGAATCATTCACAGGTCGGACGATCAGGGCATTCGCGAACGAATTTACTCGCTCGACGGCCAGCCCAGAGAAATCCTGCGCGATGGAAATGAGGTCAGGACCTTGCTTGAGGGTAACCAGCCTTTGATCGTGCAGGGCGGTATCGGGTCCAGGCTGCTCCCCCACCTGCCGATCAACCAGTTGTCGAGTCCGATACTCGGCTACCGGATGAGCTTCGCCGGCACCGATCGGGTGGCTGGTATGGCGACCCGGGTCATTGAAATCGTTCCACGCGATCAGTTTCGCTACGGGCATCGCTTCTGGCTGGAAGAGAAAACCGGCATGCTGCT
>CAZIMY010000056.1:0-16465 GCA_964540315.1 uncultured Wenzhouxiangella sp.
GCCAGGGCGTCAAGGTCAGCGCCGACTTCAATCAAGCCGTCGCGATCCAGCCGGGCCAGCCAGTCCGCCGCTTCAGCCTCGACCCTGGCAGCACATTGTTGGCTTTGCTCAGCGCTCATGCCTGCGCCCTCGACGTCCAGGAGCAGCGGGTTTGCTTGGTCGCCGCACGCCCTGGCACTTCAACGCCTCTGCCAGAAGCCGCACGCCGCGGCTGATATGGCGCTCCACCGTCGGCTCGGAAACGGCCAGTGCCTTGGCCGTTTCCCGTTGCGACAGGCCTTGTGCGCGGCGCATCAAGATGACCGCGCGGGTTCGATCAGGCAATGTTTCAAGTGCAGCTTGCAGCATGGCGAGTTCCTGGCGAGAAGAGGTGGTCTCAAAAGGACCCGCCTCCTCATCGGGGACGTACACGGCGTCGATATCCATCACCAAATCAATGGAAACCACCCGTTGACGCCGAATCCGATCGATCAGCAGATTACGTGCCGTTGCATAAAGAAACGCCCGTGGATTATGCGGCAGGCCGGTTTCCGCGGCTTTGTAGACGCGCATCAGCACATCCTGCCTGAGATCGGCGACCTCGCTAAGGTCATCAGTCCGACGCATGAGAAACCCATCCAACTCGGCCTCCAGCGGCAGGATATTTTCGCTAAACCACTGGTCGACGAGGTTGCTCATGCTGCAACCTTAACCTCAGGAACCGATGATTGGAAAGGTGAGACCGGACCAGATTGAGGGTTTCAGGAGATTCGTCCGGCCTCCGGAGATAGATCAGGGCTTCGACTGCAACGCCAGCTCGCTGAGTTCGAGAAAGCGCTCTGCGGCTTCACGCGCGGACGTAACCGAGTCGAGTAACACCACCGAGCGCAGAACGCGATACCTCAGCGTAGCCTCGAGGGCAAGACTTTCATCCAGACGCCGGAGCACTTCCTCGTCGCCAAACATGTAGTCAGCGCCAGAATCGAACGCGACCGCGAATCCGGGCACACCTGCTTCGATGAATGCCTCCTGAAGGTCAACTTCTCGATTCCGCTCCAGGTGTCCGTTGTCCACCTCGAGGTTTTCCATTCTGCGGGCCCAGTTCTCGGCGATGCCTCGAAGCGCTTCGTCTCCTTCGATGACGAAGTTCCCTGACGAAAGCGCGGCCGCGAGGGCTGAAGTCCGCGGCGCCTGGAAACCGAAGTTCAGGCTCGCGTAGAGCTGATCTTGAAACCGGACCGCATCCAGCTCGATCGAATCGTCAGTGAGAACCTGCACCAGGCCTCGCGTTTCGGAAAGGACGGCCTCCAGCGATTGCTCGTAGTCGGCCAGCACACCGACCGCCGATTCGAACTCTGCACGCACGCTGTCCAGCTGGCGCAACTCGGCAGCCTGTTCTCGCCGCTCCGTCCACCAGGCTTCAAGCCCGAAGGCGATCAGGATCGATACGACAATCAGAACCACGTCTCGGATCGCACCGCCGATCTCATTGGCAATGATTCGGGATAACCTGCCCAAGGATTTCATTTCGCCGATCCAGCAGCCTGATCAAGGACGTTTGGCCGATTCTAATGCAAGCGGCGATAACGAGCTTGCCAGCAACCCGTCCGGGCAGGCCTGAGCGCTTGGGTCAGCCGCTGCGACCACGGGGAGATTCAACTCTGCCTCCGGACACGCCAGATATAAAAAACCCCGCGCAAGGCGGGGCTTTCTATATCTGGCGCGCCCGGAAGGATTGACTGCGCGCCTCACGGCGCTTGCCCTCGCGGGTGCGGCTGCGCCGCATCGTCCTCGCTGCGCTCGGGTCGAACCTAGGGGAGATTCGCCTCGGCCTCCGGACACGCCAGATATAAAAAACCCCGCGCAAGGCGGGGCTTTTTATATCTGGCGCGCCCGGAAGGATTCGAACCTCCGACCGCCTGGTTCGTAGCCAGGTACTCTATCCAGCTGAGCTACGGGCGCGTGCTAGCCCGCTATTATCGCCCAAGCGTTTTTAGACGTCAATAAGGCTGGTTCACAGCTTTCATATTAGAGATATCTTATAATTTACTTTGGAGTTCGTGTAGACCCACATGTCTGTATCCAAATTCTCTACATCGGGATCCGGCTTCGCCGCCACCATGCCCCTGCCCTTGTTCGCTTCGGTCATGGGGACGTGTGGGCTGGGCCTGGTTTGGCACGTCGTCGAGCATCGCTGGCAATTGCCACCCCTCGTCTCAGTCAGCCTGACGGCCATCGCCGCCGCGCTTCTCATTGTGTTGCTGGCCTCTTATGGCTTCAAGACCCTGCGCTATCGCGACAGAGTCTTGAAGGAATTGCGCAATCCTGTCAGGATCAACTTTCTCCCGGCAATCTCGATCAACCTGATCCTGCTGGGCATCCTGTCGCGCCCTTGGCTGGAAGTCGCCTCCAATGTTCTATGGATGTTTGGTGCCACGCTGCAGCTGGTGCTCACGATCACCATCGTAACGATCTGGCTTAACTCTGAGCGTCCACCCAATAGCCTGAACCCGGCTTGGTTCATCCCTGCCGTGGGCAATATCCTCGTACCTGTAGCCTCAGTACCCGCTGGATATTTGCTGACCGGCTGGTTTTTCTTCAGCGTGGGGCTGTTCTACTGGATCATTCTGGGCACCATCGTCTTCTACCGCTTGGTGATCGGCGACGCGCTTGAGAAACCCATGCGGCCTACTCTGGCCATCCTGATGGCACCGCCTGCCGTGGCATTTCTCGCCTGGCTCCAACTGGGCAGCGGGCTGGGCGGGGTTGGAATGGTGCTTTACTTCATCGCCTTGCTCAACTTCCTGTTGTTGATTCCGCAGGTGCCGGGGTTCCTGAAGCTCCCGTTCTTTCCGAGCTGGTGGGCCTATACGTTCCCACTGGCCGCTTTCACTGTCGCGACGTTCCGGTTCGCTGAGGCCAGCGGTGCCGTCGGAGATCTCGCGCTGATCGGCCTGGCCACGCTTGCAACGGTAGTCATCACGATTGTCGCGGGGCGAACACTGCTGGCCGTCAAACGCGGTGAACTGGCCGCGCATTAAGCGCAATACCAGGCAAATATACATTTGCTTTGTTAGTGTCTTTGTCAGAGACAAATTCAATCAACCAATTGCAGGAGGAAAACGCAAATGGATAAGGACATCGATCATTCAATCGTTCCCATCGTCAAGCACGCTCTAAACAACGACGCATTCCGTGAGACGGTTATCACCGGCAAAGAAGCTCAGGTCGTCTTGATGACCATTCAGCCTGGAGAAGAAATTGGTGCCGAAGTGCACGGTGACCATGATCAGATCCTGATTCTGGTTGAAGGCAATGGCCAGGCCGTGCTGTCAGGACAGGCGCGTGAGATCGGCACCAACGATCTGGTGTTCGTTCACGCAGGCGTTGAACATAACTTCATCAATACCGGCAGCAAGCCGCTCAAGCTTTACACGGTCTACGCACCCCCGGAGCATCCGGCCGGAACCCATCACGAGGACAAGGCTGAGGCCGACGCTTACGAAGAAGGTCATTAATGATCAGATGGTGGCGGCTTCCCAAGGAAGTCGCCACCTCCTTTGTTTTGGCTTCAGGCTTTGAACAGCTGCCAGCGATTCCGACCGGCTAACTTGGCCTGGTACATCGCCTGGTCTGCCTGGCGGATGAGTTGGTCAGCATCAATGTCCTCATCTCGCTGGTAAAGCGTCATGCCGATGCTGCAAGTCACTCGCAGCGAATGTTCATCGATTTCAAACGGCGCAGACAGCTCCTGTACAAAACGGTCCAGCAGGATTTTTGCATCTTCTTCAGTTTGCAGGTCAGATAGAACGGCCACAAACTCATCGCCCCCCAGGCGCGCCAAAGTGTCGATTTCCCTCAGCACTCCGCGCATCCGATGGCTGATCTTGATCAGTAGTTGATCACCGACTGAATGACCGTACTGGTCATTGATCGGCTTGAACTCATCCAGATCAATAAACGCAACAGCAATCAACTGGCCGGTCCGGCGGGCTCGACTCATCGCTTGCTCTAACCGGTCAGCCAGCAATACGCGATTCGGCAAATCCGTTAGCGCATCGTAGTGAGCGCGGCGGCGCAACTCTGCCTGCGCGTCTTTTTGGGCAGTAATATCGGAAAATACAACAATACCGGCGCTAATCTGCCCAGCCTCGTTAAAGATTGGCGCCGCTGAAACGCTAAGCCAACGGCGTTCGCCGCTGCCAAACTCATGGATGATTTCCTCTCCGGAAATTCGATCACCAGACTGCATGGCACGTACCAAGGGCAGTTCTTCGGTTGGCATCGGCGTGCCATCCGGTCTCAGGGACTGCCACAACGCGCTGCCGTCGTCTTTTGTTACCGAGGACTTCACCTCATCCAGGCGACCACCGAGAAACTCTTCCGCTGCCGGATTGGCAAATCGCGTTGATCCATCCGAGGCGTTGGCGATCAGAATACCCGAGGGTGAACTTTCGAGCGCCGCCTGCAACAGCGCGCGTGCATCGCGGGCCTCATCCTCAGCATTTTTTCGATCGGTGATGTCAGTGATTGCACCTTCAATTCGGGGTGAGCCGTCCCCCAGGTCAACCTCGAGAACAGAAGCAACCTCACTTACCCAATGAATCGATCCATCCAGGTGGCGAACGCGGTATTCGGCCTCGTAGCGCTTGTTTCCTTTAATGGCTGCTTCTCGAATATAGGTAACTGCGCTTTGATCCTCGGGAACAACAATATCCGCCCAGCTAATCTGACCGCGCATGAACTGATCGGCAGAGTAGCCACAGACACGCTCCATACCCTTACTGACGTGCAGCAAACCCCAAGGTGGGCTCGCCTCACTGCGGAATAGAACAACCGGCGCGTTCTCGACTAGGTTGCGGTATTTAGCTTCGCTTTCTTCAAGGCGTTGCTCAGCGTGTTTCCGCTCGGTAATTTCTAGATGAGTCCCAACCATCCATTCAGGTTTGCCGTCTTCCGTCCGGCTGACCAGGCGCCCTCGGTCAAGCACCCAAACCCAATCTTCATCGCGGTGGCGCACCCGAACTTCTGCCTCGTAGTGTTCTGTGTTTCCGGCAAAATGCTCTTTCAACGCCTGCTCAGAGCGGGCAAAATCATCCGGGTGGCAAAACTGTTGCCAGGTCGCGATGCCTATTGGCGCCAACTCTTCGAGTCGATATCCCATGATTCCGGCCCAACGTTCGTTGAACCGAGCCTCACCGGTTTGAACATTCCACTCCCAGGTGCCCACACCGGTACCCCAGACAATATTTGCCAAACGCTGGCGGCTGTTGGTCAGCTCTCGTTCAGCCTGTTTTCTTTGGCCAATATCCTCAAAAACGGTCACGGCTCCGGCCAGGGTTTCTCTTCCGGCTGATCTGTTTGAAAACCCTTTGCTGACAACGGACACTTCAAGCAAACGTCCCGTGGCATCCGTAAAAAAGGTTTCGCCGCGAAACTCACCGTCGTTGATCGCGCCCTGAATGATGGGACAATCTTCTTCAAGCAAATGGCTATTGAGTTCATGCTTGTGGAACAGGTCATGGGCCGATTGACCGACCGCGAAATCTTCCGAATACCCCAGCAGCCGGCATGCTTGCGGGTTCATGCTGACAATCCTTCCCGTGGCATCGGTCAAATAAAGCCCCTGGCCCATGGTGTCTGAGACAATCCGAAGCCGCCGTCGCTCACTCAACCTCGAATCGACCAATCGAAACAAGACGAACAAAACCGTAAACAAAGCGGCAAGAACCAGCGTCACCAGTGCCAGGCGGAAAAAATAGGATCGATCAATCGCTCCCAGTTCGGGCTCTGAGACATAGGACATCAGCAGACCGACCTGCTCCCCCAGCGGGTCCTGTACCGGCACTCGGAGTACCGCAAATTCACGCTCTCCTAAATCCACCCGTAGCCCTGGATGCTCGGCACTGCGGATGATTCCGGCGGTATCGGGGCTCTGACTCAACTTTTTGACGATATCTGCAACGAAGTCTGGAAGCGGCGGGGGCGAATCCGGCCTCAGGCGGTGAGGGTCTTCAACGAGGAAATTATCCGAGGCCGGCCAGGCCTCGTAGAGATTTTGCTGCTCATCGAAAAGAATGGCGCGCTGCTTCTCGGCGTCGAGCAGGAGCTGAAACTCGTGTTGCGGCATCAGGTCTCGAAGCTCTTCGAGCAGTGACTTGAACGGCATGCTCAACTCGACGCTACCTAGATGCTCGCCGTCTGGATCGAAAACCGGGAATACGCTCCTGTAACCCGACACAACGCGCCCGACCTCAAACCCGAATACGGGTTCGAAGTAGGTATTGGCCAGCCGAATTGATTCTCTTGCGTCGAACAGGTTGTCGCCAAAGCGCGGCGGAAAGTGGAAGCGCAGGAAACTGTCGCCGTTTGGCAGATGAAAGTGAAACTGGCGCACCCCGCGCTGAACCATCCGCTCATAGGCCGGGTTGAGGTGCCGGAAAAGCTCCAGTCTGGCCAGATCACGCTTGGCCGGGTCTTGTGCCGCCTGCAACAGTTCGATGGTCCTCAGGTCAAGAACATACTCTTCGAAGTAGGTTGAAACGCTGTTGCGTTGCAGCGCCTGGGTCGCCTGCCAGCTCACCTCCAGCGTAAGTTCATTACGCTCCATCAAGGCCCGGATGGCGCGATCGCGGTCATTGGCCAGAAACAGCCAGGCGACCACGACACTTGTCAGCCCCGCAAAGACCAGCCCCCACATCAATCGCTGTCGCCGCACCTGATCGGTGGCTGACTCGACCGGCGTGGTCACCGCACTACCTCATTGATCAACGGTTCGGCTTTGGCCCGCATCGTCCGGACGCGCTCAAGCAAGCCCGGGTCAAAGCGAGCGAAACCATGACGGCCAATTTGAAGCGGCGCAAGACGATCCTTGTCCAAGCCCAGCAGAGCATCCCTGAGAGCTTCTATTTCTTCCGTGGACAAGCTGCCGGGACTGACGAGCAAGGTCATACCTGGCAAAGGCTGCGACGCGGCAAGCACGCGTAGGCCCAGATCCGACCAGACTTGGGCGACGCTTTCCTTGAGTCCGCCGATCTGATGGGTCTGAAGCAACACTGCCCTGGCCACTTCATCATGCCCGCCCAGGTAGGTCGCAAGGAATCGCCTTGGATCCAGCCCTTGCTCAGACAAAATGGTGAATGCAGCGGTCGGGCCGCAGGTTGATTCCTCGCGGGTCAGCGCCAATGTGGGAAGGGCGTTAGAAGATACCGCTGCGGTTAAATTTGTCAGACCATCCAAGGGGGCAGCAATGACACATCGATATTGGGCACTGCCATCAGCTTCCCGAAACACCGCCAGTTCAACCAGCGACGGCGTTCGCGCCTTGGCCAGCAACAACGGGAGCGGACCAAGATGAGCCAGGTCCACTTCGCCAACACTCAGGGCATCCAGTAGATCGGAATGCGTTTCATAAAGCCGCATCTCCACTGGCTGTTCCAACAACTCGTCCAATAGGTCCGCCAACGGCTGGTTGGCCGTCTGTGTATGCGACAAGTTCTCCATCGGCAGCGGGGCGTAGACCAGGGGCTCTGCGGCTGAAGCAATAACCGTGGACCAGCCAAGCGCGAAGGCCGCCAGGGATTTGATTGGAATGAAACTCATCTATGTCGTCGCACCGACAGCTGCGGCGGCTGCCGAACGATTGGGGTACAAGCTAAACATGATCGTGGAGCGTATTGGCGGAGAGGGAGGGATTCGAACCCTCGGTACGGGATAAACCGTACACTCACTTTCCAGGCGAGCCCGTTCGACCACTCCGGCACCTCTCCGAAAACCTGAACTGTTCGACCGAATTTGCCTGTCGCAGACTCATCAAAGACCGAACCAACCCGTAATTGTAATCGATCTGATTCCGTACGGTGGGACTCGGATTGCGGATGTAGCCGAAGCTGCAGCCTTCATACAGGTCTTTTTTCCAGCCCATGTTACGGTGTAAGGCTGTTTTGCCCCACGGAAGCGCATTGGACGGCGATGTAATCATCAAGATTGACGGCCTCTTCAAGATTTTTGGCCGCGAGCCCGAGGAAGCCTTTGCCCTGTTAGATAAAGGCATGGGCAAGGATGAAATCTTTTCCAAAACCGGACAGACAGTTGGCGTTCGGGACGTATCCATGGACATTCGGGAAGGCGAAATCTTTGTCGTCATGGGACTTTCCGGATCCGGAAAGTCGACCCTGATCCGACTGATCAACCGCTTGATCGAACCCAGCCGTGGCCGCATCGAGATTCGCGGAAACGACGTCGTCGGAATGGACACCAGGGAACTGATCGACCTGCGCCGCAAGGACCTGGCCATGGTGTTTCAGTCCTTTGCACTGATGACCCATCGCACGGTGATTGACAACGCGGCTTTCGGTCTCGAAGTGGCCGGAATCGACAAGACCAAGCGCCGCGAGCGCGCCCGCGAAGCGCTTGAGCAAGTGGGACTGGGCGCAAACGCGGACAGTTATCCGGATGAGCTATCTGGTGGTATGCAGCAGCGCGTTGGCCTGGCCCGCGCTTTGGCTTCCGATCCCTCGATCCTCTTGATGGACGAGGCATTTTCTGCCCTCGACCCCCTGATTCGCACCGAAATGCAGGACGAGTTGCTGGCGCTGCAGAAAAAGCAGCGGCGCACGGTGGTCTTCATTTCGCATGACCTTGATGAAGCCATGCGCATTGGAGATCGGATCGCCATCATGCAGGACGGTGCTGTGATTCAGGTTGGCACGCCCGAAGAAATCGTGACCGAACCGGCCAACAACTACGTCAAGGCATTTTTCTACGGCGTGGACGTCACCCAGGTTTTCAGCGCTGCCGACATCATGGACAAGACGCAGGTGACCGTCATAGAGCGCCGTGGGATGGGCATGCGGGCCGCGCTTGAAACGCTGCAGCGACATGATCGTGAGCACGCCATTCTGGTCGACCAGGACCAACGTTTCGAAGGCGTGTTATCCGCAGACCGGCTGGTTGATGCCTTGAACACCGGAGAGCAGCGGCCTTTTGAGGATGCCTTTGTCGAAATAGAGCCGGTCGCACCCGACGCAGGGCTCGACCGACTGATCGGATTGTGCGCCGACACGACCGTACCTTTGCCGGTTGTCGACGAACACGGCACTTACTGTGGCACGGTGTCTCGCACCCGCTTGTTGCGCACACTGGACCGCGCCGGCGGCAGCAGTCAACCGCAGGAGGCCGCTCATGGATGATTGGTTGGAGAGCTTCAGCCTTCCCCTAGGCGACTGGGTCGAAGCATTTGTGGAGTGGATACAGGACAACTTCACCCCGCTGCTTGATGGCATCGCCAGTTTCATCGGTCTGTTCACAGACGTTTTTGAAGAAGTTCTTCTCTGGCCACCGGCGTGGGCGCTGTCGCTGATTCTGGTCGCCCTGGCAACCTGGCGGGTCGGCTGGAAATTCGGCGTATTCGCCCTGATCGCGCTGGGCACGATTCTCGGCATGGGGCTTTGGGATCCGACCATTCAAACCCTGTCGCTGGTGCTTGCCTCCAGCCTGGTCGCGCTGCTGGTTGGAATGCCGATTGGCGTGGCGATGGCGCGCAGCGATGTGGTCGAGTCCATTTGTCGACCGGCGCTGGACTTTATGCAGACCATGCCGCCGTTTGTCTATCTGATTCCGGCAGCGATCTTTTTCGGCCTGGGGACGGTGCCCGGCGCAATCGCCACGGTGGTGTTTTCGATGCCGCCCGTGGTCCGACTGACCAACCTGGGCATCCGCCAGGTCAACAAGGAACAGATCGAAGCCGGGCTAGCCTTTGGCTGCACCCGGTTTCAGCTGTTGCGCAAGGTACAGCTACCCATGGCGATGCCCTCCATCATGGCCGGGATCAATCAGACCATCATGCTGGCCTTGTCGATGGTTGTCATTGCTTCGATGATCGGTGCTGGCGGTCTCGGTAACACCGTTTTGACCGGCATCCAGCGCCTGAACGTCGGACTCGGTTTTGAAGGCGGTCTGGGCGTTGTCATTCTCGCGATCCTGCTTGATCGCATCACGCAAAGTTTCGCTCCCCGCCGCCACTGAAGCTGGCGCGGGGTACCGGCGCCAAGTCAGCGCCCACCCGGTGTCTTGAAGACACCATTACGTTTTCAACCAAGGAGATAGAAATGCAAGGAAAATTCCTTTCCACTGTTTTTGCCCTGATTTTGAGCATCGGACTGATCCTGCCTGCTCAGGCCCAGGACCCCATTCGCATCGGCTGGACAGCCTGGTCGGATGCCGAATTCATCACCAAACTGACAGCGAAGATCATCGAGGATCGCTTGGACCGCGAGGTTGAACTGATCCAGACGGACATCGCGCCGCAGTACCAGGGTCTGGCTTCCGGTGACATCGACATGATGATGATGGCTTGGCTGCCGGGCACCCACGAGGACTACATGGACGCTGTGGGCAGCGATATCGTCAGCCTGGGCATTCTTTACGGCTACGCCCGCCTGGGCTGGGCTGTTCCGGCCTACATCCCGGAAGATCAGCTGTCGTCCATCGCCGATCTGGACAACGACGAGGTTCGCGACCAGCTCGACGGCACGATTACCGGTATCGATCCCGGTGCCGGCCTGACCCGCCTGTCTCAGCAGGCCATCGAGGACTATGGCCTTGACGGCTATGAACTGCAGATCTCTTCCGGCGCGGGCATGACCGCCGCGCTGGAACGCGCCGTGCGCCGTGATGAGTGGATCGTGGTCACCGGCTGGAGCCCGCACTGGAAGTTTGGCGCCTATGAACTGCGCTATCTTGAAGATCCGGAAGGCACCCTGGGCAGCTTCGAGCGCGTCCACGCCATGTCACGCCAGGGCTTCTACCAGGACAATCCGGAAGTTGCGCTGATGGTTTCGCGCATCAACCTTGATCTTGAAGCCCTGCAGGGCGCCATGTTCTACGCGCAGGAAAACTCTTATGAAGAGGCCGTTGCCCGCTTTATCGAAGAACACGGCAATCTGATCGACTACTGGGTCACCGGTCAGATCGACGGATAAGCGCTCTTTCTAGCACTGTGAAAAGCCCCGCTCACGCAGCGGGGCTTTTTTATATGGGTTCAGGGGCTAACGCCGTTCTCCCCGCGCGCGGGGATTGGCTGGGCGTCGGGCTGCACGACGGGCTCGGCTTCGAGGCGCTCAAGCAGGACTTCGACCGCACGCTCCAGCTGTGCGTCCTGACCGTTCCAGGTGGCATGGGGTAGGTTGCTCACCTGAATATCGGGTTCGACCCCGAAACCCTCAACAAGCCAGCGGCCCTCGGCGTCGAACTGCGGCAGCTGGGCCGCGCGCATCAGTCCACGATCGACCAGGCGATTATTGTTGCTCAACCACACCCCGGCTCCGGCCGTACGCTGACCAATCACCGGCCCCAGCCCGAGCGTCTTGACCCCGGCCGAGAACGTCTCGCCGTCGGAGTAGGTCAGCGGGTCAACCAGTACAGCCAAGTGACCCCGGAAGGTCTGTTGCTGGTTCCAGAACGGCTCTCCGGTTGGCGCCTGCCAGAACATCCAGGCCCGGCGTAGCAGTTTCTCGATAACCCAGCTGTCGATACTGCCACCGCGATTGCGGCGCACGTCGATGATCAGGCCCTGGCGGTCGATGTTGGCGTAAAACTCCCGGGCAAATGTGGCGATATCGTTGCTGCCCATGGCGTTGAGATGCAGGTAGCCGATACGCCCGTCAGCCAGCTCGTCAACCGCCACGCGCCGGCTTTTGATCCAGTCCTGGTAACGCAGACCCCAGTCTTCCCAAGCGCTGACCGGTTCGACAATCGCACTGCCCTCATCGCGCCCGCGCCGATAGTCCAGGCGCACCTGCTGACCCGCCTGATAATTCAGCTGCAGCGCCAGCTCAGCCTGCGAACCCACAGGTCGGCCATTCACTGCAGTAATCACGTCACCAGCGACCAGATTCACCCCTGGACGGGCAAGCGGTGATCGCTCTGAAGGTAGCTCCGGATCGGTGCGATAGATGCGGGCAACGCGCAGACCCTCTTCAACAACTTCCAGCTCAGCGCCCAGGAAAGCGGGCGCGCCCGACTCCGGTTCTTCGGGATAATCACCACCGTAGACCTGTGAATGCAGCACGCCCAGCTCAGCCACCATCTGCGCGAGCAGATCGTCGAGTTCCCTGCGATCGCCAATGCGCTCGGCCAGCGGCGCGTAGCGCGCGCGGATGGCCTCCCAGTCCTGGCCGCGCAACTGCGGGTCAAACAGAAAATCGCGCTGCATACGCCAGGCATCGGCAAACATCTGGCGCCACTCTTCGGCTGGCCGCACAGGCAGGCGCCAATCGCCAATCCGCACCTGGTGCGGCCCCACATCGCCAGGGGCCTTCGCAGAAGCGTCAACGATGTACATCGCGTCGTCCGCGCTGGCGTACAGCATGCGCGAGCGATCCGCTGAGAGCTCGAAGAAACTCACGCCACTGGCAAACGTCTCCAGCGATGGCTGATCCGGACCAAAGTCGATTGTCTTGAGCTCGTTGGCGCTATCGCCCTGCTCTAGCAGGTAGAGCCGATCTGCAGACGCTGCCAGCGAGCTGAAGTTACCTGCAGGGACGTCTACCTCGAACAGGCGATTGGCCAGCCCGTCAAATTCGATGGCCGGTGAGGTTTCCTCAGATTCCTCCGGCTCAGTGGTCAGTTCAGTCCGCGGGGCCAGCGGAAAGACATTCCCCGACTGCAGGGCGTAGGCATAGACTTGCGTGCGCTGATCGAACATCGGCCCGAGATTGCGATCTCCCCAGGGGCTGCCGGGGGTGGCCTGGAAACGCCGGTTGGACAAGAAATACAGCCAGCGTCCGTCTGGACTGAAGGCGGGCGAAAAACTCTCGTAGCGGTCACTGGTCAGGACGTGAGTCGTACCGTCCGGCACCTCAATCAGGACCAACTGGCGACGCTGTATGGAAGTGTCGGAACGTACGAGCGCCAGGCTCTGACTATCAGACGCCCACACGATATCGCTGTAACCGCTGCCCTCGGAGTCCTCGAGCAGACGATTGCGGCCTTTTTCCAGATCAAGCAGCCACAAGCGCCCGGGCCGATCGTAGTGAGCAATATAGCGACCGTCAGGCGACACAATCAGGCCCTCGCGGTAAGTCTCGCCATCGTCGGTGAGCGCCTCCCCAGGGCCGCGTCCATCGACAGGGAAACGCCAGATTTCCTGCTCACCGCCCGCCTCAACAATGGCATAAACCCAGTCTCCCTCCGGTCCGGCAACCGCCTGTTGCGCGCGCCCGCGCTCAGGCAAGGGCAGGTCGATTCGACGTAGCGAATCGGTGCCGGCAAGGGTGACCTGGCCACGCGCAGTGATCGCCACATGCTCGGCATCTGGTGCCAGCCGGGCGCTTTCAAGAAAATCCAGCGGAGCCTCCAGCCAGCGGGTCAAACTGCGGGACCGATCGCTGGCCAACTCGATCACAAGGCGCTGGTCTTCGCCGGTGGCGACGTCGAACACGCGCAGATCGGCGCCGTGCTGGTAAACGATGCGCCCGTCGGCAAGACTGGGATAACGCACCTCAAAATCCTCGTGAAAAGTAAGCTGGGTCGGATTCGATCCATCACTCTCCAACCGCCAAAGATTGCCCGCACCACCGTTGGCGTCGCTGAGCACGTAGAGCTGGCCGTTCCACCACATCGGCTGCTCCAGATTGCCGTCGAAGTCTGACAGCAGGCGCTCGGCCTCTTCATCGCGCTCGGGGTTAAAACGCCACATCTGGGCCATTGCGCCACCGCGGTACTCGCGGGCATTGTCGGCGGTCAGCGCCAGTCCGAATCGGGTGAAATAAATCGTGCCATCGTCGGCAAAGGCGGCTTCGCGCGCATCCATCAGCGGCAGTTCGCGCACGGCCAGGGTTTCAGGATCAACCGCGCGCAGGACTCTAAACCAGGCCGGGCCGGGGACGGTATTGGTGGCGTAAAGAACCTCGCCCTGGGGCGTCCAGCCCTGGACGCTGATCTGTCCACTTTCAAACGTCAGGCGCTTCGGTAGCCCGCCTCCAACCGGCATCACGTAAACCGAACGTCCACCGCCGTAACTGCCGCTGAAAGCCAGCAGGCGACCATCCGGTGAAATCGCCGGCTGCAGGTTGGGCTCGGCGTGGGTGGTCAGTCGGGCGGCAACACCACCGTCGGCAGAAACCGTCCACAAATCACTCTCGGAGACGAATATGATCCGGTCGCCACCAGCAGCCGGCTGGTGGTAATAGCCGGTCACCGCGGCCTGTAAATCAGGCGCTGGGAGCAGCGACAGGACGAAAACAAATAGCAGGGCAAAGCGCATCGCACAGACCTTGATCAGTATTTGGAAAAGCAGTCGCTGAAGAATACCTTGATCCGCGACCATGACCGGTCAGAATCTTCATCCATCCGTTCTCGGATTCTGAGAAACTGTAAATTAATATAGTTAACCAGACTTGCCTGATGGAGTACCCGCATATGGCCAAAGCGCAACCTCTGCAGCAGTTGCTGACCCAACGCAGCGATCTGTGGCGCGGGCGTCGGCGACCGCAGACGCAGGCGGCGGCCAGCGGCCGGGCCGACCTGGATGCCTGGCTGCCTGACGGCGGCTGGCCGCGCGGCCGCCTGATCGAACTGCTGCCGACCAGCCTGGGTTGCGGCGAGCTCGAGTTGTTGCTGCCGCTGCTGGCCGAACAAACCCGCCAGGGGCAACCCATACTACTGATTGCCCCACCGCTGGTGCCCTGCCCCCAGCACCTGCACGGTGCGGGCATCGCACTGGAGCGCCTGGTCGTGATTCATGCCCCCGACCAGGCACTATGGGCGGCCGAGCAGAGCCTGAAAAGCGGAGTCTGCGGCAGCGTGCTGGTCTGGCATCCGCGCGGTCGGGTCGATGCCCGCTCGATTCGTCGCCTGCAGCTGGCCGCGCGCGACAGCGAAGCACCCACTTTCGTGTGCTACGGCCCGGGCCAGCAGCCACCGCCCTCGCTCTCGGCCCTGCGCCTAGGCCTTGAGCCGGGACCAGAACTGAGCCTGCTGCGCGGCGACGGTCCGACCCGGACACTGCACCTGGGCCGACCCAACGTGATCAATCTGGAGAGTCGACGACGCCAGGCCGAACCGAACGTATGAGCAGCGCCGGTCGGGCATCGCTGTGGGCGGGTCTGTACTGTCCTGGTCTGCCGCTGAGCGCGGTCTGGGCCATCCAGCCCGGCAGCGGACCGATCGCCGTACACGATCACAATCGCGGCCAGGTGCGGATTTTTCAGGTCGGTCGTATCGCCCACAGCCATGGTGTGCAGCCGGGCATGAGCCTGAGCCAGTCGCTGGCCCTGCTGCCGCAGCTGCAGAGTCGTGCACGCAACCCGGCCATGGAGCAGCACGCGCTTGAACAAATTGCGCTGGCTGCCTACGGACACAGCCACCAGGTGGTGCTGGCTCCGCCCGAGACCGTGCTGCTGGAAATCGCCGGCAGCCAGCGCCTGCGCGGCGGCCTGCAGCCGCTGCTCGATGAACTGCTCCAAACGCTGCGTCAGCAAGGTTTCCTGGTCCGCTGCGGTACCGCCACCACGGCGGCGGCCGCTCGTCTGCTGGCACGTGCGGGCCGACACGTCTCGTCACCCGAACAACTTGGGCCCACGCTCGACGCCCTGCCAATCGACATGCTGGACCTGACACCGCGGCAGGCCAAGGCGATCGCCGGCTGCGGTCTGAACACGCTTGGCGACCTGACCGGCCTGGGCGCACCCGAGCGCGCGCGGCGCTTCGGCAGCGCCCTGAACGCCGAACTGGACCAGCTCTACGGGCATCGGCCCACCCCCCTCGCTGGCTGGCAACCCGCGGAGCGCTACCGGCAGCGGCTGGATTTACCCGTACCCAGCGATCGCAGCGAAGCGCTGTTGTTTGCCAGCAATCGCGCGCTCGACCATCTCGGCAGCTGGCTGCGCGTGCGCGACCGTGCGCTGACCAACCTGCACGTCACCCTGGAACGGGAAGATGCCGGCAACCCGATCGCGGTGGATCTGAGCCTCGCCCGCCCCGGCTTTGATCGCGTCCGATTGCTGGACATGCTGGCCCTGAAGCTTGAACGCATTCGCCTGCCGGCCGCCATTGCCGCGCTGGCGCTCAAGGCAGACACCACGCTTGAACACCGCCCGCCCCAGGCTGATTTATGGGATGGGCACAATCGCGGCGATGCCTGGCCGGCGCTGCTGGACCGACTGCGCGCCCGCCTGGGAGAAGACGGCATCAGCAGCATCGCGCCACAAGCCGATCATCGTCCGGAGCAGGCCTGGCGCTGGGTGCCACCCGGCACGACCCGACCCTGCGCAGAGACCCGACCACGCCCGACCTGGCTGTTGCCCGACCCGCGTCCGTGCCAACGCGCTGATTTTCGTCTCGAGGACGGTCCGGAGCGGATCGAGGCTGGCTGGTGGGATGGTCAGGAATGCCGGCGCGACTACTGGATTGCCAGTGACCGCCATGGTCGGCGCGTCTGGATTTTTCACGAGCATGAACCGCGATCGGGCTGGTTTTTGCACGG
>CAZIMY010000057.1:0-16202 GCA_964540315.1 uncultured Wenzhouxiangella sp.
GACGACCAAATCCTACGGTCGGCTTTTCCTGTCCAGTCTCCCGCCGATGACTCGGGTTGACAGTATCGATGAGGTTCTTGAATTCCTGAGTGAGCGGCTGGCCGCGTGAATATTCTGGCCGTTGAGACGGCAACGCCGATGTGTTCGGTGGCTTTGTCTGTTGACGGTGAGGTTCGCTCCTATCAGCAGTTGGCGCCCAGAGGCCATGCAAGCCTGGTATTGCCATGGATCGAGAAGCTCTTGGCGAAAGCCGATCTAAGGTATGCAGATATCGATCATCTGGCCGTTGGCCGGGGGCCGGGAGGATTTACCAGCCTGCGAATTGGTTTGGGAATCACCCAGGGTATAGCGTTGGCCCACGAGCTTCCGGTCTCACCGGTATCCAGTCTGGCCGCGCTGGCCCATGCCGTGGATCCGGGCCAGGACGGAATTTGCGTGCTTGCCCTGATAGATGCCCGCATGGGTGAAGTTTTTGCGGGTTGCTTTCAAAGGGGTCCAGCGGGTCTCGTGGAATTGGCGCCTGAGACCGTCTGCCCGCCTGATCAGATCGCGTTGCCGATGCCAGGCCAATGGCGTGTGGCGGGTTCTGGTCTGTCGGTTTACTCAGACATTATCCGAGCGCGGTTGGGAAATGCTGTGGCCGCCTGGCTGCCGGACGTTTTTCCGTTGGCTGAGTCCGTGATCGACTTATCGGCCGGGATTGAGTCTGTCGCGCCCTGGGAACTCGAACCGAATTACGTTCGTGATCAGGTCACTCAGGATTGAGCCGCGTCAGCAGCCCCGGTTGGGTCTCGTGAAAGGCGCCGTCCAGCCATTGTTGGACGATCTGCTTGCAGTGCGCAGCTGACGTGTCCAGCAGGCTTTTCTTGATCGCCGGAAGCGCTGCCGGAGGCATGCTGAGGCGATTCAGGCCAAGGCCCAGCAAGAGACGCGCGGTGCGCTCGTCGCCGGCCAACTCGCCGCAGACCGTGACCGGTACCCCATGCAGCGCAGCGGCTTGCTGAATGCGCTTAAGCAAAAACAATACGGCAGGGTGGGTAGGATCGTAGAGATAGTCCACCAGTTCATCGGACCGATCAATCGCCAGCACGTACTGAATAAGATCATTGGTCCCGATCGAGAGGAAATCCAGCTCTTCGGCAAGAGCGTCCACGGCGATTGCGGCTGCCGGTGTTTCGATCATTCCCCCCAAGGCTATGACGGGATCAAGGTTGAGGCCTTCACGCTGTAGCGCCTGCCGGCATTCATCGACAATGACTCGGGCCTGCTGAACCTCCTCGGTCCGGGTCAACATCGGCAGCAGGATTTCGACCGGTCCATGAACCGATGCCCTGAGGATGGCGCGAATCTGTTGTGCGAAAAGGTCTTTCAGCGATAATGACAGGCGAAGACCGCGTAGCCCCAGTGCCGGATTGGGACCCTTGGTGAAACCCAGCATATCGGGCAGCTTGTCGCCGCCAACATCGAGCGTGCGAATGGTGATCGGCCGGCCCTGCATGGTTTCCACGGCCGCGCGATAGGCTCGGTACTGGGTGTCTTCGTCGGGCAGGTCATTATCCAGAAAAAGATACTCTGTCCGCATTAAACCGATGGCCTCTACACCCGCATCATTGCAGCGCTTGAAGTCTGGCAACAGGTCTGCGTTACCCAAAAGCATGAAGGCCTGTCCGTCTTGGGTCAGAGAAGGCCTGGCCAGGTAGCGGCGCAACTCCAGCCGCCGCCGCCGGCTTGCCTCACGCTTCTCTCGGTAATGATCGAGCAGGCCCTCGTCGACGCCGGTCAGGACCGCGCCATAGTGGCCGTCTACGATGACGGTTTCGTCTTCGCTCAGCAGGTCAAGTGCCCGCGGAACTCCGACCAGCATCGGAATCTCCAGGCTGCGCGCGAGAATGGCGGAATGAGACCACGGGCCGCCGTGCTCCGTGATCAGGCCGGCAACCTTGCGCTGGGACAGTATGGTCATTTCGGCCGGACCCAGCTCCGAGGCAACCACGATGATGTTTTCCAGCCGATGGGGCACCTGGGTACTGACCATCAGCGCCGGTTGGTCGGCCAGCTCACGCCTGACCAGCCCCACCGCTTGCTCAAGGTCTTCTCTTCGCGAGGCAAGGTAGTCGTCACCCAATCGACGAAATTCATTCTGCAGCTGATTGGCCTGCTGGACCAGCGCCCATTCAGCGTTGATTCTGTCGCCGCGTATCCGGGCCGCGGTGCTGTCGATCAGCATCGGATCGCGCAGGATCAGACGATGGGCTTCTAGAAGATCACGGGCGGTGTCGGTGATCTCTTTGTCCATGCGGGCAAGGAGACCGCTGAGAAACTTTTCGCTGCGACCGAAGGCCTTGTGCAGGCGTTCCAGTTCTGCTCCGATTGCGCTATCGTCCAGGTGGTATTCAGGGATCGAAAGCTCACCCGGGGTCAGTCGATGGACGCGACCGAGGGCAATGCCGCTGGTTACCCCGAGTCCGGTCAGGGCCAGACTCACTGTTCTTCCCCGAAGCGATCGTTGATGAGCTGTTCCAGGGCGGCCATGGCCTCGTCTTCGTCGGGGCCCGTCAATTCGGCAATCAGTTCTGATCCGCATGGCGCACCCAGCAGCAGTACACCCATGATGGATTTTGCGTTCACCCGTTTGCCGTTGAAGCTGAGCCAGGCCTCGCTGTTGAAATGCGATGTGGTCTGGACCAGTTTGCTGGCCGCCCGCGCATGCAAACCCAGCCGGTTGCGGAGCTTCAGGGAGCGCTTGATCATTGCTGCACGATACCCTGGCGCCCGCCGAGGTCTGCCAGTTGGGCGAGCTCAGCTGCCGGTTTATCGTGGTGGCTGGCAGTCTTGAGCAGCATGGGGAGGTTGAGGCCGGACACGATGGGCAGGTCACGTCCTGCGACCGCTTTCAGCGCGAGATTATGAGGGGTTGCGCCGGGCAGGTCGGTCAGGATCAGGGCTTCCAGCGGGTCGCTCAAGGCGTTCAGTGTTCCTATGATTTCATTCAGTGAGTCCTCAGGATCTGACTTTTCAGCGACCGAGATCAGGCGAAGATCCAAATGGTGGCCCAGAATGACCTCCGCCTGCTTGCGAAGCGATTCACCAACGCCAATGTGGGCGACGATGACAATGGCCGTCATTTTTCCAGCTCACGGTGATTGATCATCAGGCGACTGGTTGAGTCGGAAAGCGCCTTGGCCAATTGATCGATCAGGTAGACCGAACGGTGCTGGCCACCGGTGCAGCCAATCGCAATGGTGAGCAAGCTCCGCTGATCTTTGGCCATGGCGGGCAGCCAGCGCTGAATGAAACTTTGTACGTCATCTCTGAATGCAAGTACGCTCTCGTGGCCTTCCAGCCACGCGCGCACTTCAGCGTCAAGACCAGTTCTTGGACGCAACTCGGTGACCCAATGCGGGTTGGGCAGGCAGCGCGCGTCGAAAACAAAGTCAACGTCGGGCGGAACGCCGTTCTTGAAACCAAAGGATTCCAGGACCAGCGTCTGGAGGCCGATACCGTCGTCATGGCCTATGCGCCGCAACACCTGCCGGCGTAATTGGTGAACGTTGGTTTCGGAGGTATCGATGATCCAGTCTGCCCGTTCGCGCAGCGGTGCCATCAGGCTTTGCTCGTCGGCGATCGCAGCCTGCAGACCGCCTGAATCGGCCAAGGGATGACGGCGCCGGGTTTCGCTGAAACGTCGTGCGATAACGCCCAGCTGAGCTTCCAGAAACAGCAAGCGAAACCCTGAAGGGTGAGGCAGTTCATCTAGAAGGGCAATCAGCCGCTCCAACCCATCTTCTCCGGTGCGCGCGTCAATGCCGATGGCCACTCGCGGGTAGCGTTGCGGCCGCGCACGAATCTCAGCCATAAGACCGGCGAGCAGTCCACCGGGCAGATTGTCAACGCAATAGTAGCCAAGATCCTCAAGCGCGTTGAGCGCCAGGCTTTTTCCGCTTCCGGACAGTCCGCTGATCACGACCATTGGCGCTGCGCCATCACTCATGCGGATTCATCCATTCCGGCGGCATGGCGGTCAACAAACTCCCGTGCCGCATCAAAGCCCTTCAGACGCAGCATGAAGTCACGAACAGCGACTTCGGCCATCACCGCCAGATTGCGGCCGGGCAAAACCGGCAGTCCAATCCGCGGAATGTCCATTTCTAGGATTCGTCGCTGGCTCAGGTTGCCGCGCAGCCGGTCGCAATCGGTGGGCGTTTCCCCGGGTGCTTGCAGGTCAATGATCAGCCGCAGATACTTGTTGGGCTTGATGGAGGTGTCACCAAACATCCGCCGGATATTCAGTAGCCCCAGGCCTCGCACCTCGAGATAGTCACGCAAGACCGGCGGGCAGGCGCCTTCGATGACATCCGGCGTAATCTGGGTAAATTCAGGGGCATCATCTGCAATCAGGCGGTGACCTCGGCTAACCAGCTCCAGCGCTAACTCGCTTTTTCCGGTCCCGGCGTCGCCGGTGATCAGGACACCGATGGTGAAAATTTCGAGAAAGACCCCGTGCATTGTGGTGGAGGGTGCCAGCGCTTTTGTGATCTGGTAATCGAGATAGTTGACCAACTCCCAGGCGGGTCGTTCTGCCTTCAATAGGGTGACTTCGTTCTCGCGTGCGGCTTGCTCAAGGTCGCGTGCCAGGTCGACACCACCGGCAATAATGAGTGCTGCCGGGCGCGCGTCCATGATTTTCGCCAGTGTTTCCCAGCGAGTTTTCGCGTCCAGACTATCGAGCCAAGTCGCCTCTTCATCACCAACCACCTGGACACGATTCGGATGGATCAGGTTGAGAAAGCCAACCAGTGATGGCCGTGACCCGGCTTTGAATGCAGAGATCAGCGCGTCATCGCTGTCTTTTGGCGCGGTGATGGCAACAAGCCCGAGTCGCTCGCCGAATTTTTCCAGCAGTTGAGTGGGCGTGATGCTACGGCTGGTCGACAAGATGCTGCTCGCCGGGTTCAGCCCGGCTCGGCGCCCGAAGCCGGCTCGCTGATGATTTTCATGATGGCATCAGCGGTTTCGGCGGAACGCAGCCGGTCGCGGCAATCTTTGCTGCCGAATCGCTCCGCAATGCCGGCGAGAAGACGAAGGTGAATGTCCGTGCAGCGAGCAGGCACGGCCATGGCAAAGAATAAATCGACGGGTTCGTTGTCGGGCGCATCAAACTGGATGCCGCTGTGGAGGCGAATCAATGCACCGGTAACGACGCCCTGGCCTTCGACCCTGCCGTGGGGGATGGCGACCCCGTGACCCAATCCGGTCGACCCTAGGCGCTCGCGCTGACAAAGGCTGTCGAAGACGTCCCGGGCGTGTGCTGATTCGGCGCCCGTAGAGAGAAGTTCTGCTGCCTGCTCAAGGAGCGTTTTCTTGCTGGAGGCTGCAAACTCCAGCGAAATCCGCTCCGGGTCGAGAATATCGGCAAGTTCCACGAGTCTTGGCTTCGGTTGTACCAGGTCCAGATGTCGCGTCAGGCTGAGTTGCGATGATCCGTGACGCGGCTCTTGTAACGGCGAACCTGACGATCGAGTTTGTCGATCAACCCGTCAATGGCGGCATACATGTCGTCAGATGTTTCGACGGCATGCAATGCATTGGTTTTGCCGGCGACGTGTATTGTCCCTTCGGCCGTGTGCTCAAGCTTTTCCAGCCGGAGGACGAAATGACCAGAGATCAGGTTGTCGTAGTGACGTTCAAGGCGCTCATTTTTCTCCAGAATATAGGCCTTCAGGGCCTGGGTCACTTCGATATTCTGCCCGGTGACTTCGAGTTGCATGCATTGCTCCTTGGCGCTTTTGGTGCCGTCGGCACAAGCTGTCCGACTGGAAATGTTGATTTTGCCCTGAAATTTTAACCGATTAACTCACCCAGCCTTAAAACTGCTTGCGAATTATTGGCGAATCGTATTTCAAGCTTCCAAATGGGCTTGTCTTCGTCGCTGGGCTGAGCCTGGAATGCCCAGCTGCTCCCGGTACTTGGCCACCGTGCGCCGGGCCAGGTGAACGCCCTGCTCGCCAAGTTGGTCAGTCAGAGACTGATCTGAGCAGGGTTTTCCGAGAGGCTCTTCGGAGATCATTCGTCGCAGACGCGCCTTGACGGCCGTGGCGCTGACCATTTTCCCATCGCCGCTCGGCAGGCCAACCGAAAAGAAGTGCTTGAGCTCAAAGGTGCCGCGGGGCGTATGGGCATATTTTTGCGTCGTCGCGCGGGAGACAGTTGATTCATGCACATCAACGGCTTCGGCGATCTCGCGCTGAAGCAGCGGCTGCATACCGATTTCGCCTTGTTCGAGGAAAGTCTGCTGGCGTTCGATGATCGCTTCAGTGACAGCCATTAATGTCTGGTTGCGCATTTCCAGGCCGCTGATCAGCCAGCGAGCTTCCTGGAGACGATCCTTCAAATATTGCTTGTTATCGCCACGGCTTTGGCGAAGAAGATTCATGTAGGTCTTGTTGAGGCGCAAGCCCGGATCGCTGTCGGGATTCAGGCTGACCCGCCAGCCAGTTTCCGTTCGGGTTACGTAGACGTCCGGAACGACGTAGTTCTCTCGTTCGTTTCCGAAACGGCTGCCCGGATGCGGGTTCAAGGATCGGATCAGTTGCAGCGCCTGCTGGATATCCTGGATCGGAAAGCCTGTGGATCGCGCCAGAGCGGCCGGATCATGCCGGCCCAGCGACTCGAGATGATACTGAACCAGATGCGTGGCCAGGCCAACGCCGGCACGATCAGAAGGCTGGGTATGGAGTTGAATCAGCAGACATTCCTGCAGGTTGCGACTGCCGACTCCGACCGGTTCCAGGTGCTGCACCCGCTCAAGGACGGCAGCCACTTCACTGACTGAAGCCAACTGCTCCGGAGCCAGTGAGGCGCGCAGGGTCTCGAGATCATCCTGCAGATAACCATCTTCGTTCAGGGCATAGATGATCGCCTTGGCGATTGCCTCGTCGCTGGGCGAGAACCGTGACAGATTGACCTGCCAAAGGAGGTGGTGCTGCAGGGAGTTTTCGGCCTGATCGCCAATGAATTCATCGTACCTGGGTGCCTGCGAGCTGATCGAAAAGCCGTCCGGAAGCTCATCAAAACCAAAATCCTCCCCGGTCTCAATCGTGTTTTCCTGCTCAACCGAGTCCTGGCCATCGATGTCCGGTTGGTCAGCTTCCCGATCTTCCGGTCGCTCGAGCAACGGGTTGGAATCCAGAGAATTCTGGATATGGTCTTTGAGTTCCAGCCGATTGAGCTGGAGTAACGCGATGGCTTGGCGGAGCTGAGGCGCCAGCTTGAGTTTCTGACCAAGTTTGAGCTGGAGCCGGGCGCCGGGTTTCATGGCGTCATTCTATCCCTGCAGACAATCGGGAAGACAAGAGCGTTCAGAGGGGATGAGATTCTCGGGGTTACAGTCGGAACTCCTGGCCCAGGTATACGCGGCGAACGTTGTCGTCTGCAAGAATGTCCTCGGGCCGCCCGTGGGTCAGGACGCGCCCCTCGGAAATGATGTAGGCGCGTGCGCAGATGCCCAGGGTTTCGCGGACGTTGTGATCGGTAATCAAAATACCGATGTTGCGTTCGGTGAGCTGGCGGACGATTTGTTGAATTTCACCCACGGAAATCGGATCAACGCCCGCAAAAGGCTCATCGAGAAGAATGAAGTTCGGGTCGCCGGCCAGGGCGCGGGCGATTTCGACCCGGCGGCGTTCGCCACCTGACAACGAGATGCCGGCCTGATCGGCCAGATGGGCGACGTGGAATTCATCCATCAACCGCTCGAGTTCCTTGCGGCGCCCCTGCCGATTGAGGTCTTTTCGCAGCTCGAGAATGGCCATGATGTTGTCAGCCACGCTCAGCTTTCGGAAGATCGAGGCTTCCTGCGGCAGATAACCCAAGCCCTTGCGGGCACGCTGGTGCATGTTGGCTCGGGTCAGGTCAGAGTCGCCCAGCCGAATACGCCCGCCGTCAGCCGGTACCAGCCCGACAACCATGTAGAAGGTGGTGGTTTTACCGGCGCCGTTGGGGCCGAGCAGCCCGACGATTTCACCGCGTGAAACTTCCAGCGATACATCGTGCACCACGGCCCGCCCGCGATACCGTTTAACCAGTTGTTCCGCGACCAGCATGATCTGATCAGGTCTCCGGGTCTTCGGTGGGATTCTCTTCGGACTCGGCATCCGGCGGCAAAATGTCGGGAGATGGTGCGTTCGATGCATCTCGCTCGCCAGGTTCGATTACAAGCTCCACCCCGCCTGCGCCTTCAATCCGTTCGCTGACCAGGTTGTAGGTCAGGGTCGCGCCAGCGAAAGTACCTTGTGCGTCCTGAATATTCGCGTTGCCGATCATGGTGATCTGATCGCTGGTCAGGTTATAGATGATCTCCTCTGATCGGCCGCGTGTCTCGGTGCCGTCCTCCATGATCATGCGCCAGGTGGTGGGTGAACCGAACAGTTCAACCCGCTGCCATTGGCCTTCAACGTTGTACGCTTTGCCGCGCTCAGCCTCGACTACAAGATCGCCTTGTGAGATGCGGACATTACCCTGTAGTTCCTGTACGCCGGTGCGCATGTCGTAGCCGCCGCTTTCAGCGTTGATCTGGATGCGTTCTTCGCGTTGATCGGGGACCTGGGCGAAGGCGCCTAGGCTAAGGATCAGTCCGCCGAGGAAGCAGCTCGCCCTGTACATTGTCGAAAAACTCCAAGGTATCGTCGTCCAGCCGGATGACCACGCGGCCGGCCTGAATAAAACTGTCCGGGCCGCGCATTACGGCACGCTCCGGAGCCTCGATTGTACGCTGGCCAATGGAATGGCGCAGTCTCTCCGTGCGAATCGTCAACTGTCCATCCGGGATCGGGTGCTCCAGCACAATACTTCCCTCAAGGACCAGTTCATCCACGTCTCGAAGCAGAAGACCGTGCTCAGCGTGTCCCAGCCAGTTGGCTGCCTGCGGCTGAATGTGAAAGTCTGGCGACTGAATGGTCGCAATCCGGCTGGTCGCATCATGCTCGAGTCGTGGCCCGCTCAAAAGCAATTCAAGCTGGCCGTTCTCATCGTGAAACCGAGCCTGGAAGTCCGTCAGAGTGTAGTCAAATCGGGGGTCGGGCAAATTGGGCGAAATCCTGTTGCTGCGATCATCCGGAAATTGCCAGCGCACCAGAAAAACCAGAACGAGCGCGCCAACCGCTGCAAGCAAAACGCGGGCTTTCACTGAAAGCGCGCCTGCCAGTTCGCCAACTGTCCGCGCGCCTCGAGCAGTAGTTCGCAGAACTCCCTCACCGCCCCAAAACCTCCGGCTGCCGCTGTGACCACGTCGACGCGGGATCGGATCCAGTCCGCCGCATCACTCGGTGCCGCGCTTAAGGCGCACAGGCGCATGGCTGGCCAGTCAATCAAATCGTCGCCCATGAAGCTGGTGGCGTTTCCAGATATCGAGAGACTGGTCAGCAACCGGCTCATGGCCGCTCGCTTGTCGCCCTCGCCTTGCAGAAGATGCTTTACTCCGAGTTCGTCCATTCGCCGTCTGACCACCGCAGATTCCCGGGCGGTGATGACCGCAACCTGGATGTCGTGCTGCATGAGCGCCTTGATGCCAAGCCCGTCACGAACGTGAAACGCTTTGGTTTGAACGCCGTTGTCATCCAGGATCAGACGGCCGTCGGTCAGGACACCATCTACGTCAAACACTGCAAGGCGAATGCTCGCTGCCCGCTGCCGGATCGCTTCGGTATTCATACAACGCCGGCCTGGAGCAGATCCTGGAAATTCAGAGCACCCACCAGTCGGCCTTCATCGTCGGTGACCAGTAAACCCTGGACCCGATGCTGTTGCATGACTTCGACCGCCACCGCCGCCAGCTCGCTGGCTCTCACCGTGCGCGGGCTGGGGCTCATGATGCTTTCAACGCGCCGGGTCTGAATGTCGGATAACTTGTCAGCGTGTCGTCTCAAATCACCGTCGGTGACGATCCCGATCAGCTCGCCATCATCAGCAACAGCCGCGCACATGCCCAGACGCGTCCGGGTCATTTCCAGAATGGCCTGGGCCACCGGTGCTGAAGCCAAGACGCGGGGCAACTCCTCGCCGTCGTGCATCACGTCGCTGATGCTGAGCAGCAGCTGGCGTCCCAGCTTGCCCCCGGGGTGCGAGCGGGCAAAATCCTCAGCGGTGAAGCCGCGGGCCTCCAGGAGCGCGATGGCCAAGGCGTCACCAAGCGCTAACTGGGCTGATGTCGACGCGGTTGGTGCCAGCCCCAAGGGGCAGGCCTCCTGGTCGACGCTGGTATCCAAATGTAGATCGGCGTGTTCAGCGAGGGTTGAGCCGGGCCGGCCGGTCATGGCAATCAGTGTCACCCCCAGACGCTTGATCACTGGCAGAAGCCGGAGTACTTCTTCGGTTTCTCCCGAGTTGGACAGTGCCAGCAGGATGTCGTCCCGCCGGATCATGCCCAGGTCGCCGTGGCTGGCTTCTGCCGGATGGACAAAAAAGGAGGGTGTTCCCGTGGAGGCCAGGGTGGCAGCAATCTTGTGGCCGATGTGGCCGGACTTGCCCATGCCGGTCACGACCACGTGTCCCTCGCAGTCGAGCATGCGTTGAACAGTCTCGACGAACGTGGCGTCAAGCCGGCCCGACAGTGACTCGATCGCCTGAGCCTCAGTCCTCAGAACGGCGATCGCACTGGCAAGGATTTGCTCTGATGAACTGCTCATAAGGCCCAAGTGTAGCGGGTTGGGCGGGCTCTAGCTGGACACGGCGGTGGTGATAACCACCGTCTGATAAACCAGATAGCTCAGCAGCAGCACGCCAGCTGCCGGTCGGGTGATCAGTCCCGGGCCTTCGCGGCGCCAGATCAGCAGGAATAACCCGAGGGTGATGGCAAACATGACGCTGACGTCGCGGTACACCAGCATATCTTCGATGACCAGCGGATGGACCAGCGCAGCGATGCCCAAAACCCCGAGCAGGTTGAACATGTTGGAGCCCAGAATGTTTCCGATGGTCAGTTCGTCTTCTTTCCTGAGCGCGCTGGCAGCTGCCGCCGCAAGTTCCGGAAGGCTGGTGCCCAAAGCCACGACTGTCAGACCGATGACGGCCTCGGACACGCCCGCGATCAGGGCGAGCGTGACGGCGCCGGTCACCAGGATGTGTGCGCTCAGCGGCAGCAGGGCTATCCCGACCAGTATCCAAATGACCGCGCGCTGACTCGACATGCCCTCGGGGACGCTATCGGCCAAAGAACTGGTCATCGGATCGTCTTCTCCCTTGGCCAAACCAAGTGCCACCATGCCGCCTATCAGGAGCAACAAGCCGCAAGCCAGAACCAGACCATCCAGGCGGCTGAGATAGAAGTTGCCCATCACGCCCAGACTCAAAACCATGATGACAGCCAGAACCGGAAACTCTCGCTTGAGCGTGACGCGCTCGACGGTCAGGGGATAGATCAGTCCGGTTAATCCCAGAATCAGACCGACGTTCGCAATATTGGAGCCGATTGCATTGCCGACAGCCAGAGAGGGTTGGCCTTCCAGTGAGGAGACGGCCGACACCAGCATTTCAGGGGCCGAGGTGCCGAACCCGACGATCGTCAGGCCAACGATCAGCGGCGAGACACCAAAATTTCGCGCCAGCGCCGAGGCGCCGTCTATCAATCGGTCGGCCGACCAAACCAGAAGAATGAATCCGGCGGCCAGCTGTAGCAGGGCGATGATTAGCGTGGTGGACACGTGCGGCGTTCAGTCCAATAGAAACGTGTGGGTTAAACTACCCGCCGGACGCAAACAGCAACGACGCCGGCAGATGGATCCTGAACAAATCGAACGCAATATCTTACAGGCAATACCCGAAGCGCAGGTTAGCGTGGAGTCTGACGACAACGTTCACTTTACCGCGCGGGTGGTTTGTGAGAGCTTCAGCGGGAAATCGCGGCTCCAGCGCCACAGGGTCATCCACAATGCGTTGGGTTCATCGCTGGGCCGTGAAATTCATGCTCTGACTCTGGTGCTGAAGGCACCCGACGAAGCCTGAGCCGGAACACCTTTTTGGCGCGCATTCAGATTACAGGCGGGCGACCCTTGCAGGGGTCGGTCGAGATCTCGGGGGCGAAAAATGCAGCCCTGCCCATACTCATGGCTTCATTACTCAGCGCAGAGCCTTGCCGGCTGGCCGGTGTGCCTTACCTCAAGGATGTCACGACCACCATCGAGTTGCTTGGGCAAATGGGGGTTCAGATTGGCTTGGGTGACCGCTCTGACGTTGAACTGCATGCAGAGCAGCTGAGCACGGATCTCGCCCCCTATGATTTGGTCCGGACCATGCGCGCCTCGATCCTGGTGCTGGGGCCTTTGCTGGCCCGCAATGGATCGGCGCGGGTGTCACTGCCCGGCGGTTGTGCCATTGGAGCCAGACCGGTGGATCTGCACCTGAAGGGCCTGGAAGCGATGGGCGCCGATATCCGGGTCGAAAATGGGTATATCCAGGCCAGAGCGAAGCGTCTCAAAGGCGCCAGAGTGGTGCTGGATACCGTCACTGTGACCGGAACGGAAAACCTTTTGATGGCGGCCACGCTGGCAGATGGCGTGACCGTGATCGAGAACGCGGCCCAGGAGCCGGAAATCGTTGACCTCGCTGAATGTCTCATCAGTATGGGGGCTCATATCAGTGGGCATGGCACCACCATGATTACCGTCGAGGGCCGTCAGCAGTTGAATGGCTACGACTATCAGGTGTTGCCCGACCGTATCGAGGCAGGCACCTTTTTGGTCGCGGCGGCCATGACCGGTGGACGCGTGCGAACGACCCGCGTTCGACCAGGCACGATGGATGCGGTGCTCCAAAAACTCATTGAATGCGGGGCCGAAGTCACCAGCGATAGCGATAGTATCGAGTTGGATATGCGTGGCCAGCGGCCCAAGGCTGTCAACATCACCACCGCGCCGTACCCGGGTTTCCCCACTGACATGCAGGCCCAGTTCACCGCGCTGAATGCAATCGCAGAAGGTACCGCAGTGGTTCGAGAGACGGTGTTCGAGAATCGCTTCATGCACGTTCAGGAGCTGCAGCGGCTTGGTGCCGATATGCAGATCGAAGGCAATATGGTGGTGATAAAAGGGGTTGAAACCCTGACCGGCGCGCCCGTTATGGCAACTGACCTGCGCGCATCGGCCTGTCTGGTGCTGGCCGGGCTAGTTGCGGCAGGCGATACGTTGGTCGATCGGGTTTATCACATAGACCGCGGTTACGAAAACATCGAAGAGAAGTTTGGCCAGCTGGGCGCCGCCATTCGCCGCCTGCCCGCTTGATCGGCGTTTAGCGCCTGTTCTTGGCATTCAGACCGTCGTTCAGGGCGCAGCGCCCATGTCACTGAGTGCGCGTCGCGCACGCTGCCCGATATCGTCGTCGGACTGGGCCGCCACCCGATAATGCTCAACCGCCGTTCTCCGATTGCCGGCGCGGCGCTCGACGTTGCCCAGAAACAGGTGGGCCTGCGCCGTGGGTAGTCGCTCGATGCTGGCGCGGAGGTCGGGTCTGGCGTTCTGCACGTCTCCCAGTTGTTCGCGGACCATTCCACGCCGCAGGTGATGATAGAACCATCCCTGGTCCTTATCGAGTGCGCGAGTGTAGGCTTGCTCGGCAGCCTCAAGCTTGTTCATGGACGCCAGGGCGTCGCCCCTGAGTGAGTGAAACAGCGCTTCGCCGTCCTCCATGGCCAATGCTTCGTTGGCCTTGGCCAGTGCTTTCTCGGGATCGCCATCTGCCAGCGCTTTTCTGCCGGCATCGTGGGCTTTGTAGGCAGGCTCCAACTCCCTGATCCGGGCAACCATCTGCTGGTAGCGCTCTGCGCCGATTCTGCCTTCGGCCCCCAGTTCTTGGGCCAGGCGCTGATTGTTCTGAACCCTTTCTCGTGACGGCGGATGGGAGGAGAAAAGTCCCTGAATAAAACCTGGATCCCGGCCTTCTGCCAGCTTGACGAAGGATCTTTGCAGTCTAACGGCGCCCTCCGGGCTGTAGCCGGCCGCATGCATCCAGCGGGTTCCCCACAGGTCGGCTTCGCGCTCGGCCTCGCGCGAATAGCGCTGGCCGATCAATTGTGCTCCAAGCATTCCGCCAAGGACAGCGATCGTTGCGTAATCATCGCGCTCGGTCGCTACGCCGACGGCCACACCACCGAGTAGAACCGCACCCTGGGTCAGCATGCCTCGAGACTGCTGTTGCGCGCTGTGGCGAACAGCCGCGTGGGCCACTTCGTGGCCGAGCACGGCAGCGAGTTCGGCTTCGCTCTGCATGGTAGTCAGCAGGCCACGATTGATGGAGACCTTTCCGCCCGGCAAGGCCCATGCGTTGGGGACCGAACTGTTGATGACGGCGAATTCATAAGGCAGGCTGCGGGGGGCGTGTTGAGCGACTTGTTGACCGACGTCTTGAACATAGTTGACCAGGTCTTGGTCAAGAACAAAGTCGCCGCCCTGCTGCTGTCTGAGCGGCGCATAGTATTGTTCGCCGGTGGCCAATTCCCAGCGCTCGTCGTAGAGACTGAGTTCACGCTCGCCGGTGACCGGGTTAACCGCGCAGCCGGCGAGAACTACAACGGCAATGAAGGCGATCGAGAGGGTTTGCAGCAGTCTCATTAAAGGCTCCGGTTTGGTGCTTCCAACCTTGGAGTATAAGACGCCTGTTATCGAGCAATACACTATCGCCTTGATTCAGCCCCTGTCACGCAACCCTTACACTAGGGGGATGGTGACGAATAAAATCGACAACGATCAGGGTTCATCGGTGCTGCGCCTGGCAGAGGAGCTGATAAGCCGCCCGTCTGTGACGCCGGAAGATGCCGGTTGCATGGACGTCATAGAATCTCGTCTGATCGGGGCAGGGATGAGGGTCGAATATATGGACTCGGGCGATGTCCGGAATTTGCTTGCTTTTCATGGGTCGGGAACGCCACACCTCATGTTCCTGGGGCATACCGATGTCGTGCCGCCGGGGCCTGAAAATGCCTGGGCATCGCCGCCGTTTGACCCCCGGGTTCGCAGCGGAATGCTTTACGGGCGGGGTGCGGCAGATATGAAGGGTTCAGTGGCGGCAACGGTAGTGGCGATTGAAAGTTTCTTGCGCGACTGCCCCGATCATCCCGGTACCGTCTCGCTTCTGTTGACGTCTGACGAAGAGGGTCCGGCCGAGCACGGCGTGAGAGTCGTTGCGGCGCGTTTGCAGGAAGAGGGCTTGTTGCCGGATGCCTGCTTGGTGGCAGAGCCGTCCAGTCATACGCGCTTGGGTGATGTTATTCGGATTGGCCGAAGGGGGAGCATTCAGGCCTGCCTGACCATTCGGGGTGTCCAGGGCCACACCGCTTATGCCCGCGCGGTCGACAATCCTGTGCACCGGGCCGGTTCGCTGCTGGCTGCACTGGGACGGATCGAGTTTGATGATGGGGACGACAGTTTCCCGCCATCCATCCTGCAAATCTCGAACATCAATGCGGGTACTGGTGCTGCGAACGTAACACCTGGCGCGCTCGAGCTTCGATTCAATATACGTAACAACCCCAACAGCACAGCGGCCGAACTCAGAACTCGGATTGAGTCTCTGATTGAAAGCCATGACCCGGGTTCCTGGTCTCTGGACTGGCGGGTATCCGGGGATCCGTTCGGTCCGGCCGAAGGTCCGCTTCTGGAAGCCGTCGTCGAGGCGTGTGAAGAAGTGCTTGGGTACCGACCGAATCCAGATACCGGCGGCGGCACGTCGGACGGCCGCTTTCTGGGGCCGCTGGGTGTTAGCGTGGTGGAGTTGGGCCCGTCAAACCGCACGATTCACCAGGTCGATGAATGTGTATCAGTCGACGATCTTGAACGTTTGCCGGCACTCTACCGCGCGGTGATGGATCGGATGTTGGTAGGGCAAGATCACTGATGCGAATCCTGATTGTGGTGCTTATTGTTCTGCTGGCTGGCGCCCAGCTGCGCTTTTGGCAGGAGCTGGGGCAGGTCCGGGAACTTCGGGCACAGCTTGAAGAACAGCTTGAAGCCAATGATCAACTCAAAGCCCGCAACGATGCCCTGGCCGCCGAAGTTGACGACCTTCGGCGGGGCGAGGCGGCAATCGAGGAACGAGCCCGATCCGAGCTCGGACTGATCCGATCCGACGAAGAGTTCTTTCTGGTGGTTGACCCGGAGTCGGTTCCGCCGGCGATTGAGCCATCGGAAAGTCCTGATCCCGAGGGTTGAGCGGCTGTG
>CAZIMY010000058.1:0-15739 GCA_964540315.1 uncultured Wenzhouxiangella sp.
GCACTGGTGCTGATGCTGACCTTGCGTTTTTTTTCCGAGGGCATGGGCCATACTCGCCCGACCATGTACGTGGGCGTGCTGGGAATCGCCTGCAATATCCCGCTGAACTGGATGCTGATGTTCGGCAACCTGGGGTTTCCCGCCCTGGGTGCGGTGGGTGCGGGCTGGGCCACCGCGATCGTGCTGTGGCTGCAATTGGTGTTGATGGTGATCTGGGTGGCCTGGCGCCCGCAGTACCGGCCGTTCAACGTTTTCGGTCGCTTCAGCGCGCCCAATGCCCGCGAAATCGCGGCGCTGCTAAAGGTTGGTCTGCCGATCGGCTTCATGGTCCTGATGGAAGGCGGATTATTCGCAGCGTCCGCACTCCTGGTCGGCATCCTGGGAGCGCTGCCGGTGGCTGCCCACCAGGTGGCGATGAACTATACGGGCCTGGTGTTCATGGTGCCGCTGGGCCTGTCAGGCGCTATTACCGTCCGGGTCGGAAATGCGATTGGCCGCGGCGACCCGGTCGGTGCCCGCCGGGCCGGGCTCGTCGGCGTAGGCATTGCCCTGTGCTTTGCGGTATGTTCGGCGCTCGTGATTGTAGCTTTCCCCGAGGCGATTGTGCGGCTGTACACCACGGATGCCGAGGTCATTGCCCTGGCCGCGAGTTTGCTGATCTATGCCGCCATTTTTCAGGTCTCTGATGGCTTGCAAGTCGCCGCCGCCGGCGCTCTGCGCGGGATGAAAGACACGCGCGTGCCCATGCTCTACAGCGTCTTTGCCTACTGGATGATTGGCATGAGCGTGGGGTGGTGGCTGACGTTCCGGGCTGAGTGGGGTCCGGCGGGCATGTGGGTCGGCATTCTGACCGGCCTGAGCGTTGCTGCCGTCATGCTTACCGGTCGATTCTGGCGGTTGTCGAGACAACGCATCGAGGCTGATTCAATGCTGACGTGACGACAGGCACATTGCCTTGCTCACGTGGCCACCCTAAACTTCCTGCAGTTTTTAGACTTTCGTGATTCCTATGTCTGCATCTCATCGGCCCAACATCCTTATCCGTCTCTGGCTCGGTTTCTGGCGAGCGGTTACGGCACTTCGCATGGGTGTCTTCAATATTTTATTCCTGCTGGTTCTGGCGCTACTTATCGGTGTCGGCCTGCGTGGGTCTGAGCCCCTGACGCTCGAGCCCAATACCACCTTGATCCTGAACCCACAGGGTATTTTGGTGGAGGAATACACCGGCACGCCCATTGAGAGAGCACTCAACGAGGCGCTCGGCGAGGAGGTTGTCGAGACCCGACTGCGGGATGTCGTTGCGGTTCTCGAACGAGCCGCCGACGACGCGCGTATCTCGCAGGTGCTTGTGGCAACCGATGAGTTGTTCGGCATCTCGCCCGGGATGATGGTGGAACTGAGTGAGGCGTTCGCGGACTTTCGTGCCAGCGGCAAGCCGGTCATTGCCTACGGTGGCTTCATGGGTCAGGGCCAGTATTTTCTGGCCTCCATGGCTGACGAAGTCTGGCTGGATCCGGACGGCATCGTCCTCTTGACCGGCTACGGGTTTTACCGGCAGTACTTTGCCGATGGGCTCGAGCGTTTGGGGGTAGACATCAACCTCTTCCGGGTTGGCGAGTACAAATCGGCCATGGAGCCTTTCATCCGCAACGATATGTCGGAAGAGGACCGTGAGGCCAACTCCTTCCTGCTGGGAGATTTGTGGCAGCAGTACGTCGAAATGACGGCGCGCAATCGCGGCATGCCGGTTGCAGTCATGGCCGAATTCACCGAACAAATGCCCGCTTATCTGGAGCGTGCCAATGGCGATTCGGCGCAGGCAGCATTGGCCGCCGGCCTGGTCGACCGTCTGGTCAGTCGACCGGAACTGCGCGCCGAAATGGCTCAGCGTGGTGCGCCTGCAGACGATGGCAGCTACCGAAATATCGGCTTTGATGCTTATCTGACTGCGTCGCTGCCGGACCTTGGTCGCTCAGGTTCGAGCGTTGGCGTGATTGTCGCGCAGGGGGCCATTACCGAGGGCTTTCAACCGCCGGGGACCATTGGAGCAGACTCGACTTCGCGCCTGATTCGCAAAGCGTTGCATGACGACGCCATTGAGGCCGTTGTTCTTCGCGTTGATTCCGGCGGCGGCAGCGCTTTTGCCTCAGAGGTGATTAGAAGGGAAATGGTTGCGCTGCGCGAGGCCGGCAAACCTGTAGTCGTCAGCTTCGGCAATGTGGCCGCTTCAGGTGGTTACTGGATCGCCATGGGGGCCGACGAGATATGGGCCTACCCCACAACGATTACCGGATCAATCGGGATTTTCGGATTCTTGCCGACTTTCCAGGACACCCTGGCCAAGATAGGTGTGTATACCGATGGGTTAGGAACAACACCCTTATCGGGCGCCTTGCGCGCCGACCGTGAGATGGGCGAGGATGCCAAACGTCTGTTTCAGAGTTTTATCGAGCACGGCTATCGGGAGTTCATTGGCCTTGTCTCGGAGCATCGTCGCATGAGCATGGATGAGGTCGACGACGTCGCGCAGGGGCGCGTGTGGACCGGCACACAGGCGCAGGCCCGTGGGCTGGTTGACCAGCTTGGCACCCTGGAGGATGCAGTGGGCTCGGCGGCGCGCATGGCCGGCCTGGGTGATGACTACCGCATCACCTACGTCGAAAATGAGCTGGCACCTTGGCAACAGTTCCTGACTGGAATGGGGGCCAAGGCCATTCTGGCTGCC
This sequence comes from uncultured Wenzhouxiangella sp., assembly GCA_964540315.1. GTDB lineage: Bacteria > Pseudomonadota > Gammaproteobacteria > Xanthomonadales > Wenzhouxiangellaceae > Wenzhouxiangella. Next base: position 2,726 of record CAZIMY010000058.1, read on the forward strand.
GGATTCGAGCCAGATCTACCGCTGCTCAGGATGATGCCTGCGGAATTCCGTCGGGGATTGCTGGTCGATGTCCAGCGCATTCTGGAGAGCACAAGTCGGGGCCGGCCGGGTGTGATGGCGCATTGCCTGTGCAAGGCGCCGCTCTAGAGCGGCTCTTGCGTCGCTCTGCGTCCGCGCGCTCTTCCGAATGTCTTGGCGCGCCTAGGGCTGCGTTGGGACGCGCAGCAGCCCGCGTATGCCGGCCAGGCCTTCAATCAGGGTCCGCTATCGCTGTGAACGCGAGAAGTGTTTCGGTGCTCGGTCTTTTTCGAATTCTGACCCTGGCATCGGTAGACTGCGCGTCTGATTTTCGACCGACCTCAGCATAGCCGACAATGGATCCGGTCACTCAAGGCGTTGTCGGCGCACTGGTCGCGTCACCAGCGGCCAGGCGGGAGGAGCTCCGCGTTGCGCTGGCGGCAGGGGCGGTTGGCGGCATGGCGGCCGATCTGGATGTTCTGATCCGGTCTTCGTCAGATACCCTGCTGTACATCGAATACCACCGTCAGTTCACCCACTCGTTCGCGTTTGCTCCGCTTGGTGGCCTGATGGCAGCGCTTGTCTTGTGGCCGTTTTTTCGTCATCGAGTCTGGTTTGCCAAAATTTATCTCTGGTGCCTGATGGGTTATCTGGTGCACCCTCTTGTTGACGCGGCGACGTCGTATGGCACCCAGTTGTGGTGGCCGTTCAGCGATCTTCGGGTGGCCTGGAACTGGATCAGCGTCATCGACCCGGCGTTTACTTTGCCGGCGTTGATTTTCCTTATCGGGACCTTCTGGTGGCGCCGGCATACACCGGGGCTGATCGGCTTGGCCTGGATGCTGATCTACATGGCCTTTGGCGCCTTCCAGAATCATCGTGCCGAGGAGATGCTGACGTCATGGGGCATTGATCAGGGCATCAGGACCGAGCGCTTGGTAGCCAAACCGGCCTTCGCCAATCTTCTCTTATGGCGCGGATTGATCGACGACGGTGAGCGTTTTCATCTGGTCGCCATCAGAACGCTTCCCTGGACGGATGCTGTTCTTTATCCCGGCGGTTCGGTCGAGCGTTACGCGGGATTTGATCCGCAGGCCCAAAATCGCCGCGACCAAGACTTGCGCCGTTTTGATCATTTTTCCTCGCGCTGGCTGTTTCACTATCCCCGGCTCGATCAGCCGCCGCGACAGTTCATCGGAGATTTCCGCTACGCCCTGGATCCGGCTGACCGGCGCCCTCTTTGGGGTGTGTTGGTTGATCCGAATGATCCGCAACAACGGGCCGAGTACACTACGTCGCGCAGCATGACTGATGTTGATCGCCGCCGATTCTTCCAGCGGCTGCGCGGTGAGCCGATCGACGCCATCGAATAAAACCCATATCGGAGCCTGTTCAACATGCTCGTTACCGTTACAGATTTTCTATGGTCCTACGTGCTGGTCACTGTCCTGATCGTGATCGGCGTTGTTTTCACGGTCGGCTCGCGTTTTGTCCAGCTGCGCTATTTCGTTGAGATGTTTCGGGTGCTGGGACAGGCATTCCATCACTCGCCCGGCCAGGTCTCTTCTTTTCAGGCGCTGACCCTTAGTGTGGCCGGACGCGTTGGTGCGGGCAACATTGCGGGGGTGGCGGTGGCCATTACCCTGGGCGGGCCGGGTGCCATTTTCTGGATGTGGGTCGTTGGACTGGTCGGTATGGCGACCAGTTTTTTCGAGTGTTCCCTGGCTCAGGCGTTCAAGACCCGGGACGAAAAAACCGGGACTTTCCGAGGTGGGCCCATGTATTACATCGAGCGTGGCCTCGGGAGTCGGGCGCTGGGTCTTCTGTTTACGGTGCTGCTGCTGGTGACTTTCGGTCTGGCATTTGTTGCGCTGCAGTCATTTACTGCCTCGTCATCGCTGGAGCAGGCTTTTGGTATTCCAACCCAGGTCACGGGACTGGTCCTGACTGTCGTCGTGGGCGTCACGATCTTTGGCGGGGTGCAACGTATCTCAAGAGTGACCGAGATCGTGGTGCCCTTCATGGCGCTTCTCTACATCGCAGTGGCATCGGTAGTCATCGTGCTCAATATTGAGCAAGTGCCATCTGTGCTGAGCTTGATCGTCAGGTCTGCTTTTGGCCTGGAGGCGGCTGTTGGCGGCGGGATAGGCGCTGCGATTATGCACGGAGTGCGGCGCGGCCTGTTCTCCAACGAGGCCGGCTTGGGGAGCGCCCCCAACGTCGCTGCGGTGGCCCACGTGCCGCACCCGGTCAACCAGGGGATCGTGCAGTCGTTCAGCGTGTTCATCGACACGGCCATTATCTGTACGGCTACAGCTTTCATTATTCTGATGTCAGGCTTGCATACGGTCGGTGACATAGACAACGGCGTGGTTCTCACCCAGTTGGCGCTTGCAGAACATGTCGGGCCATGGGGCCAGCCTTTCGTGAGTTTTGTCTTGATGTTGTTCGCTTTCAGTTCAATTCTTTACAACTTTTACCTGGGGGAGAACGCGACTCACTGGATCGATCCCGGTAACCGCTACTTGTTCGTGATCTTCCGCGTGCTGATGCTTGTGCTGATTCTGTGGGGCTCAACGCAGGATCTGGCGACGGTCTTCAGCTTTGCCGATCTGACCATGGCCTTGCTGGCGCTTGTGAACCTGGTCGCGCTTGGGTGCATGGTCAAAGTCTGTTTCCGGCTCATGCAGGACTACGATGAACAGTCCAGGGCAGGTCGAGCGCCAGTTTTTGACCCGGAGCGTTTTTCCGATCTGGCGATTGATCGCGACGCCTGGTCAGATGCCAAGCCCGAGCCGCGCTAAGGACTTGAGTTGCTCGGTCAGGCCGCAGAGCGGTGCCGTTTCAGATAGACAAGAATCTGTGATATCGCGGCCGGCGTCATGCCGGGTATTCGGTTCGCTTGATCGACAGAGGCCGGGCGCACACGTTCCAGTTTCTCCGCCAGTTCGGCTGACAGACCCTTGACCGTCTGAAACTGGAAATCATCGGGAATGATCTGGCCGGCTGATCGTTTTTGTCGATCGATTTCTGCCTGCTGGCGGGCCAGATAACCCGCGTAGCGGATTTGGATAGCGACCTGTTGGGCAGCGTCTTCCTGAACAAGGCCGGGCCCAATGCCATCGATTTTCATCAGATTCGCGTAGCTCACTTCAGGCCGGCGCAGAAGCTCCTCGGCCGTTACGTCTTTGCTGATTGACACGCCAAGCGTTTCAGACGCCTGAGAACAAACGGTGGACTCCACGCCGATGCGCAGCCCGCGCAAGCGCTTGAGTTCTTTGTCGATGGCTTCGCGTCGATGGCAGAAAGCCTTCCAGCGATCGTTTTCCACCAGGCCGAGTTCGCGGCCAGTCTCGGTCAGACGCAGGTCAGCATTGTCTTCGCGCAGATGCAGGCGGAACTCTGCTCTGCTGGTAAACATTCGATAAGGCTCAGGGGCTCCTTGAGTGATCAAGTCGTCCACCAGCACGCCGATGTAGGCGGTGTCTCTTCCCGGTGTCCAGGGGGGCTGGTCCGAGGAGGCAAGCGCTGCATTCAGGCCTGCCAGCAGGCCCTGGGCGGCCGCTTCTTCGTAGCCGGTGGTGCCGTTGATCTGACCCGCGAAATAAAGTCCGTCGATAAACCGTGTTTCCAGGCTGGGCTTGAGATCGCGCGGATCGAAAAAGTCGTATTCGATGGCGTAGCCAGGTCGCGTAATGTGCGCTTTTTCGAGGCCTGGAATCGAGCGAACCATGGCAATCTGCGTATCAAAGGGCAGGCTGGTCGAGATTCCGTTCGGATACCACTCGTTGAGGTCCAGACCCTCCGGCTCGAGAAAGATCTGATGGGAATTCTTGTCGGCAAAGCGCACGACCTTGTCTTCGATGGAGGGGCAGTAGCGTGGGCCGGTTCCCTCAATCGCCCCGGAATACATGGGCGAGCGTTCGATATTGGCGCGGATGATTTCGTGGGTGGCTTCGCCAGTCCGTGTGATCCAGCACGAGACCTGTCGCGGGTGGTGTGCACGCGATCCCAGAAAGGAAAAGACCGGGCGAGGGTCGTCGCCGGGCTGCTCGGTCAGTTTGCTGAAATCGATGGTGCGGCCATCGATGCGAGGCGGCGTGCCTGTCTTCAGGCGCCCTACGGCAAAGGGCAGTTCTCTTAATCTTGCAGCCAGTGCGTTGGCCGGCGCATCGCCAGCGCGCCCGCCGGCTGAATGTGTATTTCCTATGTGGATCTTGCCGCCAAGGAAAGTGCCCGTCGTCAAAACCACAGTCCGGGCCTCAAACTCAACGCCCATGGACGTGCGCACGCCGGTTGCTCGCCCGCCCTGGACAATGATGTCGTCCACGGGCTGCTGGAAAACGGTGAGGTTTTTCTGGTGCTCCACCGCCTTGCGAACGGCCGAACGGTAGAGGCTGCGATCACATTGGGCCCGAGTTGCCCTGACGGCAGGGCCCTTGCGCGCGTTAAGCGTGCGCCACTGGATGCCGGCTCGGTCGGCTGCGTGTGCCATGCATCCTCCCAGCGCGTCGACTTCCCGGGCCAGGTGCCCTTTGCCGATCCCGCCAATGGCCGGATTGCAGCTCATCTGGCCGATGGTCTCAATGCTGTGTGTGACGAGCAAGGTTCGGGCGCCCCGACGGGCGGCAGCAAGAGCCGCTTCGGTTCCGGCGTGACCGCCACCGATGACGATGACATCGAATGAGTCTGGATATCGCATTATCATGCCAAAGATACGCTCAAAGCGGCCAGCAGTTTACCAGTCACAAGGGCTCGGGCAAATCAGTCGGCAGCAAGATCGCCCGTTAACGAGGATCTGTTTGTCGAGTTTGCCGCGAAGGTCTGGCAGATGATCGCCGGATCGGTGGCGATTGATTTCGTGGCGCAGGACGACTTTGCCGGGGTTGCCGGATCGTGGCGGATCGTGTCTGCGTTGCCGGCCGCGATCGGTTGGCGGGCACGGTGGGCGCCGTCGTTCGGGGTGCTGATTGAAGCCGCTGAGCCCGGCTTGAACGAACCTCTCCCTGGCGCTGCGTTCGTAGCGCAGACTGACCCAAGCCTCTAGGGTCCGCGGGTCGGTTGAAATCGCCAGTTGTGCCCGGGCGAACCATTCGCCCGCGGGCGTCAATGGCGCGAAGCCGCTCGTCAATCAAGTGATGATCTTGGAGCGGGGGGTGCGGGTGCTGCCAATAGGGATTATGTCCGCCTGAGTAGGTCGGCCCCCAGCCGTGCCAGAGTGACCCTCCCCAGCGGTAGGGGTAGCCGAAGTGGCTGAAGTAAAAGAAGTCCAGCGACCGGTAGGGATAAAAAATCGGATTGTTTGTGAGGATGGTCCGTGGCTGACTTTGGACCTGATCAAAATACACGCCGTCGTAACCATAACGCGGCTCATGGTAAGTCACACAGCCGCTCAGCATCAGCATCAGTCCGGAGATGGCTGCGGCCCGGAAAACTTGGCTAGCTTGTCGATTCATGGGTCTAGATTACCGCACCGACTGAGAGCGCGCCTGAACAGGCGATTAACACATCGTGCTCATGTGGCCTGTTCGGTCTCGATCAACGTCTTCAGCTCTGTCCGGGCCATACGCCGCATGGGTTGTCCGTCAATTGGACTGGGCGGGGGGTGGACTGCATCACGCCCGACCATCACACTCATTTCCACGATGTCTTCGCCGGCCTCGACCACGAGCACGTCAATCTCGCGTTGCTCCCCGTCGTGCCAGCGAATCCGGCGCCGCTCCTGTGAGAAGTCGATACCGGCTTCCATGAGAAAACGGACAACGGCGTCGGGGTCGTCGGTGAACAGATGCAGGCAGATACGCGAGTATTCATCTGCGGTTCCTTCAAGCACAGGTCCTACCAGGCGGGGCTGGAAACTTTCGAGGAAGGTCATGGCCTCCAGAGCAGCCACCCGCATTGAGCGCAGCCGCACGGCGTGCTCTTCGCCCCCATATAACTGCTGCCAATCTTTGAGTGCGCGCTCGATTTCCGCATTTGTCGGCAGGCCACCGCGTGATGCGCCAAGGCGCTGGGCCGCTTTCTGCTTTGCGGCAAGATAGGACTTCTGTCCTTCTGTTGCGATGATTCTGGCCGCCTCGGCGGCGACTTCCTGGCGGATTCTGGGATTTCCGCGCCGGATGCTGCGCTCAGACATTGTTAGAAAATATCGTAGGGGTCTTCTTCGCTGCCAATGGACTCGGTATCCTCCAGCGGCGGCAGATTATCGGCATGAAACCACTCTGGAATAGCACCTTCGGCGCCGGGTCGGGCTCGCAGGCCGGATTCGGGATTGATCATGGCCTGAGCCAGGCCAACCGGCAGGTCCGGGAGTCTCTCGGGTCGTTCATCAAGCGCGACGCCCATGAAGTCTACCCATAAGGGCAGCGCAGTGCGCCCGCCTTGTTCCTGCCGTCCCAGTGATTCATTGTCGTCCATGCCCAGCCACACCGTGGCAACGATCCCGCCGCCAAATCCGACAAACCAGGTATCTCGTAAATCGTTGGTTGTGCCGGTTTTTCCGGCCAGATCTTCTCGTCCCAGCGCCAAGGCACGCCGTCCCGTGCCCTGGCTGATCACGTCAGAGAGCATGGAGTGGATCAACCAGCTGGTCTGGGCGCTGATGACACGGGGCGCGATTTGCGGGATCGTTGGACCGACGAACGCCTGCTCTGTCTCGGGGGGCTGGCTTTCGTCCAGCTCGATCCTGCGCGGGGCGATATCCGACTCCTCGGCCAACTCTTCACCAGCAGATGTCGGGACTGGCTCTGGACAGTCCGGGCAGATTCGCGACCATTCAGGTTCGTAAACGATTTCGCCGAATCCATCGGTGACTTTGTAGATAAACTCTGCGTCGACGGCATACCCCCCGTTTGCGAATGCGCTGTAGGCGGTGGTGACGCTCAGCGGCGTCAACGAAGCAGACCCAAGCGCCATTGAAGGGCCGTTGGGTAAATCGGCCCGGTCGAATCCAAATTCGCTGATGTAGTCGCGGGCATAGTTCAGTCCGATATCCATCAGAAGGCGAACGCTGACCAGGTTGCGCGAGCGAATCATGGCCTCCCTCAGTCGGGTTGGCCCGTGGAAACGTTGGCCAAAATTCGTCGGTCGCCAGGCGCGCTCCAGAGAGGGGTCATCAATGACGACGGGCGCATCGTTGACCATGGAAGCCGGGGTATAGCCCCGATCCAGCGCTGCAGCGTAGATGAACGGCTTGAACGAAGAGCCGGGCTGCCGACGGCTCTGGGTGACCCGGTTGAACTGATTGCGGGAAAAATCCAGCCCCCCGACCATGGCCAAAATTGCGCCGGTATCGGCTTGCATTGCGACCAGAGCGGCTTCGGCGCGCGGAATCTGGGCCAAGGCCCAAGCGCCGTCTTCGGTTTGCCTGACGCGCACAATGTCGCCCGGGGACAGAACGTCGGTTACCGCCGTGGGCGCAGGGCCGAGCGCATCGAGGTCCAGAAAAGGTCGTGCCCAACTCAGATTCTCCATCTCGATCAGCGTTTCCGAGCCGTCCCGCAATTTCAGCACAGCCTGAGCCTCGTCTGCCTCTAAAACAACCGCAGGCTCAAGGTCGGCCACCGAGCGCAGTTCGCGCAGTCGATCGGCCAGCACCATGGGTTCGTTGAGGGTGCTCTCCTGCAGCCGGCTTTCGGCCCCGCGCCAGCCATGGCGCCTGTCATAGGCTTGTAGCCCGTCTCTGACGGCTCGATCGGCCGCGCGCTGCAGCTCAGATTGCACGGTGGTATGGACCTGATAGCCGCCAGCGTAGGCTTCTTCGCTGCCGAAGCGCTCGATCAGTTCCTGTCTGGCCATTTCTGCAATCCAGGGCGCGCTGAGTTCAACCACGGCACCGTGGTAGCTGGCCGTGTTCGGCTCCGCGCGGGCTTCTGCGTGCTCTTCTGTTGAGATATATTCCAACTGATGCATTCGGTCGAGAACCCAGTTACGCCGAATCATTGCCTGCCGGGGTCCGGATATCGGGTTATCGCGCGAAGGCGCCTTGGGTAAGGCAGCCAACTGCGCCATCTGCGCGATACTCAGCTGCTCCAGACCTCGGCCGTAATAGACTTGCGCGGCTGCTGCAATGCCGTAGGCACGATGACCGAGAAACTCTTTGTTCAGGTAGAGCTCAAAAATTTCGTCTTTGCTCATCTCGCTTTCGATCTTTACGGCGAGCATCATTTCCCGCAGTTTCCGAATGACCGAGTATTCCGTCGACAAGAAGAACCGGCGAGCCACCTGCTGGGTGATCGTGCTGCCGCCGGGTACCCGACCTCTGCCAAGGCTGCGCGCGTACAACAAGGCGCCGCGCAGCGTTCCGCGCCAGTCGATTCCTGGATGGCGATAGAAACGATCGTCTTCGGCGGCAAGGAAAGCCAGTCGCAAGGTCTCCGGAACATCCTCGATGGCAACCGGCGATCGGCGTTGTTCGCCGATTTCTGCCATCAATTCGCCGTCCTCGGAAAACACGCGCAAAGGGACCTGCAGGCGGATCTCGCGCAGGCTCTCCACGTCGGGAAGGGTGGGCACAACCAGCACCCAGATTGCGCCCACACCGATTGCCCCGGCCAGCAAAGCCAGCGAAAACATGTAGATGCCAAACTTAATTAAAAGCTTTATTTGAGGCACGAGTTGTGGTACACCTAGATGCAGAGGGCAAGTTCAGCGTTTCGGACGCCGTTGGGGCCAAAAAGTGCCCAGAGGTTCAAGGCTTGGTAGCTTAGGCCAATGAGACGTAGTATAGTCTTTGTGGAAATGCCGGTTAGTGTCTTGGTCTACGCAAATTTGCTCGCGCGTCGAATGGGGTAACTGGCAGTTTTTATTTGCTGAGAGGGCGGTGCAAGGCACATGAGTGGAATTTTGGGGAAGCTGCTGGGGAAAGGCCCGCCACCTCACGTTGGTGTCGACGTCGGGAGTAGCAGTATAAAAGTGGTTCAACTGTCGCCCAGTGGCGGCGGCTATCGGCTTGAGGCTTTCGGGGTTGAGTCGTTGCCGGAAGGCGCAGTCAGTGAAGGCGTGATCTCCGACCCCGAACAGGTATCAACCTCCCTGAAGCAGGTGTTGAAAAGGTCTGGCGTGTCAGCCAAACGCGCCGTTCTGGCCGTCAGTGGTTCGGCCGTCATCACCAAGCTGATCAATTTGCCCGCCGACCTCGGCGAGGAAGACATCGAAGCCCAGATTGAGGTCGAGGCGGGCAACTACATTCCGTTCCCGCGCGAAGAAGTCAGCATGGACTTCGAGGTGCTTGGGCGGTCGGCGAGGAACGCTGACCTGCTTGAAATTCTCCTGGCGGCCTCAAAAACCGAACACGTTGATGCACGGCGAGACGTCGCGGAACTCGCAGGTCTGAAAGCCAGTGTCGTTGACGTGGAATCCTTTGCCGTTTCTTCTGCTTTCGACCTTGTCCGCAAGAATGAAGGGATCGACGCCGCCGAGCCGATCGGGGTCCTGAATATAGGCGCGATGGTGACGAGCATGATCGTTCTCCGCGGAGAACGGGTGTCATACAGTCGCGAGCACTCATTCGGCGGCAATCAACTGATTGAAGAATGCATGCGCCGCTACGGCATGGAAGCGGCGGAGGCGAGATTCCTCCAGCGCGGCGAAGAGCCTCCTGCCGGGTTTGAAGACGAAGTGCTTGAGCCTTTCAGACAGAGCATGGTTCAGCAGATCAGTCGAGCGCTTCAGTTTTACGCATCATCCAGTGACTACATGAGCCTAGGGACCGTCTACCTGACCGGTGGCGGAGCTCTGATACCAGGGCTGTCCGAAGTCTTGGGTGATGAGGTGGGCGTGTCGGCCCAGCTGGGAGATCCATTCAAAGGTATGCGAATGGCACCGAAAATCAATGCAAGGTTGCTGGACTCTGTGAGGCCGGCTCTGACCATCGCCTGCGGTTTGGCGCTGCGAGGGTACGACTGATGGCCAAGGTGAACCTGCTGCCCTGGCGCGAAGCTCAGCGCCAGCAACGCCAAAAAAACTTTCTGGTCATGCTCGGTGTGATTGCTGCCCTTGCGGTAGGCGCAGTTCTGGCCGCCAACCAGGTCATGAATAACCTTATTGATGATCAGGATGGGCGTAACGCTTTCCTGCGTGCCGAGGTCCGGAAGCTGGATCAGGAGATTGAGCGCATCGAGGAGCTCGAACAGGTCCGGGATAATCTAATCTCTCGAAAAAACGTGATCGAGCGGCTCCAGGGTAATCGTTCGCTGATGGTTCACTTGTTCAACCAGATCGCGCAAACCGTGCCGGAAGGCATCACGCTGACCAATGTCAGACAGTCGGGTGCCGAATTGACGCTCAATGGAACCAGCCAGTCCGAGAGTCGGGTTTCGGACTATATTCGCCAGATTGAGTCGGCGACTTGGCTGGCGGACCCCACCTTGCGCATTATTGAAGCCGACGAAAGTGATGAGCGCCCAGATCAGCCGTTTGTGTTCGAGCTGCGCGCGCAGGTCCGGTCTCCGGACCAGCAGGAAGAAGAGTTTTAGCCATGGATCTCAACGAACTCAGAGAACTCGATTTCAATAACCTCGGAAGTGCCTCGGCAGGCGTCAAGGCATTTTTGCTGATTGTGATTGTTGTGGCGATCATTGCTGGCGGTTACTGGTTCTTTATCAAGGATAAGCAGGAGGCGCTGGAGCGAAGCGCCCAGCAGGAAGCGCAGATCAAAAACGAGTTTCGGCAGAAGCAGCAGAAAGCAGCAAACCTTGAGGCTTACGAAATACAGCTGGTAGAAATGGAGGAAATGCTTGAAGTGATGCTCCGCCAGCTGCCGTCGCGAACAGAAATGGCTGAATTGCTGATCGATATTTCCCAGACTGCGCTGGGCTCTGGAATCGATAACGAACTTTTTGAGCCTCGGGCGGAAGTGACACGAGATTTCTACGCCGAGCAGCCCATCAGCGTGCGAATGGTTGGCAATTATCATCAGTTTGGAGATTTCGTCAGCACCGTCGCTTCACTGCCTCGAGTCGTGATCTTGACGTTTCAGGACATTGCTCTGCAACCGGTAGAGGGTCCGGGCAATCGCTTGAGGATGGAAGGTACCGTGACGACCTATCGTTATCTTGATGAGTCTGAAGTCGCACTGTCAGAAAACCAGGGAGAGGGTTGACGCATATGACCTGGAAAGCACTTCTGATGATGTCGGTATCCGTCGTTCTGCTGGCAGGATGCGAGAAAGGTACGCGCGATCTCGAGCAATGGGTCGCGGAGCAACGACAGCGACCCGCCGACCCCATTGAACCCATTCCGCCGGTGGCTACGCCTGAGATTGTGGTGTACGAGGCCGCTGAGCTTCGGGACCCTTTTGAGCGCGCTTTCGCTCAGGTCGATGAAGAGGAAGTCGTGGACGACGAGTCTGGGAGTGGCCTGCGGCCCGATCCAAATCGTCGGCGCGAGTTTCTTGAAGGCTTTCCACTGGATACTTTGAGGATGGTTGGCAGTCTGGAAATCGAAGGCGTGCAGTACGCGCTGATCCAGGACAATGAGAGCGTTGTTCACCAGGTCAGTGAAGGCAATTATCTCGGCAGAAATCACGGTCTCGTTGAATCCGTGGGCCAGGACCTGGTTGAAGTTCGGGAACTGGTACAGGATGGAAGAGGTGACTGGATTGAGCGCCGGGTTCAAGTGGCGTTGGGCGAATCATGAGAAGGACCGCTTTACAAATGAAGACAATCAACCCGTCGGGGCAGGCGGTTTCTCAAGGGAGAAACAAAATGAATAGCTGGGTTAGATCAATGAGCCTTTGGGCAGCCCTAGTCATACTTGCTGCCTCTGTTCAGGCTTCTGAACTACAGCAGATTTCAGCGACCGTTGATGATGGCGAGGCTCGTCTGGTGCTGACTGGTGATTCCGGTTTTGCCGAGCCGACGGTGTTTTCGACTGAATCGCCTCCACGCTTGGTGATTGATCTTCCGGATACGGCCTCGTCCATCGACGCCGCCAAAGTTGTTGTCGGCGCGGGGCCGTTATTGGCTTACCAAGCGATTTCGGCCGGCGGACGGACGCGGGTGGTTGTGGATCTTGAGAATGTGCTCCCCTACGAAATTGAGATGGTTGGCAGCACCTTGGCCGTCGTAATGGACGCTTCAGGTGCAGCTGACAGCGAGTCTATGGTGATGACCGGGGCTGCCGCGGCCGATAGTTCGGCAACCATCCAAGGGATTGATTTCAGGCGCTCGTCTGACGGCGGAAGCCGCGTCATTGTGGACCTGGATCAGTCCGGCGCCAACCTCACGGTCAGCGAGCGGGCGACCGGATTGCGCGTCGATATCCTGGGCGCACGCCTGGCTGAGGACCAATTCCGACGGTTGGACGTTGTGGATTTCGCGACGCCTGTCCAGATGATCACCCCGGAGCAGCGCGGCGAGAACACGCGCCTATTCCTCGAAATCGCCGGTCAGTTTGAGCACTTGGCCTACCAGAGCGGCGATGAAATCGTGATTGAGGTGACGCGCCCGGCTGAAGAAGTGGTCGAAGATGAGCGAGAGCTCCAGTTTTTTGGTGAAAGAGATTACGCCGGTGATCGAATTACACTCAATTTTCAGGATATCGAAGTGCGTTCAGTGCTTCAGCTTTTGGCTGATGTGTCTGATCGCAATATCGTGGTCTCGGATTCAGTAGGCGGCTCTCTTACCCTCCGATTGACGAACGTCCCCTGGGACCAAGCCTTGGATATCGTTCTTGAAACCAAAAACCTCGATATGCGCGAGTCGGGCAACGTCACCTGGGTCGCGCCTATCGAAGAAATCGCAGCGCGCGAGCAGCAGGTTCTGAGAGCGCGTGCGGACCGGCAGACACTAGAGCCGCTGCGGACCGTGATGTTGCCAATCAGCTACGCCACCGCAACAGATTTAGCGGGCCTGGTTTCCGTCAGTCAGGGCGATGAGACTGGCATGCTGTCGGAGCGCGGTTCGGTGTCGGTGGATGAGCGTACGAATACGCTGCTGGTCACCGATACGCTGGATCGCATCGACGAAGTTCGGGCGCTTGTCGCGGAGCTTGACC
>CAZIMY010000059.1:0-15419 GCA_964540315.1 uncultured Wenzhouxiangella sp.
CAGGAGACCTTTTCGGACGTCGAGTTCCACTACGATATTTTGGCGAAACGCCTGCGGGAACTGAGTTTTCTAAACTCCGGTATTGCGATTAATCTCTCGGACGAGCGCAGTGGTCGCGAAGATCATTTCCGATACGAGGGCGGGATTCGTTCATTTGTTCAGCATTTGAGCGAGAAAAAAACGCCCCTGCATCCAAACACCCTGCATTTTCAGGCCGACGCCGACGATATCCAGGTCGAAGCTGCTCTGCAGTGGACGGACGCCTATCAAGAAAGCGTTTTCTGTTTTACAAACACGATACCGCAGCGCGATGGCGGCACGCATTTGGCCGGTTTCCGAGCCGCGTTGACCCGCACGCTCAATGGCTATATCGAGGAATCGGGAGTCGCCAAGAAATCCAAGGTCCAGACCACAGGTGAAGATTGCCGTGAGGGTCTCATCGCGGTTCTGTCAGTGAAAGTGCCGGATCCAAAGTTCTCATCCCAAACCAAGGACAAACTGGTCTCTTCGGACGTCAAATCTGCCGTTGAGTCGGTTGTCGCGGAGAAACTGAAAGATTTTCTGCTCGAGAACCCTACCGACGCTAAGGTCATAACGGGCAAGGTTGTTGACGCTGCACGCGCTCGGGAGGCGGCCCGAAAAGCGCGTGACATGACGCGCCGAAAAGGCGTTCTTGACGTGGCGGGACTGCCCGGTAAGTTGGCGGACTGCCAAGAAAAAGACCCGGCTTTGTCAGAGCTATTCATCGTGGAGGGTGACTCCGCTGGTGGTTCGGCCAAGCAGGGTCGGAACCGCAAGTACCAGGCCATATTGCCGCTCAAGGGCAAGATCCTCAACGTTGAGAAAGCCAGGTTTGACAAGATGCTGGGCTCTGCCGAAGTGGGCACCCTGATAACGGCATTGGGCACAGGCATCGGACGGGACGAGTTTGATCCGGACAAGCTGCGTTACCACCGCATCATCATCATGACAGACGCCGACGTTGATGGCTCCCATATTCGCACCCTGCTGCTGACCTTTTTCTACCGCCAGATGCCGGAGCTCATTGAGCGTGGCCATGTCTATATTGCCCAGCCGCCGCTGTACAAAATCAAACAGGGCAAGCAGGAGTGGTATCTCAAAGACGAGGCAGAGATGAACCGCTATATGCTCGAGCGCGCCCAGGATGGTGCTCGGCTGTATCCAGACGAAGACACACCGCCGCTGAGCGAGACGGCTTTATCCGAATTGCTCAAGAACTTCCAGCAGGCGTCCCAGGTTGCTGAACGACTGAAACTGAGGTATGACCGGACGGTAATCGATCAACTGATTGATTTTATTAACTTTCCTATCGATTCACCGGACCAGGTGGCTGACTGGTCGGAGCGCTTTCGAGCGCGTCTGGAACAAGCCACTCCCCCTGGGGTGGTGTGGCGAATCCAGGCGCTCGGGATGGGGGGGGTTGTGGTCTCGCGTCATGCCCAGGGCGTTGTCCAGGATACGATTATGGATGAGGCCTTTTTCAAATCCGCTGAATATCGGCATCTGGGCCGGGTAGGGGAAGCGGTTGGCGACCTGTTTGGTCCAGGAGCCCGTATTGAACGGGCCAACCAGTCGAAAAAGGTTTCCCGGTTCGCGGAAGCTTACGACTGGTTGATGGCGGAGTCTCGCAAGGGCCGCAGTTTTCAGCGTTTCAAAGGTTTGGGGGAAATGAATCCGGATCAGCTGTGGGAGACCACCGTCAACCCGGACACGCGCCGCCTGCTCAAGGTGACCATTGAAGATGCCGTGGCGGCGGATGCAATTTTTGCAACGCTCATGGGCAACGACGTAGAGCCGCGCCGGGAATTTATAGAGTCCAACGCCCTGAGCGTTTCCAACTTAGACGTGTGACGCTTCACTTTCAGCCGATTTTACGGCTGCAAAGCCAGCGAAATTCAGGCACTGCAGCCAGTCGATCACCGTGCTGAAACCCGCCTCGCGCAAGCGCTGATGGTGGGTCTGGCGATCATCGGCAATCAAGACGTTCTCGAGCGCTTGCCGTTTACGCGCAATTTCAAGATCTGAATAACCCTGCGCGCGTTTGAAGCCGTGATGGTGCCGGTCCATCCAGGCTTGGTGCTCTGGATCAAAGCGGAGCTTTTCGGCCAGCAGCAGCACCCCGCCCGGCATCAAGCCATCGGCAATCTTTCGCATCAAGGCGGCTCGATCATCCGGCGCTATGAACTGCAGCGTGAAATACATGATGACGACCGAAGCTTGCGAAATAGGTGCTTGGCAGACGTCAGCGGTGACCACTTCTACCGGCACCGAAGAGTTGTCATTATCAACTAAATGTCGGCATCGTGCAGTCATTTGTGGCGAACTGTCGATAGCGATGATTTTGACATCCGGCTGCTGAATGGCTCTTCGCGCTGCCAGCGTCGCAGCGCCAACAGAGCACCCCAGATCGTAGACCCTGCTGTTGCGCACCACCGAATCGCGAACCATCAAAGGGGTCAGTTCCAGCAACTGACGGTAGCCTGGAACCGACCGCTCGATCATGTCCGGAAACACCCGAACGACCGACTCGGTAAACTCGAACGGTTCGACAACGCCCGTTGCCTGAGCGTAGATCTGGTCTCTTTCAACCATCAGCCACGGACTCTTGCGCTGTTGTCATCCACTGACACCGATTGGTCGACCAAATCGGCGAAACGCTGCAAGACCTTTGGCCCGCACGGCGTCGCCCGCAAAGACTTCAAGATCTTTTCAGCATAGATTCCTTCACCAGCCAGAACGGAAGCCCGTGACCGAACGTAGCAATCCATGATTTCCACATCGAACTCCGGATGAAACTGAAGGCCCCAAGCGGCCTTGCCGAAATACAGGCCGTGATGGCCATCGCCCTCGCCGCTGGCGATGATGCGAGCATTGGGTGGGGGCTCCAACACCACCTCAACGTGCGTTGCCTGAAAATACTGTCGAGGGGCGAAGCCACCCAGCAGCATGTCCTGCTCATCCAGAATATCAACAGCGAGGCTGCCCATTCGCCGCCCGCTCGGGTTCGGTCCCACCGAGCCACCCAGTGCGTGAGCGATAAGCTGGTGTCCGTAACAAACGCCAAGCATGGGAAGGCCCGTTGGATAGGCCGCGGCCAACCATTCGGCAGCTTTCTCGGACCAGTCGTGTCGGTGCGAGACCATTGCGGGCGACCCCGTGACGATCACCCCACTCAAACCTTCCAGCGATTCCGGCAAGCTTTCGCCGTCTTGCACGCTCACCGTTTGAAAATCAAAGCGATCCTGACCAATGCTGTTCACAAACCAGTCATCGAAATCACCGAAGCGGTCGCCGGCGGCAGAGACACTTGACCCGGTTTTGATAATCAATACTCGATTGCCCATAGGTCCAATGATAAGACCTCGGCCGTTATACTGCGGTCTGGCCTTGATGACCGCTTTTTAAGGAATACGGACCGCCGTGAACTTTCAGGATTTCATCCGTGCGTTGGACGATTATTGGGCGCGGCAGGGCTGCGTACTGACGGCACCCCTTGATCTGGAGGTTGGCGCTGGAACTTTCCATCCAGCCACTTTCTTAAGATCCATGGGGCCTGAGCCCTGGAACGCCGCCTATATTCAGCCATGCCGGCGCCCCACGGACGGCCGCTATGGGGAAAACCCCAACCGGCTCCAGCACTATTACCAGTACCAGGTCGTGATGAAGCCGTCACCGCTTAATTTTCAGGAGCTCTATCTCGGCTCCTTGGACGCCGTCGGGATCGATCCGAAAGTCCACGACATTCGATTCGTGGAAGATAACTGGGAGTCTCCAACACTTGGCGCATGGGGATTGGGTTGGGAGGTCTGGCTTAACGGAATGGAAGTCACCCAGTTCACCTACTTTCAGCAGGCCGGTGGTCTGGAATGCCGGCCCGTGATGGGCGAAATCACCTATGGGTTGGAGCGCCTCGCGATGTATCTTCAGGGCGTTGAAAGCGTTTACGACCTGGTCTGGACACAAGGCCCGCTTGGCCCTGTCACTTACGGCGAGGTCTACCATCAAAACGAGGTTGAACAGTCAACCTACAACTTTGAGCTGGCGGATACCGCGAGTCTTTTTTCCTGGTTTGATACCTGCGAGCAGCAGGCTCGTGCCCTGGTCGAAGCTGACTTGCCGCTTCCTGCCTATGATCAAGTGCTCAAAGCGTCACACACCTTCAACCTGCTGGATGCTCGAAAGGCGATCTCGGTGACCGAGCGCCAGCGCTACATTCTCAGGGTTCGGGATTTATCGCGAATGGTTGCCGAAGCTTATCTTGCTCGGCGCGAGTCGCTGGGATTTCCGGGACTGCGTTCATCATCGGAGGCGGCGGCGTGAGCAAGACATCAGAGCAGGTCGCACCGCTTTTGATTGAGCTTGGCTGTGAGGAGTTGCCGGCCGGCCAGATTGATAGCCAGCTCCGGCAACTCTCGAGCGGTTTGTCCAAGCATCTGGAAGAAGCCGGCTTTATTGTAGGCCAAGACAAGCCGCAGACCTTCGCCACACCACGCCGCCTGGCTGTGTTGTTTCCAGGCATCCGCGCGCGCCAGGCCGATCAGGTTGTCGAGAGAAAGGGCCCGGCCGAGTCGTCAGCGTTCGACGCCAAAGGACAACCCACAAAGGCCGCGCTTGGTTTCGCGAAAAGCGTCAATCTCGAGGTCGACGACTTAGAGCGTCTGGAAAATGAACAGGGGCGTTGGTTGTTTGCCCGCGTTCATCGGGTCGGGCTTCCATTGGCGGATTGCCTGCCGGAAATGCTCGAGACGACGACTCGCGGCATGGCCGGAGCGCGCAGCATGCGCTGGTCAGACCGTTCAGAACGGTTTTTACGACCCGTCCGCTGGATAGTAGCCTTGCATGGCGAAAAGACGCTGCCGCTTGAAGCGTTCGGATTGAGCGCTGACCGGACGACGCGGGGTCATCGTATTCATGCGCCGGGACTGCATTCGCTGGCCGACGCGAGGGACTATGCGGCGGTCCTGAGGCACGCTTTTGTCGAGCCGGAGCCCGAAAAGCGTCGGTTGCAAATCAAACAAGGTGCGCGCCAACTTGCCCAAGATCATGGTCTTGACGTTGTTATCGACGATCTTTTGCTCCAGGAGGTCGCGGGCCTGACGGAGTGGCCACAGCCAGTTTTGGGTCATTTTGATAAGCAGTTTCTGGAGGTCCCCGCAGAAGCGCTGATCTCTTCGATGCAGCAGCATCAGAAGTGTTTTCCCCTGCGCGACAGCAAGGGTGAGCTGGCGCCTTGTTTTATCGCTGTGGCCAATATCGAGAGTCTCGATGTACCCGCCATGACGGCAGGCTTCGAACGAGTTATTCGTCCTCGCTTGGCGGATGCGCGGTTTTTTTACGAACAGGATCGTCGCGTCCCGCTGGCCGACCGACGCGAGAGACTCAGCGAGGTCAAGTTCCAGGAAAAAATGGGTTCGGTCGCAGACAAGACAGCCCGTCTGCAACTCCTCGTTGCCGCGCTGGCTGACTGGTTTGGGGCCGACCGGGCAACGGTGCGCCGGGCGGCAGTCCTGAGCAAGTGTGATCTGCTGACGGAAATGGTCGGTGAGTTCCCGGAACTACAGGGTGTGATGGGCCGCTATTACGCGCTGGCCGATGGTGAAACGCACGACGTCGCGCTGGCCCTGGAGAGCCATTACCTGCCCCGCCACGCCGGAGACCATCTGCCGGCAGAACCGAGCGGTCAGGTTCTGGCCCTGGCTGACCGGCTGGACACAATCCTCGGTGTTTTCGCCGCAGGACAGAAACCCAAAGGCGGTAAGGATCCTTTCGCCTTGCGTCGGGCGGCTCTCGGGATCGTCCGCATTCTAGAGGCCTCCGGCGTCACTGTTCCGATTCGCGAGATGCTCAACAAGACCGCCGAGGCGTTTGAATCGATAACGGGCGATCGACTGCCGATCAGTAAAGACCTGATTGATGAAGTCGACATCTTTATCACCGAGCGTCTCAAATCTCATGCCACCGAAGCCGGCCTGGAAACCAACACCGTCAGCGCCGTGGCGGCAAATTCAGACATTGCCGTTGCCGAGTTCATGTCGCGTTGCCGAGCGGTTCAGGCGTTTGCCGATGACCCACAAGCAGAGAGCCTGATTGCAGCCAACAAGCGTATCGCCAATCTGCTTCGCCAGGCGGATCAGCAAGCCGCCGGCCCTGTCACCGTGCGTGACCTGGTTGAGCCTGCAGAAAAAGAATTGGCAGAAGCGCTGGTTTCGACCACCGACACGCTCGGCGAAGTTCTGGCCCACAAGGACTACGCTGCCGCCTTGAGCCAGCTCGCGCGCTTAAAGGCTCCAGTCGATCGTTTCTTTGACGAAGTAATGGTTATGGTGGACGACCAAGACCTCCGGTCCAACCGGCTGTCGTTGTTATCGTCGGTGCGCGAGCAATTCCTACGGGTCGCCGACGTGGCCCGACTGGGCCGGTAGAAAATGCCGCAATCTGCGCCCGTTCTCGTCCAGCGAGGTCTACTGCTGAATGATCGCCGAGAGCCGGACTCTGATCAGGTCGCACTGATGGTGGCTTTTCAGCGCACCGGACGGCGAGTGTTGCTTTTGGCGCGTCAGCCGCAGCGGTGGCGGCCCACATTGAACTCAATGGACGCCGACCTAAGCTTGCAGCAGCTCCTCCATCAGGCTTTCCGGCGAGCCGGGGCCGATATGGATGGAACGCTGTATCTGGCAACAGGTCTTTTCGCCCGCCGCCAAAGTCGAGCCGACGACCTGGCGCGAACCGCAGAACGCTATGGCGTTGAAGCAGGACAGCTGACCGCGATCAGCGCGGATGAAACGCTGTTGGAAAGCGTGGTTCAAGCCGGGGGGCGCGGTCTGTGTGTTGGAACCTCAAAAGTCTCCGGCACAAGCCTCCACCAAAATTTGCAATCCGCGTTAATGGCGATTGACTGATCTGATTGACCAACTGCGACAGGCCTTGCTGCGGATGTGTTCAACGGCGGTCGTTGATCGCACGCTTGACGCGCATCTGGGCCAGTTGGATCGACACGGAGATTCAAATCGGTGGCGATCGCATCTTCAGGCTCTTTCGCCCCAGGGCGCCTGCTGGCAAATTGATCAGGGCGTTCTGGTCGCCGGCCGGGCCTTTGACGCTCCGGATGCCGCTCGGGAACACTTGCGGGGCCTCATTCCCTGGCGTAAAGGTCCTCTCAGGCTGGGTGGGGTCGATATTGATACCGAATGGCGGTCAGACTGGAAGTGGAGCCGAGTCGCACCCCATATTGATCTGAGCGCGTGCCGAGTGCTGGATGTAGGCTGCGGCAATGGCTATTTCGGTTGGTGCATGCTCAACCACGGCGCCGAGCAGGTCATTGGCTGTGACCCCAGTCCACTCTTCGTGCTGCAGCATGAGGTCATCAGGCGCTGTGCCGGCGCGGCTGAAAATCACTTGCTGGCTCTTCGGTTTGAAGATTTGCCGCCGGAATTGGCCGATTTCGACGCGGTTTTTTCCATGGGCGTGCTTTATCACCGCCGCGAACCCTTGGATCACCTCACTTCGCTCCGCGAAAGGCTCAAGCCCGGAGGCTGCCTGGTGCTGGAAACTTTGGTGAACCCCGGTGAAGACCGGTTCTTGTTGGCTACACCGCAGCGTTATGCAGGTATGCGGAATGTTTACGGATTACCCAGCCTTGGCTTGTTGGAGGCCTGGCTCGCTGAAACAGGTTTCGAAGATATGGTTTGTGTCGACTGTTCGCTGACCAGCCCGCAAGAGCAGCGCCGGACATCCTGGATGCCTTTTCACTCGCTCGCACAAGCGCTTGATCCCGACCAACCCACGCTGACACTGGAGGGCTTACCCGCACCGTTGAGGGCTGTGTGGCTTGCCAGGCGACCCACAGCGTCTGGCTGCATCAACTGATATCCTGCCGCCTCTAATGATTAAGCAAGCGCTGATTACCGTTCTCGTGGCACTGATTGTCATCATCGTCGCCCGCGCCAAGCGGGCGCGCGAAGAGGCACGTTCGGGCGGGTCGAGAACAAGTGAACCCGAAGAAGTTTGGTATCAGTCAACGACAGCCATCGTTGGATTTATCTTTGCCGGTATCGTCATACTCTCCACCGCCGGAATCACCTGGTTGCGATACCAGCACGCGAATGAGGTTGTCCGGGTGGAAGTGGTTGAGCCGGCCTCCGGCACCCGCGCCGTCTACCAGGTCCGCCGCAAGGATTTGGGTGAACGGGAATTTCTAACCGTTGACGGGCGGCAGGTTTCTCTGGGCGCCAGTGACCGGGTGGAACGAGTTGACTAGAAGATCCCCAAAATCCCGGCCATTACCAGCAAAATCAGCATCGGCGTAACGACTCGGGTTAGCCAGAGCCAACCCTGGAAAGCCCAGGTCGGCATCTTATCGTCCAACTCTTCCCGGGTAATCGTGTTGGACAGCACCCATCCGGCAAAAATTGCCGTCAGCAGCCCGCCGATTGGCAACATCACGTCTGCGGCTACGAACTCGATGGCATCCATGATGGATTTGCCGCCGATCGAGACTGACGACCAGATATTGAAGGAGAAGACGGAGGCCAGGCCCATCACCCACCCCAGTGATGCAACGAGCAACGCCGAGGCCTTACGTGAAAGGTTGGTGGCTTCGACCAAGTAAGCCACCGCCGGCTCCATCAGCGAGATGGAACTGGTCCAGGCCGCAACCGACAACAGGAGGAAAAACGCCATACCGTAGGCGATGCCGAGGGGCATTTCGGCAAAAGCCAGGGGAAGTGAGGTAAAGATCAATCCGGCGCCGCCACTGCCAGGATCAATTCCGAAGGCAATGATCACCGGGAAAATGGCTAACCCGGCAATCAGCGCGACGGCCGTATCAGAGAATGCAACAGCGGTGCCCACCTTCGGAACGTCTACATGCGACGGCAGGTAGGCGCCGTAAGTCATGATCGCGCACATGCCCAGACTCAAGGTAAAAAAGGCCTGACCCATCGCGGTCACGATCATTGTGCCGGACAGCTGCGACCAGTCAGGTTTGAACATGAATGCCGCCCCGTCCCAGAAGTGCCCGGTGCTGATGCCATACATCAGCAAGATCAGCAGCAGGACAAAAAGCACCGGCATTAGAATGCCAACCGCTCGCTCCAGGCCCTTTTCTACGCCCAGCGCGACGACGCCAACAGTCATCACCATGAAAATGCCGTGCCAGAAAGTCAGTTCCCCGGCGTTTCCCAGCAGCGCGCTGAAAGTGGCGCTTGGATCGGAAATCCCTGGCGCTCCGAACAGTTGTTTCAGGTACAGAAAGCCATAGTGCAGCGTCCACCCGGCAACAACCGAGTAGAACGACAAAATCAGGAATCCGGCCAGAATACCGAGAAAGCCAAGACCCATCCAGGCGCGTGAGGCGCCAACGTCGTCGGCCAGTTCGCGCATGGAATTGACCGGGCTCATCCGGCCGCGGCGGCCGATCACGATCTCCGAAAACATGACCGGCAGCCCGACAAGGGCAATGCAGATCAAATAGACAAGAACGAACGCTCCGCCACCGTTTTCGGAAGTGATGTAAGGAAAGCGCCAGATGTTGCCCAATCCCACGGCAGATCCGGTTGCTGCGAGCACAAACGCGAGACGGGATGACCACATCCCGTGAATGGAAGAGGTTTTCATGATTGGCTTTGGGGAAAGACCCGTATCGTTGTTGTCACCAGGCCGTCATTGTGCTTCAACCGCCCCGGCGGCGCAAACCTTGATCAGGATCAGGCAGCGGGGCTGCTCCCGCCTGGAACAGGGCAAGCACCCAGTTTGAGGTTCCAGTAGTGCGAGCCCGCCAGCAGGATTCCGGCGGCCAGCGTTACCAACCCCATCCACTGGCTGGCGAAATGCAGCGACGTCATAACCACCATCGTCATCAAGATCAGGGAGGAGCCGGCCAAGGCACCGGGACCGATCCGTCGGTGATACTTCCAGCCGCTGAACATGGCAACAATCACCAGCACCCAGGCGATTGCCAGCAACCCCCACTCCATCCACAGCAGCTTCTCCCACAGCCCCATCTCCCAGTACTTTCGTTTCATCCAAAGGGCCGGATAGAGGATAAAAAGCAGGGACAAGGCGGCGCAGTGCACGCCGCAGCCGGCCGCGACGAGCATGCCGAAGCGATCAGCCCAGCGCGGGCGGGTTGTGAGTCGAGTCGTCTCCATAGTCTTGTTATAAGATAACATGCTGATGTTGACTTTCTTTCATTACCTTCATTACCGGAGTTTTTCATGACCCGATATAGCTTGCTGTCTGCTGCGCTGGCGCTGCTCGTTCTTTCCGGAATAACCAATGCCCAACTGGAACGTCAGCATGATGTCCACGTACACGGCACCGGGACCGGCAATTTGTCGATCGATGACAACACTTTGCGCCTCGAATTAGAGATACCCGGTATCAACCTGGTTGGGTTTGAGCACGCACCGGCTGATGAGGGTCAGCAGGCCGCGCTGGATGAGACTGTGAAGTTTCTTCGCGCCGCTGAATGGCTGACGGCCGACCCGCAAGGTGCCTGTGAGATTGCAACGGTCAGCGCCCACACGCACGGCTTCGGTGCCGGGGAAGAGCACGAGCACCACGAACACCACGAACACCACGAACACCACGAACACCACGAACAAGATGGGCACGGAGATCATGGCCACGCCGAATTTCATCTTGTCGTGACCTTGGATTGCAGCTCACCCGAGCGTCTGGCCTGGGTAGAGGTTGAGCTTTTTGAGCAGTTTCCGGGCAATGAGGAAATCCTTGTGGACGTTCTGACTCCGGCGGTCGTTGCTCAGGTGCGCCTGGATCGGCAAGAAGCTCGCATTCCGCTTGAGTAAAGATAGACACCGATCCGAGTGACACCGCTCCTCGACATCAAAGACCTTGCCTTTACCTGGCCGGGGGATACCGACCCGGTGTTGGAACTGGGTGGTTTCTCGCTTGCGGCCGGGGAAAAGGTGTTTATGTTCGGGCCGAGTGGTTCGGGAAAGTCGACGCTGCTGGCTTTGATCGGTGGCCTGATCCGCCCGCAAAGCGGCCAGATTCTGTTCAAGGATCAGGACTTGGTTGAATTGGGCGGGGCTGGGCGTGACCGGGTTCGAGCCGAGCATCTGGGCGTTATCTTCCAGCAGTTCAACCTCCTCCCCTGGCTCGACCTCATTAACAACGTTATGCTCCCGTGCAGGTTTTCACGGGCTCGCGCTGCCCGCGCCGGGGATGTGAAAGGAGCGGCCGAAAAGCTGCTGGCGGAGATGAGCCTTGCACCTGAGCTATGGCGGCGCAGGGCAGACAGCATCAGCGTGGGACAGCAGCAGCGGGTTGCCGCGGCCAGAGCCCTGATCGGCAGGCCGGCCTTGATCCTGGCCGATGAGCCAACCTCAGCACTGGATCATGATCGTCGGCTTGATTTTCTGGAGCTGCTTTTCTCGCAGGTCGAGGCTGCCAACAGTGCGCTGCTGTTTGTCAGCCACGATCGTGACCTGGCCGGTCGCTTCGATCGCGCCGTCGACCTGACTGATTTGAACGAGGCGCAAGAGCAGGCATGAATTTGCTCGGGTTAGCGTGGCGGTCTTTGCTGAATCGGCGTTTCGCGGTCGTTCTTACTGTTTGCACGATTGCGCTGTCGATCGGTCTGCTGGTTCTGGTTGAGCAATTGCGCAGTGAGGTTCGACAGGGCTTTTACCGCTCGGTCTCAGGTGTGGATCTGATTGTCGGTGGACGCACGGCACCGGTTCAGCTGCTGCTGTACTCGGTGTTCGGAATCGGGGATGCGACCAACGACATCTCGTGGGAGACCTACACCCAGCTCAAAGCGTTGCCGGAGGTCGACTGGGCGATTCCCATGGCGCTGGGCGATTCCCATAATGGCTATCGGGTGCTCGGGATCAGCCCAGCTTTTTTCGAGCACTACCGCTTCGGCGATAGCGAACACATCGAGTTTGAGTCTGGCCAGGAGTTTGACGATTTGTTCGACGTGGTCATTGGCGCGCAGGTCGCCCGACAACTTGACTATGAGCTGGGCGACCAGATCGTGCTGGCCCACGGCTCGGGCAATGTTTCGCTCCAGGGTCACGATGAACACCCGTTTACGATCACGGGCATTCTTGCTCCGACTGGCACGCCGGTCGACCAACAGCTTTACGTCAGTCTGGCGGCCCACCGGGCGATTCATATCGGCTGGGAGAGGGGGGTTCAGATGCCAGGCTCGGCGATCGATCCCGACGTGGCTCGAACCCAGGCTGAGGAACTGAGGCCCGATGCCGTCACGGCGATTTTCCTGGGCTTGACCGCGCGCGCCGCGGTGTTTGGTCTGCAGCGCAGGGTCAACGAGTACCGGGCCGAAGCGCTTAGTGGCATCATGCCGGGAATTACCCTGCAGCAGCTTTGGCGGATTACCGGTATGGCCGAGCAAGTCCTGCGGGTTGTCGCCGCGCTGGTGGTTGTTGCCGGTCTATTGGGAATGTTGACCGTGCTGCTGGCCACGTTGGGAGAGCGGCGGCGAGAAATGGCTATTTTGCGAGCAAACGGTGCGAGACCCTGGCAAATCTCTGGCTTGCTGGTTTTCGAGGCAGGTTTGATTGCAGCGGCGGGCATTGCCTTTGGCGTCGCGCTGGCGCTTAGCGTTCAAATGGTTGCTGCTCCCTGGTTGCTGTCCGAGTTCGGATTGCACGTTGGTCTGACTTGGCCGGCTGCCTGGCAGTTTGGTGTTCTCGGTTTGATTTTCCTGGCCGGCCTTGCAGTCGGGGTGATTCCTGCCGCTATGGCCTATCGACGAACGCTCGCCGACGGCATGCAGATCAGGACCTGAACGCTTCACGCCTGTGGGTTGTCTGTAGAATCGAGCCAAACAAGTTTTAGGCACAGTCTGATGAAATATAAAATGATTCACCGCGTATTTGTCGGAACTCTACTTTTCGTTCTCCTGCCGCTCAGCGCTCATGCTGATGTGCGCGAAATTGAGTGGGTTGAATTGATGCCTGAAGAGGAACTCAATGCCTGGCTGCAGGAGTCTGAAATCGTCGACCACAGCGGTTTTGGTGCAGCCGAGCCCTTCCAGTCGTTTAGAACGATGCCCGAGCTGGATGGCATCGAGGCTCGAATCCCCGGCTTTGTCGTGCCGATTGAAACAGACGGAGAGGGTAATCTGAAGGAGTTTTTCCTCGTTCCCTACTTCGGTGCCTGCATACACGTGCCGCCTCCGCCGGCGAACCAGATCATTTATGGCCGCCTGGAAGACCCGATTCCGATGGTCAATATCTGGGATGCGTTTTGGATGGAGGGGACTTTGAACGTTGAAGATATCTCAAACGATACCGCGGCTTCCGCTTACACCATGGATGTGACCGCGTTGGAGTTGTACTGAAGCCCCAACCGAATGAATCGATAACCTTCCAAGGAACCTGACCATGTTGAAACGAATGTGCGCAATCTTGCTGTTGCTACCGCTGATGTCATTTGCTCAGGACACTCAGCCATTATCGGTTGAAGTGCTTTGGCAAATGGATCGAGTCGGCAGCCCGGTCATTGACCCGACAGGGAACAGCGTCGTGGTTCCGGTGACCAGCTATGACATGGAAACCGATGAAGCCGAAACCCGTCTCTGGTTGTTGTCTTCCGAAGGCGGTGTCCAACGACCGCTCACCCAGGCAGGTGCCTCGGCGAGTAGCCCTGTTTTTTCGCCGGATGGCAGCACCCTGGCATTTGTTACGCGCCGAGATGACGACGACGCCAGCCAGATATACCTGTTGCCAATGGATGCGCCGGGCGAGGCAACCCGGCTGACCCAGGTGCCTACCGGTGTCTCGTCGCTCAAGTGGGTCGGAGAGCATATCTATTTCATCAGCAAGGTCTGGCCGGACAAGAGCTGGGAGGAAATGGCCGAGCAGGTCAAGGCGGATGATGACTCCAAGGTGTCCGCTCACCAATGGAATGCGCTCCCCTATTCCCACTGGGACCACTGGATCACTGAAGACCATGAAGCGCACGTGTTTCGGGTGCCAGCCGACGGCGGGGAGGTCGAGTCCGTCACCCAAGCGCTGGGTCGCCAACTGCCGCGCTCCAACCAAAGCACGGGCAGCTACGATATTCATCCTGACGGCACGCACATCGCTTTTACCTCCAACAGCAGTGATCAGAACGTCCATCCGGAGATTGACCTGTTCCTGGCCCGTATCGGTGAAGCATCCGCACGCAATCTGACGCCAGAAAACCCGGCAGGTGACGGTAGCCCGATGTTTAGCCCCGATGGCCAGATGCTTGCCTGGGGTAGCCGAGCCATTCCCGGTTTTTACGCAGATACCCTCAATATCAAGGTCATGGACCTCGAAGGCGGTGATATCCGAACCGTTACCGAAGCATGGGATCGCTCTCCCGGTGGACTGATCTGGTCAGCTGACAGCTCGGGCTTTTATGGGACCGCTGCCGATAATGGAACGATGCGCATGTTTCATATCCGGCTCAGCGATGGCCAGGTCCGCGCGGTTACCGAAGAAACGAACTATGGCGGTCTGGCACTATCTGGCAACGGAACGCTGGTTGCCAATAACCAAAGTTTCCTTTATCCGCCGCGCGTGGTGCGGGTGGACACCCAAAGCGGTGCGACCTCCCGGCTGGACAGCTTTAACGACGAGGTTCTGGCGGATGTCGATCTGGGCACCTACGAATCCGTGACCTATACCGGCCATGACGGTGCCGACATTCAGATGTGGGTTCACTACCCGCCGGGCTTTGACCCAGAGCAGGAATACCCCCTGTTTCTTCTGATCCACGGCGGACCGCATAGTCCGATCACCGATGGCTTCCACTTTCGCTGGAATGCGCAGACCTTTGCCTCCTGGGGCTATGTCACTGCCTGGTTCAATTTCCATGGCTCGCCGGGCTGGGGTCAGGATTTCACCGACTCGATCAACCCCGATTGGCTGACAGCGCCGTATAACGATACGATTGCGGCCGCCGATTGGTTTGCCGAAAAAGACTGGATCGACCCTGATCGCATGGTGGCCGGCGGTGGCAGCTACGGCGGTTATCTTTCATCGATCCTCCTGGGGAGGGAGCACCCGTTCAAGGCGCTGTTGATCCATGCCCCGGTTTACAACATGTACTCGCAGATGGCTGCAGATTTCGCTGTCCATTCCAGGCGCTTTGGTGATTTCTGGGAAAACCCGCAGATCTATCGCGATATCTCGCCGCACTACTTCGCCGAAGATTTCGACACCCCGGCGCTGATCATCCATGGTCAGAACGATCTGCGCGTGCCCGTTGGCCAGGCATTCGAGTTGTTCAGAACGCTACAGTCCAAGGGTATTGAGTCGCGCTTGATTTACTACCCCGACGAGAATCACTGGATTCTCAAGCCGAACAACTCTGTGTACTGGTACAACGAAGTGGAGCAATGGATGGGTCAATTCGCTGAGCCGGGTCCGCGCTGA
>CAZIMY010000060.1:0-7949 GCA_964540315.1 uncultured Wenzhouxiangella sp.
CCACCCAAGCCAAAAAGCAGCTACAAAGACGAGGTCCAGGGCGAGTTCCCGCTGGCGCCGTCCGGCATTGCCCAGAAGTTCATCGATGCCTCGATTGGCGAGGATGCCTACTTCAAGGGCTGGTTTGTCTACAGCAGCAACCTGGGCCACACCGTTCCTGGCGTGACAGAAAAGCTCGCTCAAGCGTCACAGGAGCTGGACCTGTTTGTCGTGATCGACACCATGCCCTATGCCATCACGGGCTATGCCGACGTCATTCTGCCCGAATGCACCTATCTGGAACGCCTGGATCCGATGCGCAACATGGCAGAGCGTGAACCATCGCTGGCTGTGTCCGTCCCCGCTTTCGAGCCCAAGTACGACTCCAAACCCGGCTGGTGGATTGCCAAACAGATCGCGGAGCGCCTTGGTTTAGGCGCCTGGTTCCCGTGGAACGACTACAGCGAAGAACTCGACTGGCAGCTGCGCCAGATTGGCAGCTCGTTCGAAGAAATGGCCCGCGTTGGGGTCAAGAAATTCCCACGCACGACGCCGAAGTACTTCGCCCCAGGCGAAAACCGGAACTTCCGAACCGGCACCGGCAAGATTGAACTTAACTCGCAACTGCTGGCCGACTTCGGTCACGACCCGATGCCGAAATACACCCCGCCGCCGGCCAAGCCCGAGGGCAATTACTTGCACCTCAACTACGGTCGTGCCCCGGCACATACCTTCGGCCGCACCATCAACAATCCGCTGTTGTTTGAGCTGATGCCGGAAAACACCGTCTGGATTCACCCGGTCGCAGCGGGTACTTTCGAGGTTGAAAACGGCCAGTACGTGCGCCTGAAAAACCAGGACGGTGTCGAAAGCAACGCTGTACGCGTTCGCGTTACGGAGCGCATTCGACCCGACTCGCTGTTCATGGCACACGGTTTTGGCCACAACTCCGCCGATCTCAGCCTGGCCAACGGCCGTGGCGCGGACGACCAAGGCTTGATCACTCGCATTCTGGTAGACCCCGTCATGGGTGGAACAGGCATGCGCGGCAATTTTGTAACCCTGATTCCTGAGGAGGCAAGCGCATGATCCGCTATGCGATGGTCATTGACACCAAACTCTGCATCGGCTGCGGCGACTGCGTCGTTGCCTGCAAGACCGAAAACAAGGTGCCGGCCGGACTGAACCGTGACTGGGTCGTTGAAGCAACCACGGGTACCTATCCGAATCTGCAAACCGAGTTCCGCTCCGAGCGCTGTAATCACTGCACCAAGCCGACGTGCTTATATGCCTGCCCGACCGCGGCAACCTACACCTGGGAAGACACCAATATCGTATTGGTCGATCCGGACCGTTGCACGGGTTGCGGCGCGTGTATCGCGGCCTGTCCTTATGACGCCCGTCTGGTCATGAACGAAGGCTATGTGAGCAAATGCACCTTCTGCCATCACCGGGTCGAAAAAGGACTGGATCCGGCCTGCGTGGCCTCCTGCCCGACCAAGTGCATGCACTTTGGTGTGCTGGACGATCCGAACTCGACCGTCAGCCGTCTGCTTGCAACCCGCGAACACAAGGCGATGTACGAAGAGACGGGTAACGAACCGCAAGTCTATTACTTGACCTGATGCCCCTACTGAGCAGGAAGCAATCCAATGCGTGAAGAAATCCTTATTACCGTTAGAGATAACTACAAGATCGATCCGACGGTCAGCGCCTGGGGCTGGCAAGTCATTGCCG
Organism: uncultured Wenzhouxiangella sp.; assembly: GCA_964540315.1. Classification (GTDB taxonomy): domain Bacteria; phylum Pseudomonadota; class Gammaproteobacteria; order Xanthomonadales; family Wenzhouxiangellaceae; genus Wenzhouxiangella. Next base: position 1,717 of record CAZIMY010000060.1, read on the forward strand.
ATCTGTTCCTGGTCGGGCTGACCGCGGGTGCCCTGATCTTTACAGCACTCGCCATCCTAGGCCGTAAAGAAGATACGTTCGCCTTTACCGCCAAGCGGCTGCCGCTGGTCGGGCTGATATCAATTGGCATGGCAATGAGCTTTCTGTTTCTGAAGCTCACCCATAAGCAAGTGTTCTACAGCTTCTTTTTGGCCTTCGTCCCCACATCGGTCATGTCATGGGGCGCCTGGCTGCTGCAGGTGGTCATTCTGTCGATCCTGCTACTGGCCATGGCCGGCTTGCGTCAGGGCTACCCCATGCTGTCCGGACCCGTCGACAAGTTCGGCATCGGCCGGTGGGCGCTGGATCTGGCTGAAAAGATCAAACGACCCGTCGCCTGGCTCAGCGTCATCATGGGTGTCATCATTGCCTTTTACACCGGCACATTGATGACCTCCCTGGATGCGCGTCCTTTCGCCAACAGTGGCTTGATGGCGCCCTTGTTCCTGACCTCCGGACTCGCTACGGCGGCTGCCGTTGTGCTGCTAGGCTCGCGAGGAGAGCAGGAGCGCCGAATCTTCTCCTATACCCTGTTCGGCCTGATTGCCTTCAAGATCCTGCTGCTGGCGCTGACCCTGGTCAACCTGGCCAGCGGTTCAAAGGTACAGATCGAGTCTGTGCAAATGATCTTCGGCGGTGACTACACCCAACTGTTCTGGGTCGTCTTTTTCATCCCCGGACTGCTGCTGCCGCTGCTCATTGAATCCTTCGGGCTGCGCGGCAAACGTTCGGCGTGGATGGCCATCAGCCCGATCCTGGTGCTGTATGGCGCATACATGCTGCGCCAGCTGTTTGTAGACCTCGGTCAACTATCGGGATATATCGATTACGTCAATACCTATAACCCGGCTTTATTAGATCTACTTCGCATGCATTAATCGAACAATTCGGATAAACTCCCGCATTAGTCCTGACTAATGAAGAGGTTTACCCTATGCATGCATCGGCTGGAAAGTTCTGGGGCAAAACTGCTCTGGTAGCCGCAATCATTGCCCTGACCACCGCCTGTGGTCAGGGCAATGCGCCGTTGGACGGAGAAATCGAGCGCGTCGGTTCTGCCATCGCTCGCGGTGAAGCCCAAATCTCCATCCCCGCCCTGTCACACAAAGTGGTCGAAGACCACGGCGATTTCGTTCTCATCGATCTCCGAGACGCTGGCGCGTTCGAGGAATTCCATATCCCCGGTGCGGTCAATATGAGCGCCCTGGAGATCGTGCGGCCAGAGAAGGTCAGCGAAGTGGCCGGTGGCAAACAAATCGTGCTGTACAGCGATTCAGCCGTCGATGCCAGTCAGGCCAGCGCCCTATTGCAGGTCGCCGGTATCAACGCACTTGCGATGGCGGGCGGCTTCCAGGACTGGTTTGATTTCACCAGCAATCCGGCCGCAGAGATAGCGATCGTCGAAGAAACCGTCAGCGACAGCGACCGTCAGGCCTTTGCCCAGTTCTTCCACGGTGGACCAGTGACCCCGGCACATACGCCTGCAGTCACTCCTGCAGTCGGTGGCGCCGCTGCCGCACTGGGTCTTGCACCGCCGCCGGCCGAGCCGGAACCTGAGCCCGCCGCCGCTGGAGCATCGGCCGCACTTGGTCTGGCCCCGCCAGCTAAGGAAGAAGAGGAAGAACCCGCAGCACCGCGTCGCTTGATCATCGGCGAGGGCTGCTAAGCCAACTCATTTTGAGACGCAATTTTTCATCGAGAATCCAGCCGGTCCTCTGGGCCGGCTTTTTCGTGCTGATGCTTGCCCCATCGGCATGGGCAACCTGCATGGATTGCCACCAGCCGCATCAACTGGACCAGAGTGACCCCCACGCCTTTCTGGCGAGCCAGTGCCAAAGCTGCCATCTCGGCAACCCTGAAGCAGAGTCTGTGGAAAAGGCCCATGACGGTCTGGTGGTCCATCCCGGTTGGCTGGCCAACGCCGAAAAGACCTGCGGAAACTGCCACGCCACCGAAACTCAGTACGTCATACAGGGCCTGATGCACAGCGGAAAGGGCATGGTCAACGTCACCCGCTATACGCTCGGAGAACAGGAACGGCCGGATCAGGGCAACGGCCGCCTTGACAGCATAGGACACAGCCCGGCCGACTCGATTCTCCGGAAGCACTGCGCAAGCTGTCATTTGGGCCAGCCCCAGCATCAGATGACCACTGAAGACCCCATCGGCAGTCGCGGCGGTGGCTGCCTGGCCTGCCACGCGCCCCATGAGACCCAGCGCGGAACAGGCCACATCGCTCTTTCAGCCACAGTCAGTGACCAAAGCTGCTCGGGCTGCCATTCGAGATCCGGACGTATTGCGCTGAACTACGCAGGGCTGGCTGAGGTTGACGCCCATGTGCTCGACGAGAACCATCCCAACCCATTGGGCCACCTACCCGATGGACGCCTGGTCGAGTCCATTCATTCCGACATCCATCATCAGGCCGGCCTGTCGTGCATCGACTGCCACACCACGCGCGACGTCATGGGGCCGACCGGTCACTTCAGCCATGGCTCGGATGCCGTTGATATCCAGTGTGCCGACTGCCACGATAATCAAAACGAGCGCATGACCGAGGCCGGTTGGCCAGATGACCTGCGCAGGCAGCTCGGCCGCCTACCCTTTGCTCACGATGCCGAACAACAGTTCCTGACGACCGCCCGCAGGGGGACGCCGCTTTGGCATATTGAACTGAAAGAAGATGGCAGCAAGATTCTGCACCGGAAGGTCAACGGCGGGCGCCTGCCCATCCCGCCGCTGACGCAAGCCAACCATCCTGATAACGGCCATCACGATCGACTGACCTGCTCGACCTGCCACACCCAGTGGGCCCCTCAGTGCCACGGTTGCCATATGGACTACGACCCTGACCAGGTACAGTTCGATCATGTAGCTCGAGAATTCACACCGGGCTCCTGGTCAGATCAGCGCTGGGGCGTGTTCAACGATGCCCCTCCGATGGGCGTCGACAGCAACGGCGATATCGTGACTTTCGTCCCCGGCATGATCCGCACCATTGACCACCCCGACTGGGAAGAGACCCAGTTTCGCCGCTACTTCGCTCCGCTGAGCCCCCATACCATTGGCCCGGCTCGAACCTGCGAGGACTGCCATCGGTCAAGCCAGGCACTCGGTTTAGGACGAGGCCAGCTGCGCCATGACGGAGACCAGTGGCAGTTTGAGCCTGATCAGGCGCTGCTCCAGGACGGCTTACCGGCCGACGCTTTTACCGATTTGACCGGTCGGGCCGGTCAAACCACTCGACATGGGGCCCGGGCCCTGACGCCTGAAGAGATTCAGCGCGTTCTCAATGCCCTTCCGATGTAATGGGTTGATGGACGCCTGCTCGTCTCTGTGGTAGCTTTCTCTAAATGAGTCGCTATCGACGGTCGTTGTTGTTCCTGCTTGCGTTCACCCTGATGATGTTGGGGTTCCCGGCGCACGCTTGCCCGTCAGATGCTGACTTGACCAGCAGTCACTCCGCTGGGTCATCAGAAGCATTGAGTGCGGGTGACACGGATTGTCCCTTCCATGCGGCTCAAAACAGGGAACGCGACGCAGAGCCGGAGCGCAAGCTTGAGCCCGGCGAAAACACCTGCTGTCCAGACGGCTGCAACTGCGGTGCTCCCGCCCCGTTTCCGCTTGCCGTCGTGACCTGCGATGCATCACCCGACCACACCGCGTCCATCGCCGCAATTCCTCATCTCACCGTAACCTCCCTGCCTGACACCCTGCTGCGACCTCCCCAACTTCACGCCTGAATCTCACAGCAGAAAACGCTGTGGAAATATCCGCGTAAGCGATTTATCCAATTGTTTTTAAACCCTTTTTAAGGGGAGACAAGATGTCAGTGAAATTCACTACCGGTGGCTTGGTGCTGCTCGGGGCGCTGTGGCTGCCCCTGCAAGTCCAGGCACTTTCGATCGAAACCGCCGTTGAGCAGGCGCTTGCGCGCGACGCCGGGCTTCTGGAACTTGAACAGGAAAGCCTTTCCTACGGTCATCTGGCGATCGCCGATAGCGCCCTGCCGGATCCCGAAGTGACCGTTGCCGCAGAGGGGCTGCCTATTGATGACCCGCTCGCCGCCGACATGATGACCATGTACCGGATCGGCATCCGTCAGCGTTTCCCGGCTGGAGATTCGCTTGACCTCAAGAGCGAGCGCCGGCACTCACAGGCGCGGGCCGTAAAGTCCGATATCGAGGCAAGAAAGCTTCAGGTCAGCCTTCAAACACGCCTGGCCTGGCTGGACTGGGCGCACGCCCATGCCGCTGCCATCCGTGTTGACGACATGCTGGGGCAATTTGACCAGCTGGTGGAAATTACCCGCCGCCGATACGCAGCGGGCACCGGCAGGCTGCAGGATGAATCGTATGCGCTGCTCGAGATGGCACTGCTGGAGCGTCGCAAGGTCGATGCACTGAGCGCCATCGACGAAGCTCAAGCCCGCCTTGAACGATGGGCCGGTCCCGTCGAGGCCCCCTCACACCCTCCGGAATTGCCCGGCTGGACTCGGGAAGCCATGGCGACGGAAGCGGTCGAGCAAACGCTCCACAATCACCCGGAACTGGTCACCGCGCGCATCCAGACCGCTACCGGTGATATCTCCGCGGAACTGGCCCGCCAGGCCTATCGTCCCAGCTGGATGCTGGAGGCCGGCTACGGCCACCAACGCGGTAACGACCCCAGCGGGCGTCGTATTGCCGACAAGCTTTTCGCGATGGCCACGATCAGCGTGCCGCTGTTTACCACCAACCGCCAGGACCGGCGGGTTGACGCCGCCCTGGCCGAGCGCGACGCACGCGCAGCCAGAGCCCAATTGATCCTCCAACGCCTGAGCGGCGATCTTGAACAGCAGCATGCTTTGCTGGAACGACTCGAAGAGCGACGCGCGCTGCTGGAAAACCGAATCCTGCCGCAGGCACAGGCGACGGTCGACGCCACTCTGACCGCTTACGAAAGTGACCGGGCGAGCTTCGACGAGCTGATTCGCGCACGTTTACGCCAGCTTGAGATCGAGCTGGACCTGCTGGACACCCGCCGCAAGTATTTTGCCAGCCTGGCGCGGATCGCCAGCCTGACCAACGAGGAACCGTCATGAACCACAAGACCAGACTTTTCATTCTTGTAGCCTTTGCACTTTTGGCGCTGGTCGCCTGCGCGGAAGAAACGGGCGCGCCGTCAACCAACAACGCGGACGCGGCAGCCGAAGATGCCACAGAGCATGACCATTCCCAGCACGAGCACTCACAGCACGCCCAGCCGTCGGAGTCCGGCAGCGTCGTGGATGACCTGCTCGACAACCCGGTTCAAACGAGGTTTGTCTGCCCCATGCACCCGCAGATTGTTCAGGACGAACCTGGCACCTGCCCAATTTGCGGGATGAACCTCGTCCAGAGAGAACAGCAGGGTGGCGGTAACACCACCGTCAGAGTGCATCCCGCCGTTCAGCAAGCGATGAATCTCAGAACCGCAGAGGCCAAATTCGGGCGCCTGTTTCGCCGCATCAGCGCTCAGGGAACGCTGGAAGTTGACCAGAGCGCCCTCGCCCACCTGCACCCGCGAACCGAGGGCTGGATTGGCGAGCTTGACGTTGCCGCAGTCGGTGAGCCGGTTCAGGCCGGTCAGCGCCTGTTTACGCTCTACGCCACCGAGCTCGTCAACGTTCAGGACGAATTCCTCCAGGCCGTTCGTTCCGGCAACGAGAATCTGATCCGGGCGACTCGCCGCCGCCTTGAGGTGCTGGACGTCCAGCCAGGGGTGATCGACCAAATTCGCGAAGCCGGCGAACCGCTGACCTACGTTCCCTGGTACGCCGAGCGGGACGGCTATGTCTCCGCGCTCAATATTCGCGCCGGCATGTACGTTCAACCCGGGCTGGACATGATCGAAATCGCCGACCCGGCCCAAGTCTGGCTGATCGCCGATGTCTTCGGGGCCCAGATCGATTGGGTCTCTTCCGGCCAGCCGGTTCGCATCGGTCTGGTCAGTCAGCCGGGGGATACGCTGCGCGGCCGGGTCGATCTGGTGTACCCGGAACTTGCCCCGAAAACGCGCACCGCGCGCGCGCGCATCGTTCTGGATAATCCGGAAGGCGAGCTCAAAATTGGCGACTGGGCCAGTCTTTTCATTCTGGCCGGCCCGAAGAACGACATCGTCTATGTCCCCACTGAAGCAATCATCCGCACGGGACAAGAGGAACGCGTCATTGT
>CAZIMY010000060.1:8049-15165 GCA_964540315.1 uncultured Wenzhouxiangella sp.
TCTATGTCCCCACTGAAGCAATCATCCGCACGGGACAAGAGGAACGCGTCATTGTCCAGGACGACAGCGAAACCTTCAGCGTCCGCGTCATTCACTCGGGCCTTGAATCCGGCGAGTTCACCGAAATCATTCACGGACTCGACGAGGGCGACCGCGTTGTCGTCTCCGGACAGTTTTTGATCGACTCGGAGGCCAGTATCAATGCGGGCCATAACCGTCTGACCAGCCACGACCATGAATGAACGTAGAGGAGATCTCTGATGATTGATGCGCTCATTCGATGGTCGCTCGCCAATCGACAGCTGGTGCTGGTGCTGGCACTGGTGCTGACTGTCGCCGGACTATGGGCGGTGCGCGAGACGCCGGTCGATGCCATCCCTGACCTGACCGATACTCAGGTGATTGTGCGCGCCGTTTTCCCTGGCCAGGCCCCACAGGTTGTCGAGGACCAGGTCACCTATCCACTAACGACCGCCTTGATGTCGGTGCCCGGAGCCAAAACGGTCCGCGGTTTTTCGATGTTTGGCGATGCGTTCGTGTACGTCTTGTTTGAAGACGGGACCGATCTTTACTGGGCCCGGGCCCGGGTTCTGGAGTACCTCAGCCAGGTCGAGGCGCAGCTGCCGGAAGGTGTCAGCGCAGAGCTGGGCCCGGACGCCAGCGGTGTGGGCTGGATTTACAAATATGCGCTGGTAGACCGCAGTGGCAATCATGACCTGGCTGACCTGCGCGCCCTGCAGGACTGGTTCATCAAGTTCGAACTGCAATCCCTGCCCGGGGTCTCCGAAGTTGCCACAGCCGGCGGCATGGTTCGTCAGTACCAGGTCGCGGTCGACCCTGTCGCGCTCAGGGCTTACGGCTTGACCATCAGCCAACTTGAAACCGCAATCCAGCGCGGTAACGCCGAATCAGGCGGCTCTTTGATTGAAATGGCCGAAGCTGAGTACATGGTCCGCGCCGGCGGCTATATCCAGTCGCTGGACGATCTTGGCAATATACCGGTTGGTATCGTTGAAGACGGCAGCCCGATCCTGCTGAATCAGGTCGCCGAGATTCGGTTCGGCCCGGAGTCGCGTCGCGGCATTGTCGAGCTTGACGGTCAGGGCGAGGTTGTCGCCGGCATTGTCGTGATGCGGCAAGGAGAGAATGCCCGCCGGATCATTGACTCAGTCAAGCAGCGTCTCGATGCGCTACGGCCAGGCCTGCCCGATGGCGTAGAGATCATCGAGACCTACGACCGCTCGCCGCTGATCGATCGATCGATTCGCACGCTGTGGGAAAAGCTGGCGCTGGAGTTTGTGATCGTGGTGCTGGTGATCGCCATTTTTCTGTGGCACCTGAAATCCTCGCTGGTATTGCTGATCAGTCTGCCTTTGGGGGTGCTCGCGGCTTATCTGGTGATGTACCTGCAGGGCATCAACGCCAACATCATGTCTCTGGGCGGCATCATTATTTCCATCGGGGTCATGGTCGACGCTGCCATTGTCCTGATCGAGAACGTCCACCGACGCTTCGAGCGCCAACAGCCTGAAACCAAGGAGCAACGCTGGGATGCCATCACGGAAGCCACGCTTGAGGTGGGCAAGCCAATCTTTTTGTCGCTGCTGATCGTGGCGCTGTCCTTTCTGCCGGTCTTTGCACTGGAGGCCCAGGAAGGCCGCCTGTTCTCACCGCTGGCCTACACCAAGACCTATGCCATGGCGGCCGCGGCGGGCTTGTCAGTCACCCTCGTACCGGTACTGCTGGGGTATTTCGTCGGGTCACTGCAGGCCGACGGTTCAAGCAGTCCATTCGCCCGCTGGCTGGAAACGGGCTATCGACCATTGGCCCGATTCAGCGGCAATCACCCCTGGATCGTGTCGGTTCTGGCGCTGGCGCTGATCGTATCAATGGCTTTTCCGGTCTCCCAGCTTGGAACGGAGTTCATGCCGGAGCTCGACGAGGGTGACCTGATGTATATGCCCACCACCCTGCCCGGCCTGTCGCCGGACAAGGCGCGCGAACTGCTTCAGCAAACCGATGCCATCATCGCGTCGCACCCCGAGGTTGAGCGCGTCATGGGCAAGGCGGGCCGTGCCGAGACCGCAACGGATCCCGCGCCCCTGACCATGATCGAAACCTTCATCACTTTGAAGCCGCGCTCGGAATGGCGCTCGGGTATCACGACCACCGACATCATGGCCGAGCTCGACGACATGGTGCAGTTCCCCGGACTGACCAACGCCTGGGTGTTCCCGATCCAGACCCGGATCGACATGCTCCAGACCGGGATACGCACGGACATCGGGATCCAGATTTCGGGATCGGATCTGAAGGTCATTCAGGACATTGCCGAACAGGTCGAGTCCGTGGCGGCCTCTTTGCCCGACACCACCAGCTCTTTTGCCGACCGACCCGCTTCGGGCCGATACCTGGAGATTCAGCCCGACCGCCAAGCACTGGCAGGACACGGCATGAACATCAGAGACCTGCACGATCTGGTGCGTCTGGGTATCGGCGGGGCCAACGTCACCGAAACCGTCGAAGGACTGGAACGGTTTCCCGTCAACCTGCGCTACCTGGCCGATTGGCGTGACTCACCGGAACAGTTAAGGCTCATGCCACTGGTCACACCCTCAGGCACTCAGATCCCGCTCGGTGAGGTCGCTGAGATCAGCATCAGCGACGGCCCCGCGATGATCCGCTCCGAAAACACCCGGCCTGCCGGCTTCGTGTTCGTCGATATCAGCAGCGATGACCTGACCGGTTGGGTTGATATGGCCCGCCAGGCGATTGCCGAACAGGTTGATTTGCCCGGCGGCTACTCGATCAGCTTTGCCGGGCAGTACGAGTACATCGAGCGAGCTCGCGAGCGCCTGGGAATGCTTATTCCGCTGGTCATCGCCATTGTCGTTGTCCTGCTGATGATGATTTTCCGTACCGCCTTTGAGGTTGCCCTGGTGCTGATCACGGTGCCGCTTTCGCTGGCCGGCGGATTTTGGCTGATGTGGCTGCTGGATTTCCAAATGTCGGTTGGCGTTGCCGTAGGGTTCATTGCGCTGGGAGGGCTTGCGGCCGAAACCGGGGTAATTATGCTGGTCTACCTCAACAACGCTTACCAGCGGTTCAAAGACAAAGTCGGCGAAAAAGACTTTACCCGATCCGATCTGCGCGACGCCATCATCGAAGGGGCATGCCAGCGCGTGCGGCCCATCACCATGACCGAAACCACGGTGTTTCTGGGGCTGTTACCGGTCATGTTTTCTTCGGGTACCGGCGCTGAAGTCATGCAGCGAATAGCCGCCCCCATGGTGGGCGGTGTTTTCACCGTCTGGCTTGTGGCTCTGCTGGTCATGCCGGCGCTTTATTATCTCTGGCACCGACGCGGCCTGCCGCATCATTCTTAAGCGGAACGTCTGAGGCACAGACAGTCTTACGGAGACGCAAGGAATTTGCTCTATGACATTTTTGAAACATGCGTCCATCACCCTGCTGGCGGTCGGCGGGATCGGCGTCTGCACGGCGGCCTGGGTGATTGCAGGCGGGCATTTTGACGTTTCGGTTTCGGCCAAGCTGCCCAAACCGATTCATGACCTGGTTCACCTGACCCGGGTCAACGCCGTCAAGCGGGAAGTTCGTGATCTTGAAGCCCGGCCAGCCGATCTGGACGATCGATCACGCCTGCTTCAGGCGGTTGGCCTGTTTGAGGCAGATTGTTCCGGCTGCCATCAGCCGCCGGAACAGGCGCCACCCGCGCTGGCCGGACGCCTCAACCCACCGCCGGCTGATCTGACCGAGGCGGCGGGGAAACGCTCGCTGGAAGAACTGTTCTGGGTCAGCAAACACGGTATCCGGATGAGCGCCATGCCGGCCTGGGGCGGCTCCCGATCGGACGAAGAGCTCTGGGCAATTGCCACACTGATCCAGCGCTTCCCGGAGATGTCCGGAGCGCGCTACCGGGCGCTGGTGACGGCTGCCCACGCAACGACCGCAATCCAACAGAAATGATTCTGGCATTGCTTGGGGTCGTGGTCATTCTGACCTCACCCTGGATATTCCTCTACTTCTCGCCAAAAACCCAGCACGAACGACGGCTTCTAGCCTTTAACACCCTCGTTCTGCTGGGCACCTTCCTGCTCTGCATTTGCCTGACACTTTGGGTCCGATCAATCATGCTCGGCGGGCCCGACTCCGAATGGTGGCCAATCGTCGCGCTGACCTATGCAGGGCTCCTCACCCCGGTTTTACTGCTGATCGGCGGCCTGATCCGCAACTTTCTAATGTTTTAATGTCTGTTTTAGGCTTTATTTGATGCAGATCAAAGGGCCGCACGGAAGTTTTACGGAAAATTGACCTTGCTTTGGAGTGGACCGCTCCGATCAGTTCAGAACGATGCAAACAGGCTGAGACTCAAAACAGGTTTGCGCGCTGAATCTGATCAGAATCGCGAGGGCTGTCAGGGCCAGTATCCAACTCCATGCGAAGCGCCGCACGAGCGCGAGAGAGGATAAGAATGAGAGAGCGACTGCTAAAACTGCTTGAAGAAAAAGACAACGGTGATCTGCCGAATCTGCAGCGTCGCCGTATTCTGCAAGCGTCCGGTCTCGGAGTGGCCGGGCTTGCAGCGGGTGGCAGTTTGCTGAAGTCGACACCCGCTCGCGCCGTCCAGACCTCCGCCCGAATCGTCATCGTTGGCGGTGGCGCCGCCGGCCTGTCGGCTGCCAACCGATTGGCTAATGGCCTGACCGGCGCAAAAATCACCATTATCGAAAAGCGCGAACAGCATACTTACCAGCCGGGACTGACCCTGGTCGCAACCGGCATCTGGAATCAGCGCAAGGTCATGGACCGCAACGAGCGCTACATGCCTTCCGGAATCAACTGGATCAAGGGCATGGTCAGCGAGTTTGATCCAGACGCCAATCGGGTTGTCACAGACTCAGGCCAGGTCGTGGAATACGACTACCTGATGGTGACCACCGGTCTCTATCTCAATTTCGCAGACATTGAGGGCATGAGCCCGGATCTGATCGGCACCCGCGGGATCGGCTGCGTTTACGACAGCACCGACAATGCGACCAAAACCTGGCAGATGATTGATCGGTTCGCTGACGAAGGCGGCGCCGGTCTTTTCACCCGCTGCGCCGGGGCCGTTAAATGTGCCGGGGCGCCGCTCAAGGTGACCATGCTGACCGAAGACTTGATGCAGCGCCGGGGCACCCGAGACCGGGCCGAGTTTTCTTATCTGACCGCCGGCAAGGGACTGTTCTCACAGCCGGATATCAATGACTTCCTGAAAAAGGAATTTCCCGATCGAGGTATTACTCCGCGCTGGAGCCATCGCCTGGTTGGCATTGAACCCGAACTCAAACGCGCCACCTTTGCCACGCCCGAGGGCGATGTGCGGATGGACTACGACTTTATCCACGTCGTCCCAGACATGCGCGCGCCGGATGCGCTGGCTTTCAGCCCGCTGGCCTGGCAGGCGGGCTCTTTTGCCGAAGACGGTCACTGGCTGGAAGTCGACAAGCACACCATGCGTCATCCGCGCTATCCGAACGTCTTTGGCGCCGGAGACTGCGTTGGCACGCCCATTGGAAAGACCGCGGCCAGTGTCAAGGCCCAGGTGCCGGTGGCGACGGAAAACATGATCCAGGCCATCGAACAGCGCGAGATGACGGCCAGCTACGACGGCTACACCTCCTGCCCGCTGATCACGGCGCGCGGGCGCGGCATTTTGGTCGAATTCGATTACGCGCTGGATATGGTGCCCTCGTTCCCGTTCATCAGCCCTTATGAAGAGCACTGGGTGCCCTGGGTCATGAAAGATCGCATGCTCCACGCCGCTTACAACGCCATGATGCGCGGGCGCGTCTGAGCCGGATGAGAACCTAGGAGGAAAGCATGGCATTTTCTATCACGGGCATTCTCTCGGTACTTTTTGAAGTCATTCGACCGCTGCTGCCGCTGCTTCTGGCAGTCGCAGTGATCGACGTCATTTTTCTGGTGCTAGCGCTTCGTCGCGGCACCCTGGTCACGTCCGGAGCGATCCGGCTGGCCGTTGTTCTCGGTGGCATCGCCGCCGTCGTTACGTTTTTCCTTGCACCAGCACTCACCAGGTCGAGTTTTTCCAACTTGTCCGGGGCCTTGGACTACCTGTCTCTGATCGGTGGTGCGCTCGGCATGGGCGTGCTGTTTGCATTTCTCACCTGGCCGCCAGCGGCCTTACTTCAACGGAGTCAAGCAATATGAAGTCTCAAAAAATGAAAATCTCGACCTTGGTCGGTGCCATGGCGCTGGCTGGCGCAATCACCCTGCCCACCATGGCAGCGGCTGAAGAAGCCAAAACCAATTTCAACATCTTCCTGCGACTGCAGGCCGAGTTGGTCGATGCAGACAGCTATAACGAAGACGGTGTGCAGTTCGGTGACGGCTGGAGATTTGGTCAGTCGAACAGTGGCGGCTGGGGTGGTCTGTTCTTCAACATCAGCCATCAGCTTGACGAAAACACCAAGATGGTCGCCCGCTATGCTCGTAACATCAACAACACGAGCAGCTTCGGCGATCGTGACCAATGGGTCGGCGTTGACAGCAAGAAATTTGGTCGACTGACGGCAGGCCGTCATAACTCGGTCTACAAGCAGACCGGTCTCGGTTGGGACCCGTTCCTCGCCACCTTCCTGCAGGCCCGTGGTAACCAGGGTCTGGATGGTCGAGCGTTCGGTTCTGGCGGCTTTATCGACGACTCGCTTGACTATTCCATCTCTTTCAGCGGCATCAAGCTCGACGCCATGGTTGGCATTGAGGACTCTGCTATCGGCGGTGTTGATGATGGTGATCACCTGATGTCTTTCGCAATAACGGCGCCGGTCGGTCCGGTTGAAGTCTATGCCGCGTACATCGATGCTTCCGAGTATGGAACCCGCCCTGACGACGCAACCGCCACGAAACTTGGCGCGCGTTTCAACAGTGGCCCCGTGACCTTGTCTGTCCAGCACGAAATGCGCGATGAAGGCATGCTTGCTGGTGGCGAAGGCTACGGTGACTACACCTTTGCCTCAGGCAGCTACAAAATGGGCAAATGGAACCACAGCCTGAATGTCGGTATGTTCAGCGACGACAGCGCCTCGGGTAACG
>CAZIMY010000061.1:0-5504 GCA_964540315.1 uncultured Wenzhouxiangella sp.
CCGGATTGAACACGATTGAGCGCGCCCATCCCTGACCGGCCCCAAGCACGTCGCCGAATGAAAAACCGCCGCAGGCAATCACGCCCTGGAAATCGCTCAGTGACTGCCGGCGCTGCTCAAGATCGCTCATGTGCACGTCAACAGACTCAAAGCCGGCGCCCATGAAAGCACGTGCCATCTCACGCTGACCGTTGACGCCCTGCTCCCGAAGAATCGCCACGCGCGGCTTTGCCTGACCCACAAAGGCCGGCGCCTCGGTGAGCGGGAAAGTCAGTTTGGCGCCTAAACCTGGCCGATCCGGTTCAGCCAACGCCGCATATTCCTCATCAGCACATTCGGGATGATCGCGCAGGCGCTGCATGCGATAGCTGGTCTGGCTCCAGATCTGAGCCAGTTCCCCGAGCGGGCGTCGGAAACAGCGCTCACCGCCGGCAAAAATCTCGAAGTCTTTCTTCTCGCTGATCTGCCCTACCGTTCGGGCATGCCCGCCCAAGCCGGCCTTGATCAGCGCTTTCTCGACTCTTGCCCAATCGCGCTCGGCAACCTGGACCAGCCAGCCCAGCTCCTCGTTGAACAGTGATGGCACCAGACGATCGGCAGCAAGGTCCAGCCGAATACCTACCCGGCCGGCCAATGCCATTTCAAGGGCACTGACAAAAAGCCCGCCGTCCGAGCGGTCGTGGCAAGCCAGCAGCTGCTGTTGGCCAATCAGTTCCTGAACGCAATCGAAGGCGCGTCGCAGCAATTCTGCATCGGCAATATCGGGCACCGCGCCCAGTGTCCGACAGAAGACCTGCGCCAGCGCCGAACCGCCCAGCCGTTGTTGCCCGAGGTCGATCAGGATCAGGCGCGAGGCAACGGGCTGAAGCTGTGGGGTCAAGTGGCAGCGAACGTCTTCAACAGGCGCGAACGCCGAGGCAATCAGCGAGACCGGCGCCCGCATGCGCAAGTCTCGAGGCTCGTTGTTATTTTCACTGCGGTTATTTTCACTGCGCCAGACGGTCTGCATCGACAGCGAGTCCTTTCCGACTGGAATCGCGACACCCAGCTGGCAGCAAAACGCGCTGACCGCTTCGACCGCCTGCCTGAGCGCCGCGTCCTGGCCCTCGGTGCCGGCAGCCGCCATCCAGTTGGCCGACAGTTTGATTCGGGCCAGCCCGGGCACCCGCACCGAAGCCAGATTGGTCAGCGCCTCCCCGACGGCCATTCGCGCCGCTGCGGCCGAATCCCAGATTGCCAGAGGCGTGCGTTCCCCCAGACTCATCGCGCTGCCGCTAAAGCCTTCGTAGTCGATCAGACTGATCGCCTGATCTGCCACCGGCACCTGCCAGGGGCCAACCATCTGGTCGCGCACCGTCAGACCACCGACGCTGCGATCACCAATGGTGATCAGGAACTGCTTGCTGCCGACGGTTGGCAAGGCAAGCACCCGGCCACACGCTTCGTCGAGGTCGATATCGTCAGCCGCTTGATGCTGCGCTGCGACCGCCACCGTGATCGCCTCTCGGTGCGTGCTCGGAGGCTTGCCAAGCAGCAGTTCAAGATCCATATCGACGACCGGCTCGCCGAGCATGGAATCTACAACGAGCAGGCGGCCATCGTCAGTCGCCGGTCCCAGGTCAGCCCATGGGCAGCGCTCGCGCTCACACAGCGCGGCAAAACGCTCGCGGTCTTCGGGGGCGATCGCTAGCACGTAGCGCTCCTGGGCTTCGTTGCACCAGATCGCCATGGGCGACAGCCCGGCGTCGGCTGAAGGTATTGCGCGCAGGTCCAGTCGACCGCCAACGCCGCCGTCGTGCAGCAGCTCAGGCAGCGCGTTCGACAGCCCGCCGGCGCCGACGTCATGGATCGAGCGGATCGGGTTGTCCGCGCCCTGCGCCCAGCAACGATCGATCACTTCCTGGCAGCGGCGCTGCATTTCAGGATTGCCACGCTGGACCGAGGCGTAATCAAGATCGGCGTCGGACTGACCTGAGCTCATCGAAGAGGCCGCGCCACCTCCCAGACCGATCAACATGGCCGGCCCACCCAGAACGATGACCCGGTCGCCGGCCCGCAGCGCCTTTTTGTCGGTCTGACCACCGGCGATCATCCCGCTGCCGCCGGCCAGCATGATGGGCTTGTGATAACCCCACCAGCAGCCGCCGGCCGCGGCGGAAAAACTGCGGAAATAGCCGAGCAAGGCCGGCCGGCCGAACTCGTTGTTGAAGCGCGCAGCACCAATCGGGCCGTCGCGCATGATCTCGAACGCAGTGGCCAGCCGGTCCGGGGGACCCGGGGCGTTTTCCCAGGGTTGAAGGGCATTCGGGATGCGTAGATCGGACACCGAAAATCCGGTCAGCGCCGCAACCGGCCGGCCGCCGCGACCGGTCGCGGTTTCATCGCGGATTTCGCCCCCGGCGCCGGTGGCCGCCCCCGGGTCAGGCGAAATTGCCGTGGGGTGGTTGTGGGTCTCGACTTTGATCTGGATATGAACGTCGCGCGTTTCGCTTCGATAAACCGGATTGTTGCTGTCGGTCAACAGCATCTGGCCGGCAAAACCTTCCAGGACCGCCGCGTTATCGTCGTAGGCCACCAGGGTGCCCGACGGATTATGGGCATGAGTTCGGCGTATCAGGCCGAAAAGGCTTGGGTCACTTGCCTGTCCATCAACGCTCCAGGAGGCATTGAATATCTTGTGGCGGCAGTGCTCCGAATTCGCCTGGGCAAACATCATCAACTCCGCATCGGTCGGGTCGCGCCCGAGCGCCCCGTAGGCAAAGGCGAGATAGTCGATTTCATCGTCGCTAAGCGCCAGTCCCAGCGACCGGTTGCTTGATCGGAGACTGGCCACCGGATCACTGCCGAGCACGACCTTGCCCAAGGCTTCTGGCGTGGCTTGACCGAACCAGGCTGAAAGGTCTGCGTCGGCCGAAAGCACCACCTCAGTCATCCGGTCATGCAGCAGCTGTCGACTGCCGGCCGATAATTCAGCGGCCGCAGCGCCCTCCAGCGTCAGCACCCGACCCCGCTCAATCGAGGTCAGGTGGTCAAGCCCGCAGCGGCGAAGAATATCCGAGGCCTTACTGGCCCAGGGGGTGCGGGTACCCGGTCTCGGCAGAATCAGCAGCTGGTCAGCCGACCCGTCGGGACGCTGCCACCTGCTTGCGTGCAAAAGCTGCCCGAGCCGCTGCTCATCGCTGGCTTGAAGTCGTTCGGCGTCGAGCAAGAACAGATCGCGAAAGCCGAGATGAATAGCGCGACCCTCGGAGGCGCCGACCTTCTCGGCCAACCGCCTTCGCTGGAATTCGGGCAGCGAATCCGGCCCCAGCAGGAGCATCATGGCGTTTGGCGCAGCATGACGGTTGACCCCGGCCGGTTTAACGAATCAAGACGATTCAGTCGCTGCCATTCTGTTTGGCGAGCGCGGCCAGACGCTCACGCAACTGTTCAGGCGGCACGTAGCCTGGAATGATGGCGCCATCCATGGTGACCAAAGACGGCGTTCCCGTCACGCCAAGGCTTTGGCCCAGGCGGTACTGATCAAGCACCGGATTCGTGCAGGTGGCCGCGCGGGGCGTGCCACCGGTCTTGGCGACGTCCATAGCCGCCTGGCGATCATCCGAACACCAGACCGAAACCATCTTGTTATAAGTCTGCGATCCCTCGCCCGCGCGCGGAAAAGCGAGGTAATGAATCTGGATTCCCTGAGCGTGATACTCATCCATCTTTTCGTGCAGACGGCGGCAGAAGCCGCAGTCGGGGTCGGTAAAGACCAACACCTCGTATTCGGCATCGTCATCACCAAACGTCACGAAATCATCCGAATCCAGCTCGGCAAGCTGTTCCTGGCGAACACTGGCCATCGCAGCGTCTGTAATGTCGGTCTGGGTTTCAAGGTCGATCACGCGTCCCTGAAAGAGGTATCGCCCGTCATCGCTCATGTAGAGAATTTCACTGTCGATTCTCACTTCCATGATTCCCGGAATGGGAGTTTCAGCGATCGCCACCTCGGCCGTATCCGGCACCAGCGCGGACACCCGCTCCTCAACGGCAGCCGGGTCAGCCGCCAGCGCACTGGTAGCCGTGAAAATGCCGGCCAGGACAAGGCCGGAAACAAGGTGTTTCTTCATTGGAATGAACTCCTGAAAAAAGACGTTTTAGCCGATAGCAGCCACTGGCCTTGGAGTATAGAGCAGCCAACAAGTTTCCTGCCGATGGATACGTCGCATGGCCCACTAGCCCCGCGGATGGTGTTTGGCGTGCAGCGACTTCAGCCGAGAACGCGACACGTGGGTATAGATTTGCGTCGTGGCAAGATCAGCATGGCCCAGCAGCATCTGGACCGCACGCAGATCAGCACCGTGGTCCAGCAGATGGGTCGCAAAGGAGTGACGCAATCGGTGCGGATGAATGTCGCCGACGATACCGCAGTCACGCGCATGGCCGCGAATTCGCTGCCACACGGCCTGACGGCTGAGTGGCAAACCGCGACGCGATACGAATACCCGATCTCCGGCTGGTTTAAGCGCGGGCCGGGCCAGTTTCAGCCAGCGCTCAATAGCCTGCCTTGCTGGCTCTCCCAGCGGTACCAGGCGCTCTCGTCCACCCTTGCCGATGACCCTGACCAGGCCACGGACCAGATTCAGACGCGCCAGGTCCAGTTCCACCAACTCGCTGACCCGCATACCGGTTGCATAGAGCATTTCCAGAATCGCCCGGTCACGCAGACCCAGCGGCGTGTCGCTGGCAGGCTGAACCAAAAGCCGTCCAACTTCTGCCTCGGAGAGCAGGTGCGGCAGTCGCTTGATTCCGGCCGGGGCCTGCAGATCAACCATGGGGTTGTCTTTCTGATAGCCCTGTCGAGTTGCCCAGGCGAAAAATTGGCGGAGGCAAGAAACCTGGCGAGTCACGCTGCTCACAGCAGCACCCTCACGCAGGCGCTTTGACAGAAAGGCCATCACATCGGAGCGCTGGATCGGGAAATCCGGCACGCCAACTGCCCGGCTGAACTCGATCAGGTCCTGACGATAAGCCTCAAGCGTCAGAGCGGCCAGACCACGCTCTGCCCAAGCAGCGTCCAGAAAGGGGTCAATGTAATGATCAATGGGCATTAACGACCGTCCAAACCGAAGCGGGGTGACCCGAAAGCCACCCCGCCGAATCGCCTCTCGGAAAAATGAATCAGCCCTTCCGGGTCAGACGGGCCAGACTGCTCTGAGCGGCAGTTTCCAGATCCGATATCTTGGACCGAGCCGTTTCGCGAAATTCGTCGACGGCCTTTCTGCGATGAGCCACCTCGGTTGCCGCCAGATCCGTAACCGCGGCGCGCAGTTCATCCACTGCCGCAAGCAGACGATTCATGGAAGCGCTGCCTCCACCCGACATCCGTTTTTTCTTGCGGCCTTTCTTTTTGCCGCGCTTTTTCTTGCCGGCCTTCTTCTTAGAGGCTTTTTTCTTGCCAGCTTTTTTCTTGCTTGCTTTCTTCTTGGAGGCCTTCTTCTTGGAAGCTTTCTTCTTACTGG
>CAZIMY010000061.1:5604-15153 GCA_964540315.1 uncultured Wenzhouxiangella sp.
TTCTTGCTTGCTTTCTTCTTGGAGGCCTTCTTCTTGGAAGCTTTCTTCTTACTGGCTTTTTTCTTACTGATTTTTTTCTTGGACGTCTTCTTTTTGGCAGCCTTCTTTTTAGATGATTTTTTCTTGGAGGCCTTTTTCTTGGAGGCTTTCTTCTTCGAAGCTTTTTTCTTGGAAGACTTTTTCTTCTTCGAGGCTTTCTTCTTGCTGACTTTCTTGGCCGGCGGGGTCGCCACGGCCTGATCAGGTGAACTTACCGATACCGCCGACCCTTCCTCTTCGGCGGCCTGTTCAAGTCGCGTTTCTTCCTGACTTTGCATAAACAAACTCTCCCTGCTCGCAGTTGATTGACGGTTACAACAAAACGCTAGCCTGAAGAGTAAAGTAGCCGCTTTCCAAAAGCAAACCAGTCATCTCCGCATGGACTATTGCGCACTGCCGCGCCGACTCGCAGCCATCATTTATGACGGACTGCTGATCATCGCTCTTTGGATGGTGGCGACCGCTGCTGTCGTCATTCTGCGGCAAGTCGAGATTCAACCTGCCAACCTCTTTTTTCAAGGCTATTTGCTGATCGTGGCCTGGCTTTATCTGGCGATTTGCTGGCGGGCCGGCCAAACCCTTGGCATGAAGGCCTGGCGAATTTACCTTGTTGCCGAAACGAGCCCTGTCTCATGGCATAAGACCATCATTCGGTTTTTGGTCGCCATATTGTCCTGGGCCAGCCTTGGCCTCGGTTTCTTGTGGAGCCTGTTTCATCCCCGGAACGCCAGTTGGCATGATCTGGCCTCGGAAAGTCGACTCATGGTGCTGCCGAAAAAGGGCTTAGAGCTTTCGAAGCGCGACCAGCCCGACAACACCGATTAACAAGGGTGGAAGCAACAAGGACAGCCATAACGGCACGGGCCAGACCATGGCCAGACTCTGAGTCAAACGACTGATGACAAAAAAAACAAGCCCCAGGACCACGCCGATAAAAAGACCCGGGCTTCGTCCACCTGAGCGCGCGCTTTGAAATACAAACGGCAGCGCGACCAGAACCATCGCCAGCACGTTAAAGGGAAAGTAGGTCCGCTGCCAGAAAGCCTGCTCGTAGGCACTGCTATCAAGCCCGTTTTGCTGCAGATAGCCGCGCATCCGCCAGAGATCTGCCAGAGGCAACAACCTCGGGCGACTGACCGCGGCCGTAAACAGCTCGGCACTGAGCAATGAATTCAGCTCAAGGCTTTCATGCCGGCCTGCTCTATCTCCGCCCGCCAGATCACGATAAGCGACCTGGTCCAGCAACCAGCGACCACCTGAGTGCATTGCCTGCTCGGCTATGAGGATTTCGACCGGCCGCATATCAGCATCCAGGCGGTAGATGAGTGCATCTGCAAAGGTGAGCGCCTCCTCTCCCCGCCAGATCGACTCCTCGAGACGAACGATATAAGGCCCGTCACGCAGCCACAGGCGCCCTTCTTTTCCGATGTGAAGCTGGCCGCTTTTCGCCTGTTGGCGCTCGGCGCGCGCCCGGGTTTCCAGGTCCGGGATCACCCATTCGGCCAACATCACCATGCACAACACGCAGGCGGCGACGACAAGCAAAGCCCGTCCGGCAATCTGTCCTCGATCAAAGCCTGCCGCCCGCATGGCAACAACTTCGTTGGATGACGCCAGCGCACCCAGGCCAAGCAAGCTGCCGATCAGTGCTGCAAATGGAAACACGTCATACAGTCGCCGCGGAGTGGTCTGCAACAGGTACCAAAACATGTGCAACACCGTGTAGTCACCGCCCAACGAGCGCGCTTCCCGGATCAGGTCGATCAACAGATGAATTCCGAGAAGCACCAGCCAGGTGATCACGATGCCGCCGAGCACCGCGCGGGCGACGTGCCCGGTCAAGCGGGGAGCGATCACCATCGTCTGCGGTGGCGAAACCAGAGCAGGCTTGCCGCAAAAAGCAAGACACCATGGACGGGCCAAAGCCCCGGACCGGAGGAGGCCTGGTGACGCTCCATCATGACCAGTCCGGCCTGGATTGCGTTGCTGTAAACCAGATACAGCGCCAGCGCCAGGACGACGCTCCCCCAACGGCCCTGGCGGGGCGCTCGATACGACAGGGGAATGGCCAGGCAACCCAGAATCAAGGCGGCCAGCGGAGGTGCCAGCCGCCACTGCCACTCGCGCCGCTCGGCCGCGCTTTCGGGCGGCAGCAGCGTGGGCAAACGAGCGGCCATTTCGTTACCTACCGAGCTCTCCAGCTCGGGAGGTGGTAGGCGAATATCATTGCGCGCGAAACGCATTTCACGAAGCGGCGCGGTCGCAGGATTGGGTCCATGCCGCAGCTGATGGCCATCAAGCAGCGACAGGTAGCGACTGCCGTCTTCGCTGTCAAGCCAGATTCGTCCTGACTCGGCGCTCAACAGTTCCGGCTGGTCGGGATCATCATGATGAATAAAAACGTTTTGCAAACGACCGCTGCCCGCGTCGACCTCGCCGACGTACACCGTGAGTCGGCCGTGGTCCAGGCGCTCGAACTGACCGGACTGAAGACTCCCAACGACAGTCTGGCGGGCCGCATCGAGCATCAGCCCGCCGGTCCGGTCGACGGCATAGGGCGCGATCCAGCCCGACACTACAAGCAGCAAGATGGCCCAACCCGCGATCAACACACCCAAGGGGGCAAAACAGGCGTTAAAGCCGAGGCCGGCGGCGCGCAACACGGTCATTTCACTCTGCTCATGGGCGCGGCCCAGGGCCAGCAGCAGGCCGGTCATCAATGCCAGTGGCGCAATCATCATGATGGCCTCCGGCAAGCGCAGAAGCAGCAGCAACAGCACGCTGCTGCCAGGCACCTCACCCTGGGCTGCTTCGGCCAGCAGCTCCGCCAAGAACAAGGCGGAAATAACCCCCAGCAAGACCAGCAACGTCAGCGTGCTGGCAATAAATGCCTCGCGCAGCAGGTAGCGGTGCAAGATCAACATCGTGGGAAGTCAGGTGGGTACAATGGCCGATTATCGAACCGAATGAGACGTCGCTTTCATGCAGTTTACAACCTCCTCTGACGCACCCGTCAGCATCGCTACCGATTGCCTCGTGCTGGGACTCGACGATAGCCGTCAGTTCGGACCGGCCATGACGGCCGTTGACCAGGCCAGCGAAGGCCTTCTGACGCGCTTGCTGGATGCCGGCGATTTACCGACCAAAGCTGGCAAGACTCTTCTGCTGCATGCCGTGCCGGGCGTCTCTGCGCAACGGGTTCTGATCGCCGGTCTGGGCAAAACTGAAAAGCTCGACGGCGTGAACTTCTACAACGCCGTGCGAGGGGCGGGAAAGGCTCTACGTCAATCTCACGCAACCAGCGCGCACTGCATGCTGGCAGAGGCAACGGTCAAAGACTGCGACGACGACACCCGGGTCAGGCTGGCGGCGCTGGGACTCGCGCACGGGGATTACGTCTACAGCGCGACGAAAAAGCCGGCTGCAGACGCAAGCCCGGCGACCGGAACCGTCAGCTTTCCCGCAGAAGGATCAGCTCAGACCCAGGTGTCGATCGCTGAGGGTCTGTATGCCGGCATCCAGCACTGCCGCGACCTCTGCGACCTGCCGCCCAACATCTGCAATCCCGGCTACCTCGCCGATAGCGCCAGAAAAATGGCCGAGCAGCACCAGGGTCTGGAGGTCGAAATTCTCGATGAAAATCAGATGACCGAGCTTGAGATGAACAGTCTGCTGGCCGTCGGACAGGGCAGCACCAACCCGTCCTACCTGATTCATCTGCGCTGGCGTGGCGGCAACTCTGACCAGCAGCCGTTGGCCCTGGTCGGCAAGGGCATCACCTTCGATACCGGCGGCATTTCCTTGAAGCCGCGCGATCTCATGGAACAAATGAAATTCGACATGGGCGGTGCGGCCTCGGTGCTGGGTGCGATGGAGGCCGTTGCCCGACTCAAGCTACCGCTCAACGTGGACTGCGTGGTTGCCGCGGTGGAGAACATGCCCGACGGCAACGCCTACCGTCCGGGTGACGTCATTACCACCATGGCCGGCAAAACCGTCGAGGTCCACAACACCGATGCCGAAGGCCGCATGATTCTCGCCGACGCACTGACCTGGACTGGCCAGTTCGTCAAGCCGGAGAGCATGGTCGACCTTGCAACCCTGACCGGGGCCTGTGTTGTTGCCCTCGGGCATCACGCCAGCGGCATCATGACCCATGACGACGAGCTCGCCGAAGAACTGCTCTCCGCCGGCTCCAAGGCCGCTGACCGGGGCTGGCGTCTGCCGCTGTGGGATGATTATCAGGAACAGATCGACACCCCGTTTGCCGACATGAAAAATATTGGCGGCATGCCTGCCGGCAGCATCACTGCCGGTTGTTTTCTGTCGCGGTTCACCGAGGGTCAGCGCTGGGCGCATATCGATATCGCCGGCTCAGCGTGGCAATGGGGCAAGCCCGAAAGCGCCACGGGTCGTCCCGTCGGCCTGCTGGTCCAGTGGCTGGTCGACCGCGCCGGCGGCTGGGATGTTCTTCCCGGCTAGCGCGCCGCATGGTTGCTGACCGCCATGCGCGTCGATTTCTACGAGATGAGCGGCCGGTATACCGACCCGCTTTTTGTGGCCGGCGTACTGGTCGGGCGTGCCTGGCCCGGATCGTCACCCATAGCGATCGTGGGCCATCGCCCTCAGCTTGAACAACTGGATAAGCAGCTATGGTCTGAGCCGTCGGGCCGCTTCCTGCCCCACGGCATTGACGATGGCCTGGCGCCGATCGACTTGAGCGAGACAGCACCCGAGCAGGCGGCGGTGCTCATCAACCTGGATCCCGCCGGCCCGCTTCCTTCCGGTCGTTTTGACCGGGTGCTGGAAATCGTGCCGCCGGAAGAATCCCTGAAACAGAAACTGCGTGAGCGCTGGGTTGCATGGAAACAGCGAGGCGCGGAGCTCCATCACCACGTTCTCAAATAATCAATACCGTTTGCCACCGGCCAGAATCAGCATGGATACGACTTACAACCCGCACGAACTCGAA
Source organism: uncultured Wenzhouxiangella sp. (assembly GCA_964540315.1). Lineage (GTDB taxonomy): Bacteria > Pseudomonadota > Gammaproteobacteria > Xanthomonadales > Wenzhouxiangellaceae > Wenzhouxiangella. Next base: position 10,616 of record CAZIMY010000061.1, read on the forward strand.
CAACGCTGGTATCAGCATTGGGAAGACGGCGACTGTTTCAAACCCTCCGGTCAGGGTGAGCCCTACTGCATTCTGCTGCCACCGCCGAACGTGACCGGCACGCTGCACATGGGCCACGCGTTTCAGCACACCCTGATGGACGCGCTGATCCGCTATCAAAGGATGCGGGGCCGAGACACTCTGTGGCAGGTTGGCGTCGACCATGCCGGCATTGCCACCGAGATGGTCGTTACCCGACAGATCGAAGCCGAGGGCAGCAAGCGCGACGACTACAGCCGCGAAGCGTTCATCGATCGGGTCTGGCAATGGAAGCACGAATCAGGCTCTACCATTACCCGCCAGATGCGCCGCCTCGGCGCCTCGGCTGACTGGTCGCGCGAACGTTTCACCATGGATGCCGACCTGTCCGAAGCGGTGACAGAAACTTTTGTTCGTTTACACGAAGAAGGACTGATCTACCGGGGGCCGCGGCTGGTCAACTGGGATCCGGTTTTGCAAACTGCCATATCCGACCTTGAGGTCGTCAACACCGACGAGCAGGGCAAGATCTGGTCGATCCGCTATCCGCGCACCGACGGCCGTGGGGATGTCGTGGTGGCAACAACCCGTCCCGAAACGCTGCTGGGCGATGTCTGTGTCGCCGTCCATCCCGAGGACGCCCGCTACCGGGACCTGATCGGCCAGACGGTGGAGCTGCCGCTGACGGGACGCCAGATTCCCGTGATTGCCGATGAGTACGTTGATCGCGAGTTCGGTACCGGCTGCGTCAAGATCACGCCGGCCCACGACTTCAATGACTGGGAGGTGGGGGCCCGCCACGGTTTTGAGCCCATCAACATCTTCTCGCCGACCGCTGCGATCAATGAACAGGCGCCGGCTCGCTATCGAGGCCTGGACCGTTTCGAGGCCCGCCAACGGATCATCGAAGACCTGAAAACCGAAGGCCTGCTGATCGAGGAAAAGCCTCATGCCATGGTCGTGCCGCGTGGCGATCGCTCCGGTCAGATCATCGAGCCCTACCTGACCGATCAGTGGTTCGTGAAGATGGATCAGCTGGGGAAAATCGGACTGGAACTGGTTGAATCCGGTCAGGTCGAGTTCGTCCCCGGCAATTGGATCAACACCTACCGCCACTGGATGGAGAACCTCCAGGACTGGTGCATCAGCCGGCAGCTGTGGTGGGGTCACCGGATTCCGGCTTGGTATGACAGCAGCGACAAGATCTATGTCGGCCGCACCGAAGCCGAGGTGCGCGAGCGCTATGAGCTCGGAGATTCCGTCGAACTGCGCCAAGACAAAGACGTACTCGAGACCTGGTTTTCATCGGCACTGTGGGCGCACTCCACGCTGGGCTGGCCCGACCCTGATCGCATGGGCTCGGAAGGATTCGAGCGCTACTTGCCGACGTCGGTACTGATCACCGGCTTTGACATCATTTTCTTCTGGGTCGCCCGGATGATCATGATGACCGGTCATTTCACCGGCAAAGTGCCGTTCGAGCAGGTCTATATCACCGGGCTGATCCGCGACAGCCACGGTCAGAAAATGTCCAAGTCCAAGGGCAATGTTCTCGACCCGCTGGACCTGATCGACGGCATCGAACTCGAGCCGCTGGTCGAAAAGCGCACCAGCACCATGATGCAGCCACATCTGGCCAAGCGTATCGAAAAGACAACCCGCGAAGAATTCCCCGAGGGCATTCCGGCCTTCGGAGCCGATGCGCTGCGGTTCACCTTCACCGCCCTGGCCGGCCACGGGCGTGACATCAAGTTCGATCTGGCCCGATGCGGGGGCTACCGCAACTTTTTGAACAAGCTCTGGAACGCGGCTCGCTTTACCCTGATGAACGTGGGCGACAGCGAACTGCCTGTGCCGGCCGACGGCCAGCTCGACATGCTGTCGCGCTGGATTCTCTCGCGGCTTGACCGAACCATCCATGAGGTCGATGAAGCGCTGGAACAGTATCGTTTCGATCTGGCAACCAAGGCACTGTATGAATTTGTCTGGAACGAATTCTGTGACTGGTACCTGGAACTGTCCAAACCCGCCCTTCAGGAACCGGCGGCAAGCGAGGATCCAGCAACCGCGCTGGCCACGCGCCACACGCTGGCGCACGTGCTGGAAACAACCCTGCGCCTGCTGCATCCGTTTGTTCCCTTCATTACCGAGGAGATCTGGCATCGCGTCCGCATTCCTGCCGCTGTGAAGGCGACCAGCATCAGCCATACCGACTGGCCGACAGCCAATGAGCCGGACCTGCAGGCCGAAGCCGACGCCGAATGGCTCAAGGGAGTAATCTCAGCGATTCGCTCGGCCCGGACCGAGCTCAATCTGGCGCCCGGAAAATACATGCCTCTGGTCACCGAGGAAGCAAGCCCCGGCGATATGGAGCGGCTGGAACGTTTCGGCGACCTGATCCGGCGCCTTGCGAGGCTGGAAAGCATCGGGTCCAACAAGGGCGACCACGATCCTGCAACCTGCGCCACGGCCATCTCCGGCAGCTTAAGAATGCTGATCCCACTGGCCGGAGTCGTTGATATCAGCGAGGAACTGGCGAGGCTGGGCAAACAGCTCGAGCGCGAGCAGAAAGGTCTGGAGATCGTCACCAAGAAACTCTCGAACGAACGCTTTGTTGCCAACGCGCCAGCTCAGGTGGTCGACAAGGAACGGCAGCGGCAGGATGAACATGAATCAGCGATTCGCGATCTCGCAGCCCGGATTGAGCGCCTGGAAAAAGTCGCAGCGGCTCATTGATAATTCAACAACGGTAGACCAACGACCAAGCGCCATTTTTGACTGACCGCGGACGGATGACCCGCACCCCACCCTCACAACAGTTTCGATACCTTCTTCGCTGATTTTTAACATTTGCGCGGGCGCTGCGTTATGGTTTGTTGGCCTGCGTTTGGGTTTCTATTGGATTTGGACAGCCCACCGTCTCGCCCTTGATCAATCAGGAGAAGAAGAACAATGTCAGTCGCACACCCCAGAAATCGTTACCTGTCCACCGCTATTCATGCCGCACTTGTCGCGGGCACGGTCTCCTTCGGCGCCACCGCCGCGCTCGCGCAGTCGACATCGACCGAGCGGAGCGAAGCCGAGGCCGCGGATAATATTGATCGCATTGCCGTAACCGGCACGCGTCGCCGCGATCGAAGCGTTACCGACAGTGCCGTACCCATCGACATCATCTCTTCTGAGACCCTTGAGCAGACGGGCTTAACCGAGACCAGTGCCATCCTCGCCCGGGTGCTCCCCAGTTTCAATTTTCCACAGCCCTCTCTGACGGATGGAACGGATCAAATTCGTCCGGCGCAGCTGCGTGGCCTGGCGCCGGACCAGACTTTGGTTTTAATCAACGGCAAGCGTCGCCACACTTCGGCCCTGCTGAACCTCGGCGGTTCTGTCGGCCGCGGGTCGGCAGCGGTGGATCTGAATCTGATTCCGCCCAATGCCATCGAACGCATAGAGGTGCTGCGCGACGGTGCTGCGGCTCAGTACGGCTCTGACGCCATCGCCGGTGTGATCAATATCGTCCTGAAACAAGGTGTCGAGAATTTCAACGCTGCGGCAATCGTTGGCCGTTATCAGACGAGCATGGACGGGGTTCCCCGGCCCGGCCCTGTCGCCGTCGGCGAAGATGGATCTCTGGTCATCCCTGACGGTGCGGACCGAAGAGTTCGGGATGGTCAGACCGTGACGGCACGATTGGGCGGTGGCTTCCAGATCGGTGACGAGGGCTTTTTCAACATCGCAGCTCAGTTCCGTGACCGCGAAAGCACCAACCGCTCTGGTTTCGACCCGCGTCAGAACTATCCGCTTTTGGAAGATGGCAGCTTCGATCCCCGTGAATTCCGGTTTGACCGGATCAACCACCGCTTTGGCAATCCGAACGTTGAGGAGATTTCTGCCTTTTTTAATGGATCGCTGCCCATCGGCCAAATGGAGCTGTACACCTTCGGCAACTACGCCAGTCGGGAAGGTGACTCCGCTGGCTTCTATCGTCGGGCGCAAGACAGTCGTAATGTCTTGGAGGTTTATCCTGACGGATTCCTGCCGCTGATCACCACCGATACCGACGACACCAGCCTGGCGGCCGGGCTGCGCGGGGACGTCGGCGAGTGGTTCCTGGACCTGTCGTTCGTCTACGGCACCAACGAGCTGGATTTTGGCGTGATCAACACACTCAACCGCTCGCTTGGCCCGACCAGCCAGACCGAGTTTGAGGCCGGCAGCCTGCGCAATCACCACATGGTCTACAACGTTGATGCCAGTCGTCTGGTCGACCTGGGCGGCGTCACCGCCAACCTCGCGTTTGGCGCCGAATTTCGCAACGAAGAATATGACCTAGGGCCTGGCGAGCCTAACAGCTACGCCAGCGGTCCGTTCGGAGGCGCACGAGGAAGCCAGGTTTTCCCGGGCTTTACGCCGGAATCTGCGGTCGAGGCCGATCGTGACAACCGAAGCCTCTATGGGGAAATTGACGCTGACCTGACCGATCGCCTCAATGCAGCCGCAGCCCTGCGCTATGAAGACTA
>CAZIMY010000062.1:0-15132 GCA_964540315.1 uncultured Wenzhouxiangella sp.
CAATCCGGGCGTCGGCCTCTTCGAGAGCCCGAATAACCCCGATGTGGGCCAGCCCGCGGGCGCCGCCCGAGCCGAGTACCAGAGAGACCTTTTTGCCGGCCAGCGGTTTTCTGTCTGCCATTCGGCTATTTTAGGGCTTTGTTAGCCTCAGCGGCGCCTCTAACCGGTTCCCGGGATCGTCATGCCGTCCGTTTCGCGGCCGGTCATCCGCTGGATCAGCCGCACCGCATCGTCGCCAATCAGGTAGAGAATCGGGATCAACCCCAGCGTGATCACGGTGGCAAAGACGATGCCGAACGCCAGCGAAGTGGCCATGGGAATCACGAGCTGGGCCTGGAAGCTGGTTTCGAAAAACACGATGGGCGCCAGACCCAGGAAAGTCGTCATCGAGGTCAGGATGATCGCCCTGAAACGCGCTCTGGTCGCATTGACTGCGGCATCAATTCGACTTTCTCCGTTGCGCCGGTGTCGGTTGACGAAATCGACCAAAATCAGGCTGTCGTTGACCACCACGCCTGACAGCGCAATGATACCGAACACGCTGAGCATGGAGATCGGCATGCTCAAGACCCAGTGGCCGAAGATCGCCCCGATCATGCCGAACGGAATGACCGACATGATCAGAAGCGGTTGCAGATAGGACTTCAGCGGGACGGCAAGCAGGGCATAAATCAGGAACAGCGCAAAAGCCGTACCCCACAGTAAATCACGCCGAACTTCCTCCTGACTGCGCGTTGAGCCCGCGAGCCGATACCTGACGTCCGGGTAGCCTGACAGGATGCGCGGCAGGTGGACTTCGCGTAAGTCGCTGGCAATTCGGCCGGGTTCAGCCAGTTCCTTGTCGATCCGCGCCGTCACGCTGATGGAGCGCTCGCGATCAAAGCGACGAATCAGCGACGGACTGGAGCCCACCGATACGTCTGCAACCGCGCTGAATGGCACCGCTTCGCCGGTGGGGGTGCGGATGCGCATGTTCTCGAGATAGCCTTCGGAGGAGCGCTGTTCTTGCGGATAGCGCACCATGACCCGGACGTCGTCCTGGCCGCGCTGAATGCGCTGGACTTCTTCACCAAAAAAGGCCTGGCGAACCTGGCGGGCCAGATCCTGCTGACTCAAGCCCAGCATTTCGGCCTCGGGCAGTATTTCCAGCTGCAACTCGCGCGTGCCCCCGTCAAAGGAATTGCGGATGTCGAACGTGCCCGTGTAGGTGCGAATCTGGGCCTCCAGGGCGGCCGCGGCTTCTTCAAGCTGACCGAGATCGCTGCCGACGAGCTGAAAACTCAGGTCGGGTCCGTCTCCGCCAGGGCCACCGGCACCCCCGATACGCAGTGCTCGCACGCCCGGGATCTCCCCGACCTCGGCTCGCCAGGCCTGTTCCAGATCGCGAATGTTGACTCCCATTTCCTCGTCTCGCCGCAATTCAACCAGCATGCCTCCGGTTGTATCTGATCCTGACCAGGCAAACAGGGTGTTGACCACCGGGCGCGACAGCCCTCGATCGTTTTGGAGTTTTTCGTCCGCCTCAGCCAGCGCGTCGGCCAGAAGGTCCAGATTTGCATGGGTCACCTCGGCCGGCGTCCCTTCGTTCATTTCCAGGTCCAGTTCCATGAAATCGCTGGCCAGATCGGGAAAGAAAACGACCCGCACCAGACCGCCGACGATCAAGCCAAAGGAAAGGATCAGGACCGAGATGAAACCGGCCAGCGCCAGGTAGCGGTTTCGCAGCAGCACCTTCAAAGAGGGCAGGTAGACCTTATCGACCATTCGGTACAGGCCGTCGGAAAAACCGCGCTGAAATCGGATGAAGCGATTGGGGGTATCGGCCTCGTACTTCTTGACCTTCATGTGGGCCAGGTGAGCGGGCAGAATGAGCTTGGACTCCACCAAAGACAGCACCAGGCACAGCACAACCGCCCAGCCGATCGCGGAGAAGAACTGGCCTTGCACGCCCGACACGAGCAGAATGGGGGCGAACGCAGCAATGGTGGTCAGGACACCAAAGGTTGCCGGTACTGCGACCTTGGAGACGCCGTTGACCACGTTTTCGACCGAATGACCCTTGCTTCGTATTTCCGTGTAGGCCGATTCGCCCATCACGATGGCGTCGTCCACGACGATGCCTAAAACGACCAGAAAGCCGAACAGGCTGATCATGTTGATTGTCACGCCGACCAGCGGAAGTAAAGCCAGGGCGCCCAGGAAAGCGACAACAAGGCCGACCATGACCCAGAAGGCCAGCTTCAAGCGCAGGAAAAGAGCCAGGATCAGAAAGACGAGAAACGTGCCGGCCGCCAGATTCTCGGCCATCATCGCCAGGCGTCCGCGCAGCATGTAAGAGATGTCGGCCCAGTAGTCGATGCTGATCCCGTCCGGCAGATCGGCTTTGGCGCGATCAATGTAGTCTCGGACTTCGCGGGATACCGCAAGCGCATCCTGTTCGCCCACGCTCAGTACTCGGACGGCGATGGCCGGCTGGCCGTTATGGCGAGCATAGAAATCCCCTTCCACGAAACCGTCGCGAATGTCGGCGATGTCGCGCACCAGGACTCGACTACCGTCCGGATTGGTCCTGACCACAATGTCTTCGAAATCAGCAGCTACGTAGGCCTGGCCGACCGTGCGCACAAGCACATCACCTCCGGCAGTCTGAATGCGCCCGCCGGGCAAATCGAGGGATGAGCGGCGAATGGCTTGCGCCACCTCGGCCAGTGTCAGGTTGTACTCTCGCAGGGTCTCTTCGCGGACTTCGATGCCGATTTCATAGGGCCGGGCACCGGTCAGCTCTGCGCGTGTAATCGAGGGCAACGCCGTGATGTCGTCGCGCATCTGGCGCGCAGCCTCCTTGAGCGTGCGCTCGGGCACCGATCCGAACACGGACACCCAGATGACGTTTTGAGACCAGGTGGCCCGCTGGTAGCGCGGGCGCTCGGTTTCTGCCGGGAAGGTGGCGATGGCATCGACCCGACCCTTGATCGTGTCGAGGACCTCAAGGACGTCGTAGTCCGCGTCGACTTCAACCCGGACGGTGCCCGCACCCTCGCGCGCGGTGGCAACGATTTCACGGACGCCGTCCAGGTCCTGGATGGCTTCCTCGACCTTGATCAATACGCCTTGCTCCACGTCTCGGGGCGTGCCGCCCCGATAGGGCACGGTCACCGTGACGTAGTTGGTCTCGATTCTGGGCGTGATCTCTTTGCTGATGGTAATTGCCGTGTATATGCCGCTGGCGATCAGGCAAACCATGAGCAGATTGGCGGCAACCGGGTTGTGGGCGAACCAGGCAATGATCTGGCCGTACCAGTTGCGTTGCTCGCTCATGGATTGCCTCCTGCTTGACTGGCTGTGGCTTCATCGTCGCCCACGGGCGCTGGCTCATCGGTGACGTCGTCGTTGCGCACCTGTAGTGGCAGTCCAGGAATGGGTGCCTGGATGGCGGTGGTGATGACCCGGTCGCCAGGTTTGAGCGAATTTTGAACGTAGGCCCGGTCCCTTGTGGTTCGCAGAACTTCAACCGGGCGGACTTCCAGCTCGTTATTTGCGTCGGCCAGATAAACCGTATTGCCATCACGAAGGGCCGCTCGGGGTAGACGAATCAAGCCAACCGAGGTGCGACCGCGAATTTCCGCTTCGACGAAAGTGCCCATGGCCAGCGGGACCTCGCGCACGGACTCTATCAGTCCGTAGGGATCGCGGACTTCGGCAACTGCGTGAACCAGTCGGGTTTCCCGGTCGACCACGCCTTCTGTTCTGACGATTGTGGCTTCCCATTCGGCGTCCCGACCGCCAACCTGCCCGGCGAGCGTCACGGGTACGGCGGTTTGACTACCGGATTCTCCCGCTGCGGGTAGATCTAGAAAGACCAAATCCTGCTGCGAAAGGGGTAATCGAACCTCGGCCACGTCGACGGCAAACACGACCGCCAGCGCGGTGCCGGTATTGACGAATTGCCCGAGATTGGCTTGTCGCGACCTGATGAGGCCGTCGAAGGGCAACGAGATACGGGTGCGCTCAAGATTACGTCGGGCGCGCAAAACTCCGGCCGCGGCAGCCTGAACCGCGGCTTCGGCGCCGGCAACCTGCGGTAAGCGCAGGACCAGATCACCGGGTTCGCGCTCATCTCCATGCAGGCGCTGCCAGTCACGCCGCGCCTGCTCGGAGCGGGCGCTTTCGTCGGCGAGCCGCGATCTTGCCGAAGCCAGTTCCGCTTCAGCCTGCAGGAGTGCCGCTTCATAGTCGCTGGGATCAATTTCAGCCAGTATTTCGCCGGCACGAAAGAGGCCGCCAGCGGCAAAATTGTCGGCCACGTTGACCAGTCGCCCGCTGACCTCGGCCGCAATCGTGGTTTCGGTGCGCGGGGCGACCGTCCCTTGAGTTCGCACGGTGAAAAAGCCTGAACTTTCTTCCGGGCTGATCACATCGACCAGCATGGCAGTCACTGTGGGCTCACGTTCCGGCGGTGAGGGCCGGTTGCGGGCGAGCATCGCGACTACGGCGATCGACAGCATGATCATCAAGGCGCCGGGAAGCAGGATTTTCAGGAAAACTTTCACAACGATCTCTTTTGTTTATCAGGAACTGCGCATATTGCATAGTGCCAAAACTGGCGTGGATGGACACGTGCCAAAAGGCACCCTTCCTCTATTCTGTCCGCCGACGTTCAACTAAGTTCGGGCGAGCGCGTCGCGCCGAGGTCGCGAAGCCTGAACTACAATAACCAGTCCATCTCCAACAAATGTTGTCGTGCGATGAATTCGTCAGTCGAGTTGAAATCCGCCGAGGATATCGAAGCGATGCGGGTTGCCGGTCAGCAGGCGGGCAGCGTCCTCAAAATGATCAGCGATCACGTGCGCCCTGGCGTTACCACCGGCGAGCTGGACGCGATCTGTCACGCCTATATCGTCGACGAACTCAAGGCGATCCCGGCGCCGCTGAATTACCGGGGGTTCCCCAAGTCGGTGTGCACTTCGGTGAACCACGTGATTTGTCATGGTATTCCGGGCGACAAGGTGCTCAAGGACGGCGATATCGTCAACATTGATGTAACCGTGATTCAGGGCGGCTGGCACGGTGATACCAGCAAGATGTTTTATGTCGGCGAGCCTTCGGTCAAGGCCCGCCGGATCTGCGAGGTCGCTCATCGTGCGCTGCTGACGGGTATCGAGATGGTCAAGCCGGGCGTTACCCTCGGCGACATTGGACATGCCATCCAGACCTATGCTGAAGGTGAGCGCTGCTCGGTCGTGCGCGAGTACTGCGGGCACGGTATCGGGCGCGTATTCCATGAGCCGCCGCAGGTCTTGCACTACGGCTACCCCGGCGAGGGCGTCCGTCTTGAGGCCGGCATGACGTTCACCATCGAGCCCATGGTCAACCTCGGCAAGCGCCACACCCGCCTGCTCCCCGACAACTGGACGGTGATTACCCGCGACCGCAGCCTCTCGGCCCAATGGGAGCACACCCTGGCGGTGACCGATGACGGTGTTGATGTCCTGACCCGTCTGCCCGGCGATCCGCTGTGAGCGAGCGGCTGGGCGCGGTTGCGGCAACGCGACATTGCCTGGATCTGCCGACGCTTGCGGCTTTGCCTGCCGAACCCCTGGCTCTCGCACGGGGCCTGAAGTCAGCGTGTGATGCGGCCGATCGACAATTGTCTGACCGCTTCAAGACCGGCACCGACATCTCGGAATTGGTGCAAGCTCGTGCCTGGGTCATCGAGCAGTTGGTCTTGTCAGCCTGGCGTCATCTCATCGAGACCTCGGCAGAGCTCGATCTGTGCGCGGTCGGCGGCTTTGGCCGGGGCGAGTTGCACCCGCAGTCTGACGTCGACCTGCTGATTCTGGTTTCGCAGACCGGTGACCGACCTGAAGAAGAGGTCGAGGCCGCGCTGGAAACTTTGATTCAGGTGCTCTGGGATGCTGGTCTGCGGCCTGGTCATAGCGTCAGAACGGTTTCTGAGTGTGTTATCGAAGCCGAGGCCGACGTGGGTGTGGCCACCAACCTCATGGAGTCGCGACTGCTGGCGGGTAGCGGGCGCTTGCTTTCAGCGATGCGGGCGGCGACAGATAGCCCGGCCCTGTGGCCGGCTGATGCGTTTTTTGCCGCCAAATGCGCGGAGCAGGAAGCCCGCCATGACCAGTTTGAAGACACCATCTACAACCTTGAACCCAACCTCAAAGAAGGGCCGGGCGGACTGCGCGATCTTCAGATGATCACCTGGGTGACGCGGCGCCACTTTGGGACCTCGACGCTGCATGGACTGGTCGAGGGTGGGTTTCTGAGCGAGGGCGAACACGCTGACCTCGTGGCAAATCGGCGCTTCCTGTGGTCGATGCGTTGGGCCCTGCATGAATTGGCGGGTCGTCCGGAAGAGCGGCTGCTGTTCGAGCATCAGCGCGCGCTGGCAGCGACTTTCGGGTTTGATACCGACCAGGAGGGCAATGCTGCAGTTGAGCAATTCATGCAGGGCTATTACCGATCGGCCATGCAGGTGGCGGCTTTGAACGAGCGACTGCTGCAGAGCTTTGATGAGGAACTGCTGGCTGGCCGCCAGCACCTGCCGTCTGATGATATTGACGAACACTTTCGGATCAATGACGGTTATCTGGAGCTGATCGACCCGCATGCTTTTGTCGAGCGGCCCGATCTGATTATGCGCATGTTTCTGGTGCTGTCAGAAAACCCCGAGATTCGAGGTGTAAGGGCTGCGACGATCCGTCTGGTGCGTGAGCATCTGTATCTTATTGACGCCCAGTTCCGATCCCGAAAGGACATCCTCGAGATGTTCCTGAAGCTGTTGCAAAGCCCGCGACTGGTCTACAGCCAGCTTGACAGGATGAATCGCTATGGTGTGCTGGGCGCGCTGCTGCCCGCTTTCGGTGAAATTACCGGACGCATGCAGTTTGACCTGTTCCATGTCTACACAGTCGATCAGCACACGCTCTTTGTAATGCGCAACCTGCGCCAGATGGCGCTGGGCAAGCGTCCCAAGCTGTTCGCGCATGCCATTGAAGTCATGGCCGTGATCGAACGTCAGGAAGTGCTTTATCTGGCGGCCCTGTTTCATGACATCGCCAAGGGTCGCGGTGGTGATCATTCTCAGCTGGGTGCCGAGGACGCCCGGCGGTTTGTCGATCAGCTCGATATTCCACAAACGGATCGCGATCTCGTGGTCTGGCTGGTCGAAGAGCATCTTTTGATGTCGAGAACCAGTCAGCGGGAGGATATCAGCGACCCGCTGGTCGTCAATCGTTTTGTCGAGCGGGTGCGGAGTCGACGGCGTCTTGATCATCTGCTGGTCTTGACGACCGCAGACATTGCCGCGACCAGCCCTCGGATCTGGAATTCATGGAAAGACAGTCTGCTGTGGGAACTCTATCAGGCCGCCCGCGACGCCCTGGAGCGCGCCCCCGAAGAGCGCCCCGATCGCGACCAGAGCGTCTGGGAAACCCGCAGCGATGCGCTCGAGCAGCTCTCTGATGCCGGCTTGGTTGCAGAACGCGCTGAGCAGCTTTGGGCTGCTTTGCCTGAGCGAGCTTTTCTGCGTCTTGACGCCGACCAACTGACCTGGGCGACCTTGGCTGTTGATCGATCGGTTTCCTTGCCCCTGGTCGTTTTCCGCCATCTGCCGGATAAGGGGATCAGTGAGGTCTTTGTTCACGCCGAGGACTTTTCGGGCCTCTTCGCTGTGGTCGCTCGGGAACTCGATCGCATGCAGCTTAACGTGCTGGCGGCCAGGGTCGTGACCAGCCACGATGAAAAGAGCTGGGACGTTTTCCAGATCATGGGTTCTGCCGGCGGACCGCTACTGGATGCCGACGCCGAGCGGCTGACCAGAGTGCTTGCCGAGCAGTTGTCGTCGAAGGCGGCGCGCCCGCTGCCTTTCTGTTCGGTGCCGCGGCGTCTGCAGCCGTTCATGGCAAAAGCCGAGATTCGGATGACGCCGGTGCGCGGCCTGACTTGCATCGAGATGGCGGCCACAGACAGGCCGGGCCTGCTTTCGGCGATCGCCGAGGCGCTGCTTTCCTGCGGCGTTCAGCTGCTGGATGCGCGGATCGCCACCTTCGGCCAGCGGGTTGAGGATGTTTTCTTGGTCTCCGATAATGCCGGTCGCGGACTGGATGAGGCCGCCACCCATGCGTTGGAAAAAGCCCTTCGAAGCCGGCTGGATATTGAACCGGCACCCACCACCGAAAGAGAACCCGCATGAATAGTCAGCACAGCTCGCTTCGAGCGCAAATAGAAACCGCCTGGGCGGTTCGGGCCGAACTCGGGCCGGACCGCCATGAGTCGGATTTACGGCGCGCGGTGGACGAATGTCTTGATGGGCTGGAGTCCGGCGCGTTACGGGTCGCTGAGCCATCGGATGATGGCTGGGTGGTCAACGAATGGCTCAAGCAGGCCATCCTGCTGCATTTCAAGATTACGCCTAACCGCGATATTGCCGGCGGTCTGACGCACTATTTCGATAAGGTTGATCTTCGTTTTTCCGAGCCTGCTGATGCGCCCGGCCAAAGCGGCGCGCGTGTCGTTCCGCCGGCGACGGTTCGCCGAGGGGCCCATATTGGCCATGACGTGGTCTTGATGCCGAGTTACGTGAATATTGGCGCATGGGTGGGTGCTGGAAGCATGATCGATACCTGGGCAACGGTGGGTTCGTGCGCCCAGATCGGTGCTGGCGTGCATGTTTCGGGCGGAGCAGGCATCGGCGGTGTGCTTGAGCCCCTTCAGGCCACGCCGACAATCATTGAGGACGGTTGCTTCATAGGCGCGCGCTCCGAGGTGGTCGAAGGTGTGATTGTGGAGAAGGGTGCCGTGATCGGAATGGGGGTCTTTATCGGTCAGTCGACGCGTATTTATAACCGCCTCACCGGCGAGATCCTGACCGGTCGAGTCCCCGCCGGTTCCGTGGTCGTGGCCGGGAGCCTGCCTGCTGAAGATGGCACGCACAGCCTCTACGCTGCGATTATCGTCAAGCAGGTCGACGAGAAGACGCGTTCCAAAACCTCGGTCAACGAGTTACTCAGGGCTGCACGATGAGTGAACTGAGGATTTATGGCATCAAGACTTGCGACGCCTGTCGAAAGGCACTGCGGTGGCTGGATGAGCAGGGCCGGGAATATCGTTGGCAGGACTTTCGCGCTGATGGCCTTGAGGCGGAGCGCCTGCGGCGTTGGGTTGAGTCCATCGGCACCGATAGTCTCGTCAACCGAAGATCGACAACCTGGCGCAACCTCAGCGAGGACGAGCGCTCCCGGGCGGCCGACTCGGATCAGGCCGTTGCGCTGCTCCTGGAATATCCAACCCTGATCAAGCGCCCGGTGATAGAGCAGGGCGGCGGGGTGCTGGTGGGATTTAACGCAGCGATCAGAGACCGCCTGTAAACTTGGTCAAATGTCTTTGCCAGTTGAAGAACCATCGGCGCTGCGACCCATACATCGGGTAGACCGCGAGGCTCGCGAAGCCCAGCTCTCTGCGCTCGCGACCCGCTCGGCTGACAGCCGCGGACGCAGTCGTCAAGAAGCTCCTGACCTTTTGCGCACAGAGTTCGAGCGCGATCGCGACCGGGTACTCCACTCCAAGGCGTTTCGCCGGCTGAAACACAAGACCCAGGTCTTTATTAATCCGGAGGGCGATCACGTTGTTACGCGCATGACTCACACCCTCCAGGTCACCCAGGTAGGGCGGGCACTGGCGGTGGCGCTTGGGCTGAATGAAGCGTTGACTGAAGCGATCGGGCTTTCTCACGACTGTGGGCATACCCCGTTCGGACACACCGGCGAGGCGGCCTTGTCTGAGTATGTGGATGACGGCGAGTGGCTGCATTCCGACCAGGGCGTTCGCATTTTCGAGGTTCTCGAGCCATGCAACTTGAGTTGGGAGGTGCTTGACGGCATTCGTGCCCATACCTGGCGCGTCAAGCCGCCGCCCAACACAGCCGAGGGCTGGGTGCTGCGTTTTGCTGATCGAATCGCCTACCTCAATCATGACTTGCAGGACGCGGTTCGCGCCGGTGTGATCACCGCTGCAGAGGTGCCCAACGAGGTGACGCAGGTGTTGGGGCCTTTTCGCGGGGGAGATTGGATCAATACGATGATCGACGCGGTTATCGAAGAATCATGTCGGCGGGGCAAGGTTGCCATGGAGGCCGAGGTCATGCTGGCCATGAAGCATCTGCGCGAATTCATGTTCGAGCGCGTTTATCTTCGACCGGAGGCTCAAGCGCAGGCACGACGGGCGACTTCGGTCATTCATCAATTGGTTGAGCACCTACTGAGCTGCCCCAAGGAAATTCCCGATAGTTACCGTATCGCCGATGCCGAACCTCTCACTCAGGTCCTTGACTACGTGGCGGGAATGACGGATCGGTACGCTCTAAACCTGCACGACAAGCTGTTCCGTCCTCGGGGTCTGGTTTAACGGTTGTTTGCATTTGTTTAACCTCTTTGTTACCCTGATTCGCTAAGCAAACGGAAACAGCATGCATCTTGTTCGCTTGAGATGCGGTTCAAAGAATGCCTGAGTTGCAATAACTCGGGCAGGTTCAATTCCCGGCAGACGCCCGCCTTCTTGCGGATCAAGCTGCCAACGCTAATTTCAAGTGACTGTGATTTTGTCGGCCGTCAGGCTGCATGAACAGTCAGGTTCAAAACGACAATTGGGAGAATTATCAAATGAACAAGACACCTCTTGCGTGTTTGTGTGCTTTGGCATTGGTTATGCCTTCGTCCGCTCTATTCGCATCAAACAGTGGCGATGAAGCCGAAGAGCTGCGTGAGCAAATTGAACAAATGCAGCGTCAGCTTCTGGAAATGCAGTCGCGCCTTGAAGGGGTGGAGGCAGATCGCGACGAAGAGCGTGTTGCGCGAGAGCGTGTCGAAGCTCGCGTTGAACAAGTTGCTGAAACAGCAGAAGAGGCCGCTGCGGCAGACGAGAGTGGCATTGACATCGGGGGTGCTGTTCGTTTTCAGTACGTCCTTGAAGACTACAACGACACCAACAAAGAAAATAACGGAACGTTGGAGCTTGACACCGTTCGCCTGAATTTCGACGGGACGGTAGGGGACGTGATTCTCTCAGCGGAATACCGCTTTTACCAGTACATGAACGTAGTCCACCACGCCTGGGCCGGCTACGATTTCTCCGATACCTTACAGGGACAGGTGGGGATCCACCAGGTGCCCTTTGGCGTTACTCCCTTCAACTCGCACAGTTTCTTCTTCAGCTCGAATTACTACCTCGGTCTTGAAGACGACTATGATTTCGGGGTAAAGCTGATTCACGACGATGGCCCGCTGAATCTTCAGGGCGCTTTCTACTGGAACGACGAGTTGGGCGGAGCTGACGGCTATTACGGCTTTGATGCCGGTGATTCGCCGAACAACCTGAACGATCGTTATTCCTACGATATCGTTGGCGTGCGCGCACCGGGCGAAGGTACTTATGCCAATCCCAGTGAAGGCGCCTATGACGCAAGCATCTTCAACCTTCGCGGTGCTTACACCTTCGGCTACGGCTCTGACTTCACCACCGAGGTTGGTCTATCGGCCCAGTTTGGTGACGTCGTTGACGGCGGAGGAAACAGCAACGGCAGCCAGTCAGCCTACGCACTTCATCTCAACAGTACTTTCGGCGCATGGAACCTGATGCTGCAGGCCACCGAGTACGAATACGACATGGACAATGGCGGTACCCGCATGGTTGTTGGTGCCTACGACTTCTTCGATACCATTTCCTCGGAAGCCACGACCTATACCGCGAATCTGGCCTATAGCCTGCCGGTCAACTGGGGTCCGGTGTCCAACCTGCAGTTCTACAACAACTACTCGCTGGTCACCGACAAGTCGGGTGGTCTGGAAGATACGTGGATGAACGTTACCGGCGTCTCGGTCGCCTCGGGCGGTCTGTTTACCTATATCGACGTGATCACTGCTGAAAATCAGCCGTTCATTGGTGGAACATTTGACGCGCCCACCGATGGGGGAACGAATACTCGCTTCAATATTAACTTCGGTTATTACTTCTGAGTATCCAGTACCACGGGCGAGAAAAATAAAACAAACCGAAGGAGATTGAAATGAGTGATTCGACAGGAAGTCAGAACGATCAAGACAAGCTTCTAGAGGAACTCGAAGAAGTCTACGAAACAGATTATGAGCTGGGCCAGGACAACGTGACCTGGCTGGGGCTTGATTTGCACAATCCGGTCTTCGTGGTCAGCTCTGTGTTGATTCTGCTGTTCGTAATTTTGTCCTTGATTTTTCCAGAGCAGTCCAACTCCATGCTTGGGTCGACCCGGGTATGGATTGGAGATACGTTCGACTGGATGTTTTTGTCAGCAGGTAACTTCTTTGTTCTCTTCTGTCTGGCCTTGATTCTGCTGCCAGTGGGTTCTATCCGTCTGGGTGGCGATGACGCCAAGCCCGAGTTCTCGCTCATGTCCTGGTTCGCCATGCTGTTTGCAGCAGGGATGGGCATCGGCCTGATGTTCTGGTCGGTTGCAGAACCTGTCGGTTACTTCACCGAATGGTTCGGGACGCCGCTGAACATTGCCGGTGGAACAGAAGAATCCAGGTCTGCGGCGCTTGGCGCAACCATGTATCACTGGGGTCTGCACCCGTGGGCTATTTACGGTGTTGTTGCCTTGGCCCTGGCCTTCTTCTCTTACAACAAGGGCCTGCCGCTCACGATTCGTTCCTGTTTTTATCCCCTGCTCGGCGATCGGGTCTGGGGCTGGATGGGCGACGTGATCGATACGCTGGCGGTGGTTGCAACCATCTTTGGTCTTGCAACCTCTTTGGGACTTGGAGCTCAACAGGCGGCCGGCGGGATTGATTTCCTGTTTGGTATTCCGAGTGGCTTGCTGTCCCAGACTTTGATCATTGCGGGCGTAACAACGGTTGCCTTGATTTCAGTGCTTAGAGGTATCGATGGTGGTGTGAAACTGCTCAGCAACCTCAATATGCTCCTTGCTCTGGCGCTATTGGTGTTCGTCATGGTGGCCGGTGGCCTCATGTCGTTCTTCAGTAATCTGGGTCAGACCGCAGGTGGATATGTTGAGTATCTGCTGCCGCTGAGTAATCCGGTTGGTCGGGAAGATGATGTCTTCTATCACAGCTGGACGATCTTTTTCTGGGCCTGGTGGATCGCATGGTCCCCATTTGTCGGAATGTTCATCGCTCGCGTCTCTTACGGCAGGAGTATCCGCCAGTTCCTGACTGCGGTCCTGATTGTGCCCGTTGTTGTTTCGACCGTATGGATGAGTGCTTTTGGTGGTAATGGCCTTGATCAGGCGGCAGCTGGTGTCGGCGCACTGGGAGAAAGCGGTATCACCGATTCCTCGCTAGCTCTGTTCCAGATGCTACAGGAGCTACCAATGACGTCGATTACCTCGTTCCTGGCCATTGTGCTGGTACTGGTGTTCTTCATCACCTCGTCTGATTCAGGATCGCTGGTGATTGATTCGATCACATCCGGCGGCAAGATCGATGCGCCTGTACCGCAGCGCGTCTTCTGGGTGTTGATCGAAGGCGCAATTGCTGCCGTTCTGCTCGCTGTGGGTGGTGCGGCCGCGCTGAACGCGCTCCAGGCGGGATCAGTCAGCACAGGACTGCCCTTCGCTATTGTTCTGTTGTTCATGTGCGTCAGCCTGATCAAGGGCCTGGCTCATGAGCAAGCGTTGCGGCGTGTGCAGGGCAAAGTTTAGTTAAAGCTTGAACGCAAAACGCCGGCCTTGAAAAAGGCCGGCGTTTTGCGTTTTAATTAGAGAGAAGCGGCCATTAGCGGGCGTCGTATAATGGTTATTACCCGAGCTTCCCAAGCTCGTGATGACGGTTCGATTCCGTTCGCCCGCTCCAGTTCTCCGTCCTTTCGAGACTTTATTCGATACCCTCGCTGAAAGCCACGACGCTTTCGGTGATGGCGGCCAGGTCGTATCCACCTTCCAGGCTTGCAACCAGACGGCCGTTGGCGTGTGCCTTGGCGGTTTGTCTGAGTTGTTCGCCAATCCAGAAAAAATCTTGATCTTTCAGCTGGAGCTGGGCCAACGGATCGCGCCAATGGCCGTCAAAACCTGCTGAGACCAGAATCAATTCAGGTTTAAAACGATCAAGCGCGGGCAATAGCCGTTCCGTCCACAAAGCCCTGAACTCGTCGCTGCCCGAGTTGGCGGTCAGTGTAGCGTTGACGATGTTGGATCCCTTGGTTGTTGCAGGGTCTCCGGTGCCGGGATAGATCGATGCCTGGTGAGAAGAGATAAACATGTAGCGCGAATCGTCCTGCAGAATCGCCTCGGTGCCGTTGCCGTGGTGGACATCAAAATCGACAACCGCCACTCGCTTCAAACCATGGACTTCGGCAGCCCTGGCGGCCGCAACCGCAATACTGTTGAGCAGGCAGAATCCCATCGCCTGCGCAGATTCGGCATGGTGGCCGGGCGGTCGAACTACGGCGAAGACCGCGCGCTCCGGGTCACGAACGACCTGGTCAACCCCTTGGCAAACGGCTCCGGCCGCCAAGCGGGCAGCGCGCAGGCTGCCGCGTCCGATGTAAGTGTCTGGATCCAGGCTGAGCAGACTGCCGCTGGCGTCCAGATCTCTCAGGCTTTGCAGGTAATTGACACCATGGACCCGCTTCAGATCTTCATCGTCAGCGGGCTCGGCCTGCCGCACCTCGGGTTGATCCAACTGCTCGACTCCGGCCATGGCGGCCTGGAGGCGCTCGCTGCGCTCCGGATGTCCGGGTGGCGGTGCATGTGCCAGACAGTCTTCATGGGAAAAGATGATCAGGCTCATCGCTTGCGCTCGTGGTTCCATAGGACTTCGCCCGCCCCCGAGGCGCGCGCAACTGTGCGAGCAATGACGAACAGCAGATCGGATAAACGGTTCAGATAGCGAATAACCGGCTCGTTGACCGGTTCCTGGCGGGCCAGGGTGATGACCCGACGCTCGGCGCGCCGACAGATTGTCCTGGCAAGGTGGGCCTGAGCTGCCGTCAAGCTGCCGCCCGGCAGGATGAAATCCTTAAGCGGCGGGAGATCTGCATTGAGCCGGTCCAGCTCCTGTTCCAGTCGATCGATATGTCGGCCCTGGATCATTTCCATGCCGGGAACGCACAGTTCGCCGCCAAGGTCGAACA